>JAFAXQ010000213.1 GCA_019240835.1 Ktedonobacteraceae bacterium
CAGGCAAGCCATCTTTGAGTACACAGAAGTTTTCTACAATCGGGTCCGACGCCATTCTTCACTAGGCTACAAGAGTCCCGTTGCCTATGAACAACTGATGTGCTAATTCAAATCTTTGGAGCCTCTACAAAAGTAGTTCAAGCTCAACGTGGCTCCGCTATGCCGTACTAGACAAGCGCATGCAGTCGCATGAGGCGTACAGAGCGTTACCCGCAAAAGTCAGTCAGCAGGTGCTCAAACAACTTGATGATGCCTGGACCAGCTTCTTTGAGGCGCTTGAAGCGTACAAGCAAGCCCCCTCCAAGTTCCTGGGACGACCGAAACCACCCAAGTACAAAGACAAAGCCAAGGGGCGGAACCTGCTGGTCTACACGAAGCAAGCAGTGAGCAAGAAGAGTTTGAAGCATGGACTCATCAAACCCTCCATGCTTCCTAGCGAAGTCCAGACCAAGCAAAAGGACATCGCACAAGTACGCATTGTGCCGCGCAAGGGCTATTACGTGCTGGAAGCGGTGTACGAGAAAGAAGAAAAACAAGCGGCAGTAAACCCTGCTTATTACGCTGGCATAGATATGGGCATGAATAATCTGGTAGCGCTAACTGCAAACAAACCTGGCTTTCGGTCAGTATTAGTTAACGGGCGTCCAGTCAAAAGCGTAAACCAATTTTATAACAAGCGCAAAGCAGAGTTACAGAAGCAACTAGGGACAACGGGTACCACCAAGCGCATGGAACGCATGACCAATACACGAAACAGGCGTATCAACCACTATATGCACACCGCGAGCAGGAGGATAATTGATCTGTTGGTGAAAGAAGGGATAGGTACCCTCGTGATTGGCAAGAATGATGGCTGGAAGCAAGAGGCGAACATGGGTAAGCGCACTAATCAGAACTTTGTGCAGATCCCACATGCCCGCTTCATTGCGATGCTCACCTACAAGGCGGAACTGGTAGGCATTCGTGTAGAGATCACAGAAGAGTCTTACACGTCCAAAGCGTCGTTACTGGACCTGGACCCGTTACCAGAGCGTGACCCGAACAACAGCAATGAGCAGCATACGTTCAGCGGGAAGCGGGTGAAACGTGGGTTGTACCGCGTATCAAATGGGCGAGAGATCAATGCCGATATTAACGGCGCAGGAAACACCATTAGGAAAGTAGCCCCTGATGCCTTCGGGACGGAGGGGGTAGAGGATGGTAAGGGGGTGCTGGCATCCCTGGTAGTCCATCCGGTGAGGATTGTCGTTCCCCTCACGAACCCAAAAAGAGAAATCCCTAGCTCGCTATGAAACGCTAGAGATCGCTAGACTTTTTGGAACTATAAGATACGAAACACGTCTCTATATTGCTTTAAGGAGAGAATGCATGGTACACTGAGATAGCAATGTATCCTGATGACTCACAGAGAGAAGCGCTCTACTCTAGAACTGTGTCCATCTGCGTTTATGCACCCTTCACTTCGGAGTATACTCTAAACTCAGGAGTGCGTCCACCGCATGTGCTGAGTAATTCTGACAAAGTGAGGAACACAAGATGACTGACAGGCATGTCATACAGATGGCACAGATGCATCAGGGAAGGATTGTCGCCGCGTACCGTCAAGCGGCCAACTTGTCGCAACAAGACCTGGCTGACTATATGAGCGTCAGCGTACATACGGTGCAGCGAATGGAGAAGCAAGCCGTGATTAAAAGCTTTGAGCGGCGACAGTTTCTAGTCGCCTTTCTTGGTATTCCTGCTGCCTCTCTCCAACTGGATACCGACACGCAAGACCAGTGGGATGAGCGCACTGTGCTGCTGTACAATGATGATCCCATGTCCTTCGTCGAGGATATGGTTAACGCTCGTTGGACAACATTTGATATGGGTGGACCGCGTCATACAGTTCGTGGCTTGAGCCGATTAGTCAAAGCCGTCGAAAGCTTTGCCCAAGGGACATCTGAGAGGGGCTGGCATCGACGTGCTCAGACCCAACTATGCGTGGTCTACCACTTGCAAGGACTGGTCGAAAGTGACCTGCTGCACCACCACCAGTCGCTTGCGTGGCAGCAAAACGCATATGCGGTTGCCTCAGAATTGAATGATGCTGAGCTGATGGCAGCAGCGCGGGAGGGTGAGGGCATTACGTTTCTGCGTAAACAACAGCCACGAGAGGCCATCGACTATTTAGAGCATGCTCGTGATCTGATCCAAGGCAAGGGCTTGCCTCTATTGCGCGGCGGCACGCTATGTATTCTCTCGGATGCCTATGCCAGAGTGGGGCAGGCACAGCAGTGCTGGCGCACTCTGGATTTAGCTGAGAATATTCTTGAACAGACGGCACAAGCTCAAGAGCGTACGTATACCGCTTTTAACGCTGCGCGCCTTAATGCACATAAGGGCATCGCCGCAGTGACCTTGCGGGACTATGACCGAGCGTTCAGACTGCTGGACAAGAGCTTGAAGACCTATGACCCGACGCGGGTTCCTGAGCGGGCGCGCCTGATTGTCCGTCAAGCTGAGGCATACTATGGACAAGGCGATGTTGATTACTGCACTGATACCGCCAAAGAAGCCTTCACGCTGGCTGCTGCTGTGGCAGGAAAAAGTACCCTCATGCGGGTGAAAAACTTGCACACGAAATTGCTCCATGACGGCTCGGCAAGAGAGCGCGGCACGGTGGAGTTAGGGATGATGATTGCTGACTATGAGCGAAAGAATCGATCACTTCTCACTCAGCAGTGAGGACGAGCTACGGCTTGATGAAATAGTACTGAGACGCGTTATATCTACCTTCATCCTCACTTCATCTTTCACTGACCCAATAGAAGCAGAGAGAACCTTATGAAGACACTACGCTGGACAATACATGACTTAGAACTGCTACCAGACGATGGTAAGCGATACGAAATTATTGATGGAGAATTGTACGTGTCGAAACAACCGGATTGGCAACATCAATTAGTTTGCTTTCAGTTGGCTGCTCTACTTAAGGCTTGGAGTGAGCAATCAGAAGCTGGCTTGGCCAATCTTGGGCCGGGGATCATTTTCACCGATGATACCAATGTTGTCCCCGACGTGGTGTGGATTAGTCGAGAACGGTTAAAGACCGCATTGTGGGAGGACGGAAAACTGCATAGTTGTCCTGAACTCGTGGTTGAAGTTCTTTCACCCGGTTCAACCAATGAACGTCGAGATCGCGAAGTAAAACTCAAACTCTATTCACGTCGTGGTGCTGAGGAGTATTGGATTGTGAACTGGCAAGAGCAGCGTCTTGAAGTCTATCGGCGACAAGAAGGCATTCTTGAGCTTGATAAGACGCTTAGTGAGGCTGATACACTTCAATCGCCAACTCTGCCGGGATTTCGATGTAGAGTAGGACAGTTTTTTGCTAGGTTCTAAGCTAGAAAAACATCCTAGGCTTGCTTGCTAAGGAGCATAAAAGAATGCTTGCTCAACCACATCGACTACTAATAAGTGTCGATGAGTATTTGGCCCTTGAACGTACCGGCAGTGAGGAACGCTATGAATTCATCGATGGCTATGCCTACATGCTAGCAGGAGGAACTGCTGATCATTCCATAATTAAACAGAATATCGCCAGTCTCATCCGTAACCAGCTTCGTGGTAGCCCATGCCGTGTTTATGACTCTGATATGAAAGTGCGCCTCTCTGAGAAGCGCTACGTCTATCTTGATGTCTCTGTTACGTGTGATCCACGTGACAGGGGGAGAGTCGACATCGTACAGTCCCCACGTCTCATTGTTGAGGTCCTCTCACCCAGTACTGAAGCCAAAGATCGAGGGAAGAAATTCAGCTATTATCGAGCCTGTCCGACTGTCGAGGAATACGTGCTGGTAGACACACAACAGAAATCCATCGAGGTTTACCAACGTGAGCAACGTCCTTTCTGGAAGCTCTCCCCTTTTGGGCCAGACGACAAGGTCGTGCTCACAAGTCTCGGTATCACCTTTCCTCTTGCGAGTGTCTACGAAGATGTTATTTTTCTACAAGACAACTCATCGACCTAGAAGCCACACGTTTCTACTTTCTTTTTGAGTGCCTATTTACAGATAGAAGCAGAGAGAGAATCTACGTAGGAAACTGATACCCAGCACCCTGCGCAGCCAAACAAGCAGCTCCAACCACGCCAGAGAAATCACCCAGTTTTACGCGTAAAATAGGCGTTTTCTTGGCTGGCGCAGTCAGAGCAGTAACACGAGTGCGGTGAACGGCAGTTTCAAATAGCAGATCAATGGCCTCAATAACGCCTCCACCAAGGATGATGCAGTCGGGGTTGTAGAAGTTCAGGACGGAGGCGAGGCCGTAACCGAGGTAGTTCGCTGCTTCGGAGACGATCTCAATCACCAATTCGTCTTTCTGCTGAATAGCGCTTGCTAGTATTCCTGACCGGATGATGGCCTCACCTGCTTTCAACTGGCGCTCGGCTTCGTCTGCCAGTACCGAAGAGCGTCCGTGATGAATCTCTGCCATGATCGCTTTGGTAATAGCAGTACGCGAAGCATACGCTTCCAGACATCCACGGCTGCCACAGCCGCAAATACGGCCTTCCGCCGCAATGGTAATATGACCCACTTCGCCTGCGGTCCCTGTCAGACCCGTGTACAGACTGCCATTTTGCACAATGCCCGAGCCAATGCCTGTGCCAACGAAGATACAGACGAAGTTATTGTACCCTTTGCCCGCACCATAGACATATTCGCCCAAAGCTGCCACTTCTACATCATTACCGACGGCAACAGGTTTGCCAAATTGCTTGCTCAGCAGAGCACCTATAGGCATATCGTGAACATCCAGGTTGGGTCCATCGACAATGACACCTGCTTTACGGTCAATCTGTCCGGCAGCACCAACGCCAACGGCAACAAGTTCTGTACCATGAGGAAGCTTGGCGTCCTCCAGTGCTGCGGTGGCAAGCTCAATAGTATGCTGCGAGATAAACTCTTGCCCCCGCTCGGCGCGTGTGCGCTTACGTGCTGAAGCAACCACTTCGCCGGATGTGATATCAATCACTGCGGCAAGAGTTTTAGTTCCTCCCAGGTCAATGCCTAGGGCATAGGCTTTCTGTTTCGGCATATGATTCACTCACCTTTTTATAAATGGGAGACTCAATCCAGGCTGTACGTCGAGATCAAGACCATGCTGTTCACCACGACTGAGATGAAAGAAGGCAGCGCTAGCAATCATAGCAGCATTGTCAGTACAAAAACTGACAGGAGGGAAACTGAGGTGAATATGCAGCGGCGACAATTCTTGCTCCAGACGAGCGCGTAGGCTCGTGTTAGCCGCCACTCCACCAGCCAGCACGACCTGCTTGACACCATATTCCTGGGCCGCGAGACGCGTTTTCACCGCCAGCACATCAACAATCGCTTCTTGAAAACTCGATGCTAGCAATGCAACATTAGGCATTCCTTGCTGCGCTGCTTGCGCACCCATGCGCGTATAGTGGCTGACTTGCTTGCCGTTGTTGTTCTCAGTTGCGCCTTCGGCAAGGTGGAGCATAGCTGTTTTCAAACCACTAAAGCTGAAGTCGTAGCAACCGCGCAGCCAGGCCCGTGGTAAGCGATAGCTATTACGAGCCTGGGTAAGGGGCTTCTGCTGCCACAGCAGTTCTTCTTCGGCTTGCTGAGCCGCTTTTTGAATGGCAGGACCACCTGGGTAGCCAAGCCCGAGAATACGTGCGACTTTATCAAAAGCTTCGCCAGCCGCATCATCACGGGTGCGACCGAGCAATTGGTAATGCCCATGTTCTGGCACGAACACCAGTTCACTATGGGCACCCGAAACGATCAGACAGACGAGAGGAAAGATGGGATCACCCTCCTGGTAGCTCCAGTGTGCAGAGCTGGAGGTGAGCGCGCCTTCTTTGCGCAACCAGTTAGCGTAGATATGCGCTTCCAGATGATTGACGCCGAGGAAGGGCAGATTATGGGCCAGCGCAAGCGTCTTTCCCACTGTCAGACCGATCAGCAGTGATCCCGCCAGACCAGGGCCATAGGTGGCAGCAACGGCATCAATCTTCTCCCATGAGCAGCCAGCTTGCTCTAAGGCTATTTCGAGCACAGGGATAATGGTAGCCAGTTGCTGCCGTGAAGCAACTTCGGGCACGACCCCGCCGTAACGATTGTGAATTTCTATCTGAGAGGCCACACTATTCGAAAGGATGTAACGACCGTCCTTGACGAGTGCAGCTCCAGTTTCGTCACACGAACTTTCGATACCGAGTACAAGCATATGACTACTGCACTTCCAGCTTTTTAAGCAGGGTGTTTTTCAACCCTTGAAATTTGTGTTTGTAGTTAGGCGTATTGATCTCGTCGGTCCACATAATGAGCGCATCTTCCTGATTATCACTGTAGTAGCGATGACGTATACCGGCTTCGCGAAAACCATACTTGTGATAAAGATTCTGCGCGACATAATTGGACATACGCACCTCAAGCGTTACCCACTTGGCCCCAATGTCGTAAGCAATATCAATCAGACCCGTCAGCATAAATTCTCCCAAACCTTGGCGTCGGTAGTCAGGATGCATCGCTATTGTCGTAATGTGAGCCTCATCAAGCATCAACCATAAACCAGCAAAGCCAATAATGGAGGTGAGCTCGGAGGAAGACATAGTAATAGCGGGACGGCTAGGCAAGAGAGAAAGCGGGAAGAGACGATTTTTTCGCGGCTTCTCTAGCTCTTGCTGAGGCATAACCGTGTATTCCTCCATAAGGTGTTTATCACGTAAGACGATGTAATGCGCCCAACGATTATCCTGTAACTCCTTGCGATAGGCGCTTGGAGGCCACGTTGACGGATATGCTAGACGCTCAATTTCGACGACACGAGGTACGTCCGACATGGTCATCTGGTCAATGGCGTAACGCACCTTATTTCCTTTCTGTACCTATTCTCATCTGTCTTCTTCTCACCTACGAGCTATGGTGGACCACTTAGCAGCACCTGCTTGCGCGTACTGGTAGTAATGGAAGGACGGCGCAAGTAGAGAGGTTCGAGTAATAATGGGTCATTCACCTCGCCTCTGTGCAGGCGCTGTTGTGCCAGCATAGCCAGTGTTGAGGCAGATCTAGCAGCTTCGACACTACTCACAAAGAAACTCTGCTCCCCCATCTGTGTATATAATACCTGACGCGACGCCGCGCTCAATTCACCACAAAAGAGAAAGGAGGAAGCCCCAATCTGCTCATGCAATTGCTCTACCAGTTGCAGCGGTGTGAGCAAGAGATATTCGCTCAGTTGTTGCATAGCATAGCAGATACTACCATCATCCTTGCGCTGCTTCTCAAAGACATAGCAGGCAGCGTAGAGTTCTGAGCGCCCGGCCTCTAGCACGGCGCAGATAGGACCCACCCAATGTCGTTGCTGTGCAGCGATACAATCTAATGCACTCACACCGACAAGAGGCTTTTTTAGCGCGAACGCCAACGTTTTTGCCGTGGCGAGTGCTACACGCACTCCATTGAAGGAGCCAGGGCCAGTCGCCACCACCACGGCATCGATCTGCTGCAAGGGAATAGTGCATTCAGCAGAGAGACGCTGAATGGATGTCAGCAACTCAACACTATGATTGTTGCCGCTACGCCATGTATACTCTGCATAGAGATCATCCTCTGTGCAAAGCGCAATGCTGGCCTGGCGCGTTGAGGTATCAAGAGCTAGCAGTAGCATAGTAAAATTGTCGCAATAATTCATAGTAGCGCTGCCCTGCTGCCGTAAACAGCAGACCGCGCTCCGTCTCACCCATCATCTTCAGATGAATATGCAGTCGCTCAGCAGGCCAGAGCAGATCAGCCTTATCAGCCCACTCAACCACACACACATCCGAACCGTAGAAGTAGTCTTCAAAACCAAGATCAATAATCTCGTCAGGATCGTCGAGTCGGTAGAGATCAAAATGATACAAAGCTAGTCCTCGCTGCGTTTCCTCTTGTGTATGCGAGCGAAGCTGACTCGTATACTCTTTCAGCAAAGTAAATGTTGGGCTACTGACAACATCGGTGATGCCCATGCCTTTTGCTAAACCTTGTGTAAAAGTAGTCTTGCCTGTTCCCAACTGTCCATCCAGTAGTAACAGTTCTCCTCCACGTAGCAATGCTCCCAGCCGCATAGCAAGACGCTGCGTCTCCTCCGAGCTATGACTGATGATGTCACAGGTGATCGTTGCTTCTTCCTCCCGCCTCTACCTAAAAAATCTGCCCATCAAGAGCATTATTTTTGCATTATATCATAATAGTGGCTGCATAGGTCACCGAAGTTTTGTGCCGCAGCTACGGCAATAGAGAGAGTTTGAGCGTACGGAGTCGCCACAGTGCGGGCAGCGCTGCATAGAGGACGCCCCTGCTGTAGCACCCGGACCTGGAGATGGCGGTGGTGGAGTGTTTACAGGAGGGGGCGTGTAGTTCATAGTCGGGGATGGCGAGAATTGCTCTGCAACATACACCTCATTCTTTATATCCTGCAGTTGCGCCTCTCGCTTTCTCATGTCATGATCCAGCTCTATAATACTGGCACAGATGCGAGAGAGTTGCGCATCTGTTAATGTTCCCTGCTGATACATATTGATCGCCGCCAGCCCTAGATCATTGAGCAACTGCTGACGCTGTTCCAGCAATTTCTCTACTTCACTCTGTTTACTGTGAATGCGCATCTGCTTCTGTGCTTCCCAACCCGTGCGACTGACAGCAGCATTTACAAAATTCTTCGCGGATTCCATGAAATCACTCATTGCCTCATCTCTCCCTATGATAGTAGTGACACGTTGCATCTATTATACTCTTTATTATTCTTGCATTACTGCGTGCGGATGGACTCGTATCTCTTCAAGTTTGCCACCTGTGCTGAGTTGTATTGCCACAACATCGATGCGCCACGACCGCTCTGGACAACAATGCACATCGAGATAACAGGTGGCCACTTGGATAATTTTTCGCTTTTTGCGCGGCGTCACAGCATCTTCTGGTAACCCGTAAGCGATGCCACGCCGTGTTTTCACCTCAACAAACACGAGGTCTTGTTCATGCTCGGCAATAAGATCGATTTCTCCACATGTGCAGCGAAAGTTACGCTCCAGGATACGATAGCCCAGGGCCGTGAGATGGTCAGTCGCAAGGCGCTCACCTGTTCTGCCAAGCCCTTGGCGTGCAGCCTTGAGCGGCTTCTTTTTGCTCGTGGAGGTATCTGTCACAGACATACTACCATAATTTACGTGAATTCCCTTTCCTGCGTTGTAGTTTGACAGCGTGATTTCAAGCATAGCGCAGTTGTTTGACGATTGCAAGGATACCAGTCTCATTGATGGGTTGTGTGAAGAGCAAAAACATGCTATTATGCAACCACAGGAAGATAGAAGGGAAGATATATCGTGGCTGAACCGCAACAGTATGACCGCGCCTTAAAAGCTTTAATGGACGACCACGCAGCAGAGATTGTACCGGAACTGCTCCCCGGCTCACAGGTCATCCAAGAGTTGAATACAGAGATTACCAGGACAAATTTACGGCCTGACCTAGTCTATCGCATCACCTATAATGGCACTGCTCATATCTTAAACCTGGAGTTACAGACCAACGTCGATGGCGACATGAATTACCGCATGTTGGCCTATCACGTGGAATTGTATGGAAAGTACCGAGTGCCAGTGATCTCAATGGTACTCTACCCATTCGAAACGTTTATCCCAGAGCCGCTCTTTCGTGAGAAGAGCGGACCAAGAACTCTGTTAGAGTTTCCCTACGAAGTATTATGTCTGTGGCAGTCGGAGGCAGAAGAGTTCGTGCGCAAGAGAATTGTGAGCATGTACACCCTGCTACCAGCCATGAAGGGCGTCACAGCAACAATGCTTGTACAAGCCATTGAGGCGATGGAGTCCCGTTACCAGCGAGGACCGATCCTGACGCGTCATGTCTGGCGCTTTCAGATTATCCTACGCAGATCGAAAACGCTCACCGAGCAGGAGAAACAAATCGTGGAAGACAAAATGCAATC
>JAFAXQ010000232.1 GCA_019240835.1 Ktedonobacteraceae bacterium
CAGGCAAGCCATCTTTGAGTACACAGAAGTTTTCTACAATCGGGTCCGACGCCATTCTTCACTAGGCTACAAGAGTCCCGTTGCCTATGAACAACTGATGTGCTAATTCAAATCTTTGGAGCCTCTACAAAAGTAGTTCAAGCTCACTGATAATACTACCATGTCTGCTTTGAAGATTCATCCAAATTACTTGCCAATGCTCTCGAACTAGTTCGGATGACTTTTTTGCATACCTGGGATATACTTCACTTGTCGTAGCAGTAGTTAGCAAACTTCGCCTGGATAAAACGGTAGTCCATGCGTATGCCTTCTGGCACATTCCAAACGTTGCGGCACTCTCGATAAATCCTGTTTGTGTAGTAACTGACGGTTGATCGATCGAGATGCAATGCATCTGCAACTGCTTGGGGATGTAGTCCCTGGGCTATAGCTTGCAGGATTTCTTGGTCACGGTCCTTGAGTTCGTCTACGACCTGCTGACAACGTCTCTGCTCCTCTGCCTTCTGTTGCTCGCGCTGTGTCTGGATGGTGTCAGCGGGCGAACGGTTGAGCATGAGAGCAAGAAAAGGCTGAGCTGCACGTGCGAATGGCACTTCGATCAGGCGTCTACCGTCTTCTGGTGCGACATGCATGGCTCCAGTCTTATCGACGCGCTCCTTTACATGCTCAGGCGTGTAGAGGTGTAAGAGTTCATCGCAAGTGTCGAAGTACAGCAGGGCCGCCGAGAAAGACAGAAAGGTCATCAGGCGTCGTCCGCCGGAAATTGAGAAGTGAATGATGCGCTGTTGTTGCTTCAGACTGCGAATCAACTCACCGATGGTGTTGAGGGCACCGCTTGCCGTTGCCTCATCGACGATATCATCAATGACGCTATCGTACTGGCTGAGAACCTGCTGATGAAAGTGAATGGTCAGGCTGTTTCCCTCGAAGGTATAGCAGTCGCCAACGAATTCGGCATTGAGCCGTTCGAGCGATTGTTGAATATGTGGCGAGGCTGCCGGATGCACAACAATGACTTCATAGATAGGAATGCCACGCTTGAGCAATAGGTCTAGTGTGAAGGTCACGATCTGGGGTTGCCCGCCAAGCGTTGCTACAAATGTATGCCCGCTATACCCTTTATACTTTTGCATCGCTGTTTCTCATCTCCCTGTCTATCCAGGAAACACTATCATTGAGGAGAGAGTTGAATGGTCAACATAGATAACACATCCAGCAGCACAATCACTGCCGAATCGCTTCCCGCTATCCTTATTGGTGGACCTCCCCGTGCAGGCAAATCCGTTCTGACATACGAACTGACACGAGAGTTACGTCGTCGCGAGATTCAGCACTACGTCTTTCGCGCTAGTACAGATGGTGAAGGGGACTGGCGCTTTCAAGGTAACCCCAACATAGTATACGAGATACAAATCAACAACAAGGGCAAATGGTCCGATATATTCAGAGCGCTTGTGTGCCGCGACCTCTCGCAGCGTTACCTGCCGTTGCTTGTCGATCTTGGTGGCCTCCCTACGGCGGCAGATAACTGCATCTTCCATGCCTGCACACACTCTGTCCTGCTTCTCAAAGAGGAAGACAAGAAGGCTGTAGAGACCTGGGGTCGCTTTACCACGACTCATGGCCTAGTGCCGCTCGCTAAGCTCCACTCTCAACTGGAAGGAAAGTCAATCCTCACAGCAAAAGAGCCAACGATCACAGGAACTATCACGGGACTGGTAGAAGGAGCACGCATTCACAACGTAGTGTTTGATGCATTGGTTGAGCGCATCTGTCAGATTTTTAGTTCATTCACACGTGCTGAACTAGAAAAGTTTCATCTAGATGTGGCCCCCATAGAGTTTAAAGTTCACCTCCCTGATCAACTTCATAGCTTGCAGCCTGACACCGATGAGTGGTCAGCAAAGCTGCTTCAGCCACTGCTCGCAGAGCTACCCGCGCAGACTGCAATAGCCGTTTACGGACGCGCCCCAAATTGGGTGTATGGAGCACTGGCACTCCACGCGGGAACGCAACCATTCTATCAGTTCGATGTACGACTTGGCTGGGTGACCCCACCAGCACTACAAGCCAGCGCAAACGGGCAAGCGCCATCGTCGCCCATCAAGATAGATACAAAAAACTCCGAAGATTTGTATCTCATTCTCATTCATCCCATTCACAACTACCTCGACTATAGAGAGGCGAATCAACTCGTCTTTCCAGAGCCGCCACCCAATCGTGGAGTGGTCGTCAGTGGCAAGCTTCCTCTCTGGCTCTTCACGGCCCTTGCTCGCTTCTACGTACAAAGGGATGTTCCCTGGATTGCCTTGAATGACGCCCGTGAGAATCAGCCCATCGTCATCTATTCACGAGTGCTCTCTCGTCCTATTGGTACAATATTACCAAAACTTGCATTAGGATAGTACTACTAGATACTGTCGTAGAGTATAGCATAATTATGAGCTAGAAACGAGGAATTTTAGGTAGAAATGGCTAGTAGAACGGGTCATACTTTGGAAGGATCATATACTGATGAGCACAGCATTCTCTGCTAACCCCCCAGCCACGCTCTACGCCCTGCTGCTCAAACTGCGCCCACTGCAATCCGGCACCCTTATGCCCTTCAACGGCGAACTGGTACACGGTGCATTCTTGTACTGGTTGAAGAAGGCTGCGCCGGATGTTGCCACCTGGCTTCACAATGGTAACAAACGTCGGCTTTTCACGTGCTCTAGCCTGCAGTTCCCTCTAGCAACACAGCGTATGTTGGAGGCAGAACGCAATAACCTGCATCTACCGCTGGACCCCGAAAAGACCTACACGCTGCGTATCACCCTGTTGCTTGGCGAACTGTTCCCGTTGTTTCACGACGCGTTACAGCATTTCAACACAACGCAGCAGGGAGCCAAAAAACCACTTTTTATGCAGATCGGCAAACAGCTTTTCACCCTCGAAGCAGTGATCGCTGACCACGATGATGCTTCAGGCTGGACAGGCTTCACGTCTTTTGCCAGCTTGGTAGAGAAGGTGCAAACGTTTAAATTGGGCAAAGTCGAGTCGGTAGCAATGGAATTTGCCTCGCTGACGACATTTAACCGTGCCAATCAGCGCAGCCAAATATACGGCGGCCATCATGCGCGTCTGCCCTTGCCACAATACGTCTTCCCGGGCCTCGTGAGGCGCTGGCAGGAGTTGGCACCATCCGAGTTAGCGCAGATGGTACAGATGGAACGCGTCGAACAATATATCGAAGATGAAGGTATTATAATTAGCGATTACGACCTCAAGCCTCACCAAGTACGTTTTACGACGCACAAGCAGCCTGGCTTTGTGGGCATGTGCAAGTACGATATGCGCGGCCCTGACGAGGAAGTGACGGAGGAAGCACCCTTAACGGTACGCCAGCAGTTGTGGTTGCTTGCACAGTTAGCCTTTTATTGTGGCGTTGGGTATAAGACGGCGATGGGCATGGGGCAGGTCCGTCTCATATAAGCAGAACCATTATGCGCGAACCTATCGTGACTGACTGTCTGAGCACAGATTCGCGCAACGCTCCAGAGGCGGCCCGACGCGAATCTGCCTTCGCCCAAGGTGCTTTTCCCTAGCCAAAAATGGTCAAAAAAACGGTTCGCGCAAACCCTTGCCTCGTGCCGCTTGCCATGCTATACTACAGGCACAGCGTCGGAAAGGGGTTGGCTTCCTGGGCGGGATTGAGACGGACCCACACACGACGCAAAATCTCCACCGCTGGCGTCGGAAAGGGGTTGGCTTCCTGGGCGGGATTGAGACGCCTCACGCGCAAACTCTGATCGAGACATCGCCAGGTCGGAAAGGGGTTGGCTTCCTGGGCGGGATTGAGACCCGTTCAAGAGTCATCGGATAACGCGACCTGGACGTCGGAAAGGGGTTGGCTTCCTGGGCGGGATTGAGACATAGTCCAACAAGAAAAGGTCCTGGCAGTCAAGCACGTCGGAAAGGGGTTGGCTTCCTGGGCGGGATTGAGACCATTTTTTGTTGAGGTTGGCACATCGACGGTAGGCTGTCGGAAAGGGGTTGGCTTCCTGGGCGGGATTGAGACAGACCAGACTCAACAATACTTGCAAGATCATCTAGTCGGAAAGGGGTTGGCTTCCTGGGCGGGATTGAGACTTTCTCTTGAGGTGAGCCATTTAATACATGGCTCACCGTCGGAAAGGGGTTGGCTTCCTGGGCGGGATTGAGACAGCAGGCGAGAGGTACCATTGCGGTGTGTTGCCATGTCGGAAAGGGGTTGGCTTCCTGGGCGGGATTGAGACTCATGTACTTCAATACCTTGTTGACCACTGCGTATCGTCGGAAAGGGGTTGGCTTCCTGGGCGGGGTTGAGACCGCCTAAACCTGCTCCCGTAAAATGTGACCATATGGTCACTGTCGAGAAGGGGTTGGCTTCTTGGGCCGGATTGAGACTCAAGAGTCGCAGAATCAACCAGAGCAACAGTGTAGCGTCGAGAAGTGGTAGGCTTCCTAATCGAGGGGCGCAACTAATTCATATATGGAATCTGACACTAGAGCGAATGAGTGTAGAGTAAGAATATGCACGACGAAAACAAGAGATGGTCGAAGTGGAAAGAATGATGCAGAACATGTGGCGGGCATCGAGGATAGAGGGGGAGATGGTGAGAAAAATATGCTCCTAGTATGCTTTTACTCTTCCCAGCCAAGCTCCTTTATTACATCATCCAGCGGCTCTACGCGCCCTTCATCAGCATCTTTTATGCCTTGGCGCAGTGCTGTCAATTGTTCTTTATCTTCTAGAATTTCTAACGTTTCTAGCAGCCCATCATACAGTTCCTGGGGCACAATAGTCAAAATCGGCTTACCGTGCTTGGTTACCGTGATCGGCGTAGGCTGTAGATGTATCCTCTGCTCCTGCTCGAAACAATGTGCTATGGGCTTGAGATGAGCACTGGCTAGCGAGACGCTTCGTCTTGTTCTTTCTAACATTTTTCTCCCTCCTACTTGCTTGATAAAAAGCTCCTGTTTGATAGAGTATAGAGGAATTCGCACCCATTAGCAAGGTGCCCAAGAAAGCTCCCTGAGCACTGTAGTGCAATATCTTCTTGATCTTATTTTAAGACGGTATAGAAATGAAAGAGCGGTATGTTTTGTGATGCTCTTCAGCCCGTAACACACAGATCTTTCGTTATCAGGAAAACTAAAAAGTCGTGGAATTCGTACCCATCACCCTCGCACTGTTACTGAAGAGCTTATGTCACGTCTTTCATAGTGGAATGTCGTAAGGGAGTAGAGCGTGAGTGCGTTCTTTCTGCAGACATCCCTACAGGACGGCTTTGGTTCTTTTCCTGGCATACTGTCCTCTTTACGTAGGGTGACTCATAAAGGATAGGCAAAACGTGATCTTCAATTTTTAAATGCTCTTTCGCGACGTACTGGCTCTGCTTGACACTGCGACAGCAGCAACCCCTATTGAAACAGCAGGAGATGCCAGAGAGGGAGAAGCGAGCATGACGCATCGCGAGCATAAAACAGAAGCAGGCTCAGTTTCGCGCTGATGAGGTCACTACCGCATGTGCTGAGTGGCATGCACAAGTCCGTCTGAGAGATTAGCTAAAGACCTCAGGATAGCGCGCTAGCATCAAGTCCATGCCAAGCTGTGCTACTTCCACACTCTTGCCATAATTGGTATCCTTGAGACGCTGGTAAAGCGCTTCGATACGGGCACGTTCCCCTGCTAGTTCGTGCTCCCGTACAACCAGGAGCGTCTTTCTCGCTAGCTTGGTCACATCCGGGTAGTAGCCTTTATCCAACCAGGCTTTCGCTTTGAGCAGCTCACTATTGATATTCGAGCCCTCTCGCTCCAAAGAAATGTACTTGCGCACCCAGCTCAGATGCTCTAAGCAGCTCTCAGGGTGGCGCAACTGCTTGAGGGGTGAGCCCATAAGCGCGTACGCATAGTCCATATGATACCTGACGGCATCAAACTGCAAAAAATGTCCCTCTTCTTCCACGTCACCTGCTCCTACCAGTGGCTCGGCTTGCTCTATCCACTGCAATGCCTGGGTCATCTCCTGACTTGAGAGCGCTATCTGGGCGTGTCCATCACCAGCGCTAAGCAAGACAACTCCTTTGAGTTGAGAGGACAATGCGGCTTGCAAGCAGAGTGCGGCATCAAAATCAGAGATGGCAGCCGCAAAAGCTCTGCTCTCATAAGAGACATAGGCGCGTCGGATGAGGACAAGGGCCTGTAATTCTTGCTGCCCAAGCAACTTAGCCAGCTTGTACGCCTTGTTCATGTGCTCCATGGCTGTGCGATACGCTCCACAATCAGCGGCAATCCGAGCCAGCAGTTGTTGGTAATAACAGAGCAGACGCATCATCTCTTGGTGTTGTTTTCCATCTGCATACAGCACGTTGTGGTACAGATGGCTGACGGGGAAGAGGATTTCGCTGTGAAAAGCAGACGCGCTCAACGCCTGCGCCTGCTGCCAGTAGAACTTCAGCGCTCGGTGACACTCCACCAGATCAATGTTGCCCAGCTTCGATATCCAGGAGGGAGTTGTGGCGACTGTATGGCTGCCCTGACGGGCTTGGGCAAACTCCTCAAGGGTCGCTAGACCCAGGTAGGCCACGGGAATGTCAAGCAAGCTAGCTAAGATATACCGGCGTTTTAGGTTTTTCGGAATTTGGTTGGTCAGTTCCATATGCTCTATCGTTTCTGGACTCATGGGTTTGGCACGCACATAGTAGCCGTAGAGCCTGGCCTGTTGGTGGCGTGTCCAGCCCTTGGCTTCGCGCATCCGGCGTAACAATTCCCCAAGCGGCATGTTGCCGTGGCGAAATTGCTCAAGTAGGGCTTCTCGCGTTTGTTGCCACTCAGAGGGCACAAAAGCATCATCAAGCATTGTTTCCTCCTGATTTGCTGCTGAAAAAGGATTTTCAGCTGTAGATGACTTTACAGGTGTTCATCCTCTAGGATTGGGTGTGTGAGAACAGAGAGGAAGGCAACAACGCTTAGGCTCAAGTATGTCACACTCCCAGCTTGTCTGTCAAGAGGACAAAGCGATG
>JAFAXQ010000255.1 GCA_019240835.1 Ktedonobacteraceae bacterium
CATTGCATGGAAACCTAGTTGTGACGTTGCTACTCTTTAAGGGTGTTGAGTTGCTAGCACACCTATTCAACTGCCTGCTTATCTGGGCTATCCTCGGCAAGATTGCACCCTCACGATGCCTCGTAGGAACTCTGCTTTACGCATGGAATCCACTTGCGCTGATCGAACTGGCGGGCAATGGCCACAGCGAAGGGATGCTGTTGAGCCTGCTTTTGCTGGCAGTATGGCTCTATGTGCAAGGCAAAACTGCACACAGAATAGGTACACTGCTCATTTTCGGTCTCGCCCTGAGCACTAATTTGATAACGCTGCTCCTAGTGCCGCTTTACGCATGGTTCGATGTACGAATAGAGCGTCGTGTCTCTGCTAGGCTATGGGGCTTGTGTTGGCGTATAGTGATCTCAGTTGCTCCTGCCCTCATTATCACTGTGCCATTCTGGCATGGTGCCTCTACTTTCTTTGCCATCACCTCGGCAATTGATACGCAGCACTTCATGCATGCGCCTCTTGCCGTACTGGCGATCCCGACTCGTGCTTTGTTTCAATTTGTTGCAGAGCAGTTACACTTGCCCCCGTTTCTACAGCCGTTAGTCGCCGCTGATCTGACTCTGCATGCATCGGCTATATTCATCTTCGCCCTGATCTACGCTGGTCTTTTTGGTCGTGTACGCCACGCTCCCACTACATCTACCAAGATGCATTACAGCGCACGTGCCGACCAAGCAGCAAATCTGTCAGGGTTTGACGTATTGCTGACGAGTTGGGGAGTCGCTATCTTGTGGTATGTTATCCTTGTCTCAGGCTGCTTCTGGCCGTGGTATATGCTGTGGTTGCTGTGGATAGTTACACTCAGGCGTCTTGATATCTTCAGTATAACTGTGCTATTGTTGTTGGGAACAGCCTTGCTTATTTACCCCTTTTTGCATCTAGGCGGGGCAAGGTTCTAACATGAAGGCTGTGCGGTAGGTGCAACGCGCAAGCACTACTACACAACCTTCATTTGCATTGTGCTATACTTAAGAGCGAAAAGATGCATAAACTGTACAGTTCTTCAAAAGAAATACAAAAAAACGGGAGACAGAGGTGTTCGCGTGAGTAGCGACCATCACGGGCATGCCCGACACGACCATACGCACAGCATGGCCAAACACAGCCTACGCATAGCTTTCTTGCTCACCATCATCATTCTCGCAGCGGAACTGATTGGCGGTTTGCTTGCCAACTCACTCGCTTTGCTCTCTGACGCTGGTCACGTAGTGACTGACCTCTTTGCCTTAGGTCTAGCCTGGTTTGCCAGTGTGCAGGCCGAGAAACTACCTGACGAACGCAAGACCTTTGGCTATCATCGTGTGGGCATCCTAGCTGCGCTGGTCAACGCGGTCTCACTTATCGTGATTGTGCTTGTCATCTCATGGCAGGCTATTGGCCGTTTCCAGCATCCAGAAGCTGTACAGCCGCTCATCATGTTCATTTCAGCGGCCATCGGCATCGCAATTAACCTGCTTATTGGCTTCGTGCTACAAAGGGAGAGTCATAACCTGAACGTTCGTGCCGCCGCGTTGCATGTCTTTGGTGATGTAGGCGCTTCTTGCGGCGTCATTATTGCCGGACTACTCATCCTGCTTACCGGTTGGACGTTCCTCGACCCACTGCTCTCTATCGCTATCTCGGTACTCATTGCGCTCAGTGCCTGGCACATCCTGCGCGAAACAACCGATATCCTACTTGAAGCCACTCCCAAGAATATCTCGATGTCGCAACTCGTAAAGGATATGATGAAGGTGCGCGGCGTACAAGATGTGCATGACCTGCATGTATGGTCTATTACCAGTGGCATGTCGGCGCTTTCGTGTCATGTGCTGATAGACAACCTCCCTCCCAGTGATAGCGCACCTATTCTGCAGTCGCTTACAGAGGTCTTACGGGAAAAGTATCATGTCGGCCACACAACCATTCAATTTGAGTGTGATGCTCATAAGGCTGCGTGCTGCGTATGGGATGGTCTCTACTGCCGCATGGAGACCAAAGAACGCTGTTGCAACCATAACCAGCAGGAACAAGAAGTGCATGCTGGGCGCACAATTTGAAATTGTCTGGAGGAAGAACCCTGGACCTTGGGCCACGTCATTCTTTAATCTAGGCCATCATCTTCAATGGCACCCCTAACATCACGCGTCACTTGTGCGTAGCTTATACACTTTGATAGCCACCTGCAGGGTAAGCCAATTTCCCCGCTCTTGTATGTCAACATCACACAAAGACTGCAGGCGCTCCAGACGCTGAATAAGCGTATTGCGATGGACGTAGAGGCGCTCGGACGTCTTGGTTAAGTTACCAGCACACTCCAAGTACGTTTCTAGCGTCGGCAGCAATTCCGTCCCCTTGCGACGATCATAGCTATCAATGCGAGCGATCTGGTCCTGGTACACGTCGCGTAGATCGTCCATGTGCGCAATCTTGTAGAGATAACGGTACACACCTAGATCATTGAAGTGGGTGACAATCGGCGACGGTTTCGTTTCAGCATGAAGATTTTGTCCCATATGCAAGGCCTCATTGGCCTCAGCAAAACCACGACGATAGTCACTACTATTTTGACAGGTGTTGCCTATACCAATCGAAAGGTCTACC
>JAFAXQ010000269.1 GCA_019240835.1 Ktedonobacteraceae bacterium
ATCCCCCAATAAAGCCACGTTGCCATTCTCGCTTGTCGGTAGCAGACAACGTGGTAGGGATATGCTGTCGAGTGAGATGAGCATACTCATAGCCCGTCAGGAAGAGGTAGGGACCCCATTCATCGTGCTCTTCCATCTGCGCATAAGCGCGGCGTGTGGCAAGGTAGCCTTCTTTGAACGTGGGCGAGACCTCAAAGTGGGACTTGCCCACACGCAGCGGGACGTACGTAGCAAACTCGCTGTCCTGCTCCTCAAGCGTGGTGCTGGCAGGGCAGGGAAACGGGACGGTAGCTGGGACGTGCATCTGATCGAACATAGGTGTTGCGCCTCCTTCATGCGCTTGACAGCTAGACCCCCATGCAGGTATCATCCCGCTTGAGAGCCTAGGGTACGGTTTAACTACGACTAGACTCTTCTAGCTAGCTCACATGGTGAGAACATGTGAGCTAGCTTTCTCATTATTTAAGAACAACGCACTACAGCAATTGTGACGACGAGACTCTGCACCTAAGTAAACACAGAACACACATAATCACTAAAAACAATTATATCTCTGTGTATGTGTTTTGTCAAGGTTCGTGTGTACTATTTTTTTCTGTTGCGGCTGTGAGCTATAATAGAGGAGGCACGGTATGAAAGGGTATGGTAATGAGAAAGAAAATGAAAAAGAGCGCTCAACAGAGAAAGCCGTTGTATGAGCATCTTTCACAGCACTACTACACGGCCCAGCAAGCACAAGCTGTGCTTGGGATGGATAGGAATACTTTTAATAATCGCGTACGCAAAGGTCTCATCAAGCGAACAGTTCTTGAAGGCTTGGGTGAGTATGGTATGTATGAAAAAGAGCATATCCATGATCTTGCGGCAGCAATAGAAGCATTATTAGTGGCTGCCCAAACCAGGAAATACATCTACCGTAAGGCAGAGATAAGCGATTTGGATGCTTTGAATTATCTTGCCTATCTCCATTTTGGAGAGGGAGCGATCACCTCTGAGTGCAAAGCAGCCAGACAAAAATACCTCGAAGTGAACCCCAACTCAACTTATTGCCTGTTCAACTTTGAGAAGTTACTGGCATCTATTGACGTTGTGCCGCTTGGTCATCCCGCCATCCTTGCTTTCCGTGAAGGTAAGCGCGGTTGGCAATTTCCTGATGAGATGATTGAGCAGTTTGAGCCAGGACATCCACTAGAATTGATTATCATAGATATGTTGGTAACACCGAATGTGCCACCACAAATACGGGAGATCTACGCAGGTTCTCTTCTGCATCATCTGTCTCAAACCTTCCGTGATTGGGGAAGCCGTGGTGTGGAATTCCAGACGATAGACGCTTGTGGAGGCACAGACTTGGGAAGGAAAATATTAGAAAGCGCCGGATTTACCTATTGCGGTGAAAAGCAAAGGAACAGGCATATGTACCATCTCGAAATAGGAGAATCTGATTTGATGCTGTTACGCCCCTACAAGCGAGCGTTAGCACAGTGGCGGAGTCAGCAGGAAGTAAGAGAGCCATGACACGGCAGAGTACCCCAAGATTGATAGTAGAGGAAGCTAGACAGTATCTATTACAAGAGGCGTTCCAACTCTGGTAACGTAAGAAAACCATCCGAGTAGTGAAAGCTACTCGGATGGTTTTCAGGCTCAAAACCCTGTCAGAAAACGCTAGAAAAGTCTATAAAACGCTATATTTTCAAACACTAGTTGCCTATACCGTTACTGGCTCCTCCAGTTTAGGGAACAGCGGAGCAGGTATTGGCAACTTTATATCGGCTGGCACCCGTTCCAGTCGCCAGTGTGCATTACTCACATCTCCAGCAAAGCCCAGGTAGTGATGCAACTTCTGCGATGAGAAGGGCAAGTAGGGATAGAAGAGGATGCGCAGACCACTGATGACCTGCAGCATGACGTAGAGCGTCGTACCTGCGGCCTCACGGTCGGTTTTGATCTGCTTCCAGGGGGCCTGCTCGTCCAGGTAGCGATTAGCGGCATGCGCCACCGCCATAGCTGCGTTCAGGCCTTCTTTGAAGTGACAGAGCGCGATATTACGCCCCACCAGGCCGAAACCTCGCTCTACCTCCGCGAGGATCTCACGGTCTGCCTCACGTAGGGCCTGTGGCTTGGGCACGACACCGTCAAACTTGCTTTGCAAGAAGCTGAGAGTGCGATGCACAGCGTTACCGTACGTCGCCACCAGTTCGTCATTGTTGCGCCGTATCAGCTCTTCAAAGGTAAAATCGCTATCGCGTCCCTCTGGCGCTGTCGCCGATAGGTAGTAGCGTAGCGCATCTGCGCCATAGCGATCCAGCATATCTCGTGTCCAGATCACGTTGCCGCGACTGGCCGATGCCTTTGCCCCACTCATCGTCATAAATTCATTGGCGGGTATATCATAGGGCAGGTTGCGGTTGCCATAGCCGATCAGCATAGAGGGCCAGATGATCGTATGGAAGGGAATATTGTCCTTACCAATAAAGTAGTAAGACTTTACCGCAGGATGTGTCTGTTCTGGCACCCACCACGTCTTCCAGGCTTCGGGTGTACCTTGTTTCTCGGCCCATTCCACCGAGGCGGAGAAGTAGCCGATCACCGCATCAAACCATACATAGATGCGCTTGTCTTCGTATCCCTCTAGCGGGATGGGCACGCCCCAATCCAAGTCGCGTGTAATCGCACGGGGACGCAATCCCTCTTTGAGCCAGTTCAGCGCGAAGCCGAGCGTATTTGTTCGCCAGTGATCCTTCTCTTTCGACAACCACTCCATCAGCGGCTCTTGCAGTTTGGGCAAGTCGAGGAAGAAATGCTCGGTTGTGCGTATCTCCAACTTGCTGGTCTTGCTGCCACACAGACGACACTTGGGGTCAATCAAATCGATGGGGTCCAGCGTGTGCCCGCAATTGTCGCACTGATCGCCGCGTGCCGCTGGATAGCCACAGTTGGGGCACGTCCCCTCGATATAGCGGTCGGGTAAGAAACGGTGGTCTGTTGGGCAGTAGGGAGACTCCATCGTATCTTTAAAGATGTAGCCCTTGTCATAGAGCGTTAAAAAGAAATCTTGTGTGATACGATAGTGATTAGCTGTCCCGGTCTCAGTATAAATGTCCCAGGATATGCCAAGCCGCTGCCACACCTCGCAAATTTCGCGGTGGTAGCGAGCGGTAAAGTCTTTAGGAGAAATGCCTTCTCGCTCTGCATCTACGAGAATGGGGGTGCCATGTTCATCGCTGCCCGAAAGCATCAGGACGTGATTTCCGGCCATGCGATGATAGCGGGCAAATGTATCGGCTGGCAAGTATGCGCCAACAATTTGCCCGACATGGGTAGAGCTTTTCGCGTACGGCCAGGCGACGCAGACAAGTATATATTCATTCATAATAGTAGAGCCTCCCTCTAGAGAAGGGTAGTAGATTGGGGACCATTATAGCAAAATAGCTCATGATGTACAAGCCCTTCTTTTCATATTACAGAGCCATTAAGCTGACACTAACTATCTGTCCGTCAGACGTGACCTAACTCCTCACTCCTCTTTACCCTTGAAAGATTGAAAAGCGCGTGCAGACTGCTCGTCCAGATGGTAACTCTCGGCATCTGAGGGGAATGTTCCTGCTTGGATATCGGCGAAGAAGCGCTGCAGGCCCTCGGTGGCGGCAGCGGCTAGATGCGCATACTGTCGCACGAACTTGGGCTGATGACCATCGTACAGGCCCAACACATCGTGAAACACAAGTACCTGGCCGTCGCAGTGGGCACCAGCGCCAATACCAATAGTAGGAACTCGCACCTCCTGCGTAATGACCTGCGCCAGAGCATCAGGGATGCCCTCTAGAACAATGGCGAACACACCGGCGTCGGCCAGGGCACGGGCATCTGCCACCAACTCGCGAGCAGCTTCAGCGTGCTTACCCTGCACTCGGTAGCCACCCATTGTGTGGATCGATTGGGGCGTAAGTCCCAGATGTCCCATCACCGGAATCTCAGTGGCAAGCAAGGCTTCAATCATCGGCAAGCGCTTACGACCGCCTTCTAATTTCACCGCTTCGGCTCCGCCCTCGCGTAGAAGACGCCCAGCGTTGCGTATCGTCTCTTCCGCAGACAGGTGATAGCTCAGCCAGGGCATATCGACCACCAGCAGGGCGCTCGGTTTCGTTCGTGCGACAGCCGCCGCGTGATAGATCATCACATCTACCGTCACTGAGAGCGTATTCTCATATCCTAACACGACAGTGGCCAGCGAATCACCTACCAGGATAATATCTGCTGAAGCCCGCTCGACAATCTGCGCCGAAGGAGCATCGTAAGCAGTTACCACCCTCAGTTTGGGTCCGCCCTTGCGGGCCTGGACAACAGGTACAGTCACTTTGTCCCGCATAATCCGTTCCTTTCAAATCCAGTTCAATAATGATGCATTATGTAACTGCAATCCCCACATCCCAACTGCCATCGGCACGCAACAGAAAATTATCTATCAAACGCACTGAGCCTATGCGCACCGCAATGAGGAGCACTGCTGGGGCGTGCAGGCTCTCCAGTGGTAGGAAACTGTTGGGGTTGCGAACCTCAGCGTAGTCCAGCACAGCATGTGGCTCGGAGGCGACCACAGCAGTCATGGCTTTTATCACAGCTAGCGGACCATCTGCTCGGCGTGTCTCAAAGGCTAGGCGACCAGCTTGCAATGCTCGGTAGAGTGTGGTTGCCGCAATGCGCTCCTCTGAGCCAAGGTAAACGTTGCGGCTACTCATCGCCAGACCATCAGCTTCGCGTATGATTGGCAAGACGTGCAGCCGTAGCGGAAGGTGAAAGTCCGCTATCATACGCGAGATGACAGCGGCCTGCTGCGCATCCTTCTGGCCGAAGTACGCCTGGTGTGGCTGCACAACCTGAAACAATTTCAGCACCACGGTGGCTACACCACGGAAATGGCCGGGTCGTCTAGCTCCTTCGGCCTGCTCAGCAAGCGGTCCCGTTGGATCAACATAAGTCACAAAGCCAGGTGGGTAGATCTCATCTGGCGTGGGAATGAATACAATATCTACGCCAGCAGCTTCGAGCAGTTGCAGATCACGTGGCACATCACGAGGATAGAGCTCCAGGTCTTCGTGCGGGGCAAACTGTGTCGGGTTCACGAAAATACTCACCACGAGTAGCTCGTTCTCCGCTCTGGCGTGACGCACAAGCGAAAGATGTCCCTCGTGGAGATATCCCATCGTGGGCACAAATCCGACTTGGTTGGATTTCGCCCATGCTGTGCGTGTGTCCCTCATTTGTTGGACAGTAGTGACTACGCGCATCGTTTTCTCTTTTTCATGCTTAATGGCGCGCTGCTCTGACACACAATTCAGCTACAAGAAGAAAAATAAAGTCAAGTAACACGAGGATCAGCAGGGCAAAATCGAGGCGCGAGGCGACGAGTGCAGAAAACTGAAGCAGTGCGTCAAGACGTTTGGAGTACCAAAGGGTGATCAGTGCTAGCAGTGCGAGTAGCGCGAGAGCGGCAGTCAGCCAGCGTGCGCCATACCAGTCTTGGCGGCTAGGCCACAGCTCGGAGGTGACGGTAAGTATGAGATAGGGCGTGAAGATGAGCGTCCACCAAGGCCAGTCCGGGCGAAGCAGTTGTAGATGTTGTTGAGCGTCGATGGGCATGTCCCACAAGCTATAGCCGGTAGCAATCCAGTAGAGCAGTGTGAACATGGCAATGCCGCCAAAGAGAGGGGCAATACCGCTGAAGCCGTCGCCGACGTAGCTCATAAAGTTACCCTGTGGCCTGACATATTGTACCTCTCCCAGTTGCAGTGCTTGGCGTCCTCGAGCTCTTACCACGCGACCGCCTTGGCTTCGCTGTAATAGCGGTTTAATACGGAAAAATGTGATGCTCGTAATGCGAAAATGAAAGGGGTAGAAGAGAAGCACAACAAGCGCATGACTCATTTCATGAATGATCACTCCTGGCGCGTTCAGCCAGAACCAGATAAGCAGGCCCTTTTCCCTCATGAGGCGGAAACCAATTTCGTCCACACGCTTGCGCAGCCCTTTACGCGTGAAACGCAGCAACATGAAAAGTAGCAATGCTGCGCTTATAAGTAGCCAGGGCTGATAGGGAGCAATCTGGGCTATAAGTGTTGGGTCAAAGTTCATGTATTGCCTATTACTGTGCTATTCTGTCTGACTCTAGCTCTTCCTGCTTGTCTCTTACATTGCCTGTTGCCATAAGCTGTCTATACTTGCGTTCATAATATACTCCCCACGCTCCAAAAGCAATAATACACAACGATAACAGGTAAAGCACACGGTCGAGGCCGAAGGTATCTGCCACCACGCCGATGAACAGGATGATGGGAATGGAGCAAGCATTGTAGAGCACGAGCTGTAGGGCGAGCACGCGTCCCTTGATCCAGTCTGGCGTTTGTTCTTGAATCGCCGCTTGTGCTGGAATGTTAATAAAATCTAGCGCGAATCCCGCTATACACATAAAAATGGCAATGGTGAGCAGAAGCAGTGGGTTTGCATTCCAGCCATGAGGTTGTAGTATACGTGCAAGCAGAGTAGTAAGCGGCAGAAGCAGTGTGACAAGTGTTAGCACAACCGTGCCACTGAAAACAGCACACGATTTTCCTAGGCGCTTTGTAATGCGCGGCATGAGTACTGAGCCGACGACCAGTCCTACGCCTGCTGGTGCAAAGATGAGGGCCATAGCCTTAGCAGGAAGTTGTAACAATTGTGTAACGATAGGTGTGGCAAGTTCTCCAATAACCAGTAACAGCACCCCTGCAAAGGAGAGCTGAATGACTGCAAGAAAAAGCTGTTTATTGCTACGTACAAAGCTCCAGCCCTGGCGTATCTCCCTCCATACATTGCCGATGATGCCAATCGGCTGCGTGGCAGCTAAACGGCTCTGGTTGCCGCTATCCTTTGAGAAACTTGCTTGTGGGATAAGTGCGATGAGTAGCGCACATACGAGGTAGAGCGACCCTACCAGAGCATAGAGCTGATCGACCGGGTGGATAGTCAAGTGGGAAAGGGTAAATGTCGGAAGAAGACTCAAGGCGAGGGGGGCAACAAGAATAAAGCCCAGCGCTTGCGAGAGCATAAACGTGACATTGAAGAGTGACAACGCGGGTACCAGTTCCTCCTCACTGACCAATTGGGCGATGACCGATCCCTCTGCTGGCGTGAAGAATTGACCAATCGCTGAAATGAGGAAGGTGAGCAGATAGATAGGCGCGAGTCGGTGGCGGTCTGTAAGCAGCGAGATGACAAAGATGAATGTGGCAATGGCGCGCAAGCAGTTGCTCCCCCAGAGTACACGGCGCTTATTCATATGGTCCACGAAGACGCCAGCGGGAGCAGCGAAGAGCAGAGCAGGCAGACTGAAGCAGATAAGAGCGAGTCCAACCAGGGTGGTTGAGCCAGTGACCTCCTCTATTAATACGAGTATAGCATAATTTGAAGCGTTGAAAACGGTCAACGAGATGAGTTGGGCCAGCCACAGTTTAAGAAAGTTTCTCTTCTTGAGAAGGCTAAGAAAACCTTCATGTGGCATGGTTGGCACCATAGTCATATCTCTCCTTGTCAGGACGATTGAAAAATCGCCGTTACAGGTCCTCGTCAGTTTTTACGATACGCGGTAACATTTGTTTGGTGCGACGCTCAACCTCTGAGCGTGGCAAGAGGACACGGCGTCCACATTTTTCACAACGTAGACCGATGTCTGCGCCCAAGCGTACCACTTCCCAATCGAAGCCGCCGCAGGGATGCTGCTTGCGTAGACGTATTCGGTCGCCAATCTCAAAACGCATTGGTTGCATGATATAACCTGTGCTGTATAATATACTGTTCGACAGCTTCTGGTGTCTGGTATTTAATAGGTCTGCCTTGCGCAACGCGTTGCCGCAAGTCGGTTGACGAAATCGCTAACTGTGGCGCGGGTACAACAAGCAGACGCTGTCTGATGCCAGGTACACGTGCCTCCAAGGTCTCACTCTGTTCAACATCTTCCACATATCCAGGACGCTTCACAGCAACCAGGTGTGTCAACAGGGCGAGAATCTCGGTCGGTCTATGCCACGTATGAAATTCTTCTAGGCTGTCCCAACCGATAACAAAGTAAAATGCCACCTGTGTGCCCCATTGCGCACGCAACTGCCGTAGTGTCTCTACCGTGTAGGACGGCCCTGGCTGCTCTACCTCTATGGGTGAGCAGGTGAAATATGGATTTGAAGCGATAGCTAACTGCAACATCTTTGCACGATGCTGTGCGGCAGTGATGATCTGCCCAGGTTTGTGAGGTGGCTGTCCTGTTGGAATAAACACCACCTCTGAGAGCTGTAGGCCAACGCGTACCTCCTCCGCGATCACGAGATGACCGTAATGGACGGGATCAAAGGTTCCACCTACTAGGCCTACGCGCCGTATCGTTGACGCTGTGGTATACTCTTGCAACGTCTGGACTCCTAAAAAGCAACACTGCGCCACTATCTGTACTGCTTGTTACTTACACGTCTCCGGCTGCTTCTTTTATCGTCAACTCCGCGTTGGGTAAGAGAGCATGCAGCGCGTACATCACCTCAGCAACCGTGCTGAACTGCTTGTTGGCAATCCAGAACCGTACGGTAAAGACAACTTCCTTACTTGTAATACTACTCAGCGTGGCTTGCGGTTCTGGCTTGACCATCACGCTCTCAAGTTTTTTAAGCGCTCTGAGAATCTGGCCCACTGTCTCGTCTTTGACGTATTCGGCCTCGGGAATGCTCACAGCGAGCGTCGCTCGCCTCTCACTATAAGACGTATTATTGACCACGGAGTTGCCGAAGATGAGGGAGTTGGGAATGATCACCTCTTCACCGCTCACAAGGTGCAGCTTAGTGGCACGCAACTGCACATCCTCTATCGTACCTGTGTAGGTCACACCTCCGTCGGTCGTGCTGATCTGATCGCCAATGTGAAAGGGCCGCTCGATCAGAATGTAGAAACCCGCCACCAGGTCTTTCAAAATGTCTTGGACGGCAACGGCAAGAGCGACGGTGAGGATGCCAATAAATGCAGCGGGTATGCCAATGGGTATTGATAAGATAGAGAGAATCCAAAAGGCAGTCAGGGCAAGAACGATATAGTAGGAGATGCGACCGACAAGCGTACGGATATTGATATCAACGCGGTTTTCGCCCAGACCGCGAATGATCAACGTCCTGACTGTCCTTGCAATTCCTATGCCTAAACCTATAAGCAAGAGGGCATAGACGAGATTAAGAGTAAGGGCAGTGAGGTTACTTATTTGGAACGATTTCTCGATGCTCTGCCAGTAAAAAAGAAGTCGGCCAGGGTCCCAAATAAGCGGTACAGCAAATGCGGCTACAATCAGAGGAGGGAATACAATCACGACACCGAGGATCTGGATGAGCCAATTGTCGAGTACCGTGGATTTGAGGCGACGCACGAGGATACGACGCAAAAACAAACCGAGACCAAGCGCAACCAAGAGGGTCAGTACAATAACAATAATGCGTAGCGTATTTTCCATAGAGATATCTGAAATCCAAATCCTTATGCGAAGTACTTTTTTTGCGCATTATAGCACCTTTGTGCAAACAATGCTCAGGGCAAACATCGCTCGGACCACGGGCATGCTGTACCCTTACATCCTTGTGCTGCAGGACACACATCAAACTCGGCTAATAAGCCAACAAGCACACAGAGAGGAAGCCCGACAACATTGAGATAGCAGCCTGCGATACGTTCTGTGGGCTGGAAGGATGGATGCTGAATAGCGTAGGCACCTGCCTTATCCAGTGGGTCTCTTGTGGCAATATAGGCGTCGACTTCTTGCTCACTATAAGGGCGCATGAGCACAGGCGTATCGCGTAGTGCTGCTCTTATTTGAAGTTCCCCGCTCATTGTCGTACAGACGACAACCCCCGTCACAACGTGATGCCAGCGACCGCGCAATGCAAGCAGCAGTTCACGTGCATGAGCCTCGTCACGAGGTTTCCCCAGTTCTGTGCCATCAAGCAGCACAGTCGTGTCGGCAGTAATGACGAGACGATGTGCTGCTTCTGGTAGAGTGAGGGCTGCCATCGCCTTATGATGAGCAGTCCACAGACCTAGCTCTTCTATAGGACCTTGATAACGCGCTTGAGCTGCATCCTCATCGGTCGGTGCAATAGCGACTGCGCAAGGGAGGCCGATTTTTGTAATGATCTCTCTCCGCCGCGGAGAAGCGGAGGCCAGTAACAAGTGTGGTTGTATCGTCGTCACTGTCAACCTTTGCTGCCCACTGCTTGCATCAACGTTTCTTCGGAGGCGGTTTGTGAGACTTGGAGCGTGCTTTGGCGTTCTTGGCTTTTGCCGTGCGTTGTGCCCTTTTGTTCTCGAATGCTGCACGTACAGTCATCACCATTATCTCTGCTGGATCGATAAGCTCTGCATCACTCAGCAGCTCCTGTGCAGTCGCCAGATCGCCACTTTGAATGTAAGTCATTGCCAGGGCAGCCATCAGCTCTGCGGATTCAGGATCCATATCCAAAGCCAGTTCAAGCAGTTCACGCGCTTCCTGTAGCTTGTTATGCTCTATAGTATAGATGAAGGCGAGGTCTGCGTAGGCCGAAGTTCCCTCTGGTTCTTGCTCGATAGAGCGCTTCAGGCTTTGTTCGGCTGCCGCGTAATTGAGCAGAATGCGCTGCTCGCGGCCTATTCTGCCCCAGATTCCACCGAGCTGGGAATCGAGTTCTGCTGCACGCTGATAGCAACGCAACGCCTCCTCGTGTTGTCCTGTTTCAGCGGCAAGCCGCCCGAAGCTAGACAAAACGTTGGCCTCGTCTTTTGTATTGGTAACCAGCAATTGGGCTTGACGGAGCACATTCTCTGCTTCAGTATGACGCGCTTCATTCACGATAAGTATATCGGCAAGCATGAGGTAGCCTTCCAGAGCATTATCGTTGGCAATTGAGTCGCGCAGTGCCTTCTCTACCAGCGTAGTAAGATGATCGGCGCGCTCATACATCTCACGTCTATCAAATTCTTCGACTAGGCGGCTGAGAATAATAGCTTCACTGCGCAACACTTCTCCCTTTTGTTCAGAGAAGCGCTTGGTGATGAGGTCCAAGTAAGCTGCGGCACGCTCCCAATCCTGGGCTACGGTAGCCTGCATTGCAGCTTTGTCATAGGCTATGCGATCCTGTGGAGCCTGTGCAATCAGCGCATCAGCGTAGTGCATAGCACGTTGTGCGATCCAGAGTACTTCCTGCAGGTAATCGTCTGTGTCTGCGAACGCTTCATCGTCGACAGGTGCATCGCTACTCGTGTTCGGGTGATCTGCATCAAAACTATCAAGGTCTTTTATACCCATTTTCTGAGCTAGAGTCTGCAGGTTTGCGCTGAAGTTCTCTATATGCTCTTCCAACTCCGCAGTGGAAAGGTGGAGTGCGGTAGCACCTTCATCCTTCATGCTTTGTATACGCCATTCGTCATCGTCGTTTGCTCTCACGACGGTATAGCGTGCCCAGGACCACTGTCGCCCAGTTTCAGCATAAGAAATGGTGCCTAGCGGCAGTTCTTTCAATGCAGTATCAACGGATCCCGGTTTTGCTTCCAGGGACAGAAATACCTCGACCTCTTGTGTCGTGGTTCCATCCTCCTCACGGTCAAAGTCGTACACGACATCTACGCGCATGTGCGCAGGTTTAGCTGCAGCAGCCCATTTCTCACGCCGCGCTACCCACTCATTGGCTGAGAGACCCGCACGAATGTCGCTCTCATCTGTAAATAGCTCGTAGGCTGAGTCATAGTCTCCTTCTGACCATAGTTCTAGAAACTGTTCTATCGTTTCTTCGGCATCTAATGTATCGCTGCCAAAGTAACCTGCGAAATTGAAGTTCTCTTCATCCATATCTTCGTCTTTTTTCATCTTACCTCTTCTTTGAACCGCTCCTGTTGATATACTCGCGTACACTCTTAACGATGTCTAGTTCTGCATTGAGCTGCTCAGCCTCTGCTATCTCACGCTCTGCGTCGCGCACCTCGCCCATCTCAGACAAAACTGAGGCGAGTAGTGCGTGAAGGTCGGCAGAATCTGGATTGTTACGTAGACCCTGCTCTGCACTCTCTCGCGCTTTCGCTAAGTGGCCCTGCTTCATGTGTATGCCAATGAGTTGAGAGTAGGAGCCTATATCATCTGGCTCCTCAACTATAGCGCGTTGGTAAGCCGCTTCAGCTTCAGCAAAATGCCCAAGCAGGTAGTGAGCGAAGCCGAGGTGGAACCAGCTACCGGCATAGTGGGGATCGAGTTCAGTGACGTTTTGGTAGTGCGTAATCGCCCTGCCCATCAGTTCACGCCGCATGGCGATATTGCCTAACCCCGCCTCAATGGAAGCCTCTTCTCTTGGATTGGGCCTCAGTTCTTTTGCCACAAGCATTTCGGCCTCTGCTTCATCATTGCGGTTCTGATCAATGAGGAGTTCTGCAAGCAGTATGTGGCCCATCGCACTATTCTCGGCAACGATAGACTCGCGAAGGGTAGCTTCGGCACGCACAAGAAGGTGCTTGTGACGCTGTTGCATAAATTGCGTATCATACTTGTAAGCGAGCGTCGACAGCGTTGCCCCTAGGCCCCGCAGCATCTCTCCACGACGCTCGGCAAAGCGGGTTACTAGACGCTCTACATAGACCATAGTAAGTTCAGGATTACCGATTACCAGCGCACGTGTATAGGCATCTACAGACACATTATAATCAAACGGCAGACGTACAATGAGCGCGTCATAGTAATGCAGTAACTGTGTGAGCCGCCAGGAGAGATCCTCCATGGCCGTCTCAATATTGGCCTCATGCTCGTTGACTAATGCCTCTATTGCCGCTTCATACTCCTGAATACGCTGTTGTAGTTCTGCGATGGATAAACCCTGTATACGTGCGCCTTCATCCACTGCAGATTGAATGCGCCACTCCTCGTTCTCACGCCTGAGGGTGTAGCTTGTCCAGAACCAATGTCGTCCCGTCTCTTTGTTGACAGCGGTTCCCAGCGGCATTTCGCGCAAGGTGCCACTGAGAGGAGTTTCTGTCAGCTCAAGTGACCAGCCAGCTTCTATCTGCTTGGAGGATGAATGTCCAGTGGGAAGCGGCGTAGGGAGCCAAAGTACACTTTGACTCTGTTCACTCTGGTGTACAAATCCCAACTCAATGCGTGCTGGATGAGCCTCATTAGCCCAGGCGCGCCGCCGTTCAATCCACTCATCGCGTTCAAGTCCTTCACGCAGGTTGCTGTGTGCCGTGAGCAAATCGTATGCCAGCCCATAATCGCCCAGAGACCAAGCCCCCAGGAAGTTCATCATTACCTTCTCATCCTCCAAATCAGGGCGAATAAAAGTAAGCCCGTGGTCCTCGTCTAGGTCGTTAGCTTGTAGAATGAGCTGGTTGATGAGGGGCAAACGATCTCTATACTCTTTGTGGGGTGTGGTACCGCGCCACTGATTCACAGAGTATGCCTCCTCAATCAAGCGTTTGCCCTCTGCCAGAGTACAACTCGTCATTACAAGATCAACAAGCTTCGTACGCATCTCTTCGATACGTCTCTCTGCTTGACGCTTGCTGCTGATCTCGATGATGGCATCTTTGATACCATCTTGCCAGAAGTCGAGTAAAAAGACCATCGTGCGTACATCACCGTAGTCATAGCCCTGCTCCCACGCAAGCACGAGTTGTACCTCTCCCTCTTCTCGTGATTGCGTGACCACACCTTTCCAAAAGCGGGGGGGGTGAGCGCTATTGACCTGAACTGCCGGGATGTGTGGTGGTGTCCACTGTGGGAAGACCTTGGCAGACTCTAGACGAATAAGACAGCGGCGAGCTTCCTTACGTATATCTTTGTTCTGGCCCAGCACGTTCATAGCAGCCAGCGTATCGGCGGCATCGGTGTTGTTCTCTTTTGAGAGCGCCTTGAGTAGAGCAATTTGCGTTGCTTGCGAGAGCGTATTGATCGCGTTTACTGCTACTTGTGCCTCGTCCTGGTTACGCGTTGCGTGCAGTTGCATAGCAATGTCATGGTAATGCTCAAGTACATGGTGCAACTGGCTAGCTTCACCTTGTGATAGCAGTACATCCGTTTCCTTTTTCTGTGACATAATAGCTCTTTTCTCTTCGCTGCTTCCATCAATTTAGGTTTCGTGTCGATTGTACCACGTGGAGCGTGAAGAGTCGAGCATAGCATTATGCTTATAACGGTCCGATTGTCTTGTGTTAGCCACCATCAAAATGAAGAGCGGGTAAGCCGCACAGTAGAAATATGACGGCAGGCTACGCCAAGCAAAGAAAAGTGGCACTACCGCCAGTAGCATCGCTGCCTCTGGATGACGGGGGCAGAGACGCCAGTACCAGAAAAGCGCTAACACCATCGTACACACTTCGAGCAAGAGATAGGTCCAGTTGGGAAAGAAGGGCAGCAGGTGAGTCACACTCAGGTTGACTAACCCTACACCCAGGGGAAACATCGGATCAGTTATGGGAGCAAGGATGCCAGAGAGCCAAGCATGTGCATCCCAGAGAATGAAAGGAAGATTAATAGCTAGGCCAATGCTACCTGCAATGGCAAGACGGTATAGGGCATCCTTCAACCCGTAGTGCTGCCAGAGCATGATAATGTAGAAAGGAACGAGAAACCACGCAATTTGCTTGCTTGCTATTGCCAGACCCAAAAAGATGGCGGATCGCCAGCGATGGTGCTGTTGCAACCAGGCCAAAACGATAAGCAGCATACAGAAAATGTCCAGATTAGCCCCAGTCGTCGACGCCCACATAGGGACATTTGCCATACTCAGGAGCAGGATCCATGGTCGTAGTGCTGGGCAAGCAGACTTCCAGGCTATCCACACCAAGAGAAGATAGCTCAAGAAGTAGAAAGGTAATACATTGTAATCCTTCAACAGCGCGAAAGGCACTAATGTTAAGAAAGAGAGCGCAGGATAGCTCACCTTCGATTCGAACTCGGGTGCGTCATTGGACGTTGACTTGAGATCAGTGTCAAGCACTGTTTGAAAGTCGCTCGGCGTCGGATAATCAATGAGATGCGCGAATTGACCGCGCCGTAGTGGCGTGGTCCAATTGGGTTGAATAGAAAAACGCCGCGCCACGTCCAACATATTAGAATCGGTATAGGGGTTACGTCCCTGCAGCAAGAGCGCGGCGGCGTTGGTATCGAGCGAAGTGCCATCGTTAGCGAACTGTGGAGGTAGGAAGCACATGACCACAGTTCTGCCCAATTCAAAGCCGCCTACCAGTGTGATCGAGAGGGTAAGCAAAAGTAAGACGCGCTGCCAGCGTTGAGCTGGCTTTGGCCAGGATTGCACATAGGGTGCAGGGCGAAAGGCCAGCCACATAGCAACAAAGCTTCCGATAAACAAGACGAGGGGAATAAGTGAGGCAAAGGACTGCAGAAAAGGAAAATACAAGTAATGCGGTAGCTCATTGATCGTCTGTAAAATAAGGGCAAGCCCAATCCAGCAGGCTCGCCATTGCAACTCAATGACAGCACGATTCGTTAGTGACACATCTGTTGTGAAAAAGTGTCGCATCCATGCATCTGGTAGGGTGATATACCCTGTCTCTGAGTGAGTGGTATGTCTAACAACAGATTGCTGCACCCTCTGCCTCGCCGTCATAGTACCAAGAAGCAACTGAGCGAGGAGCGCTTCTTGGTCCGTTTCTACAACGAAAGGCAGATGGTTTAGGTCACAAACCAGATCATTCATTCCGTGCATAGCATTATGAGATGCAGCATGTTAAGAAGAATACACCGCTTACCTCCATTTTTCCGCGAATCTCCATGCTGAATCAATTATTTCCACACTCCTTTCTTATATAGTGATGTTGTTTCAGGGAGAAGATGATATGTTCATGTGAGAAAACCGGCTTGTTCACTCACTGTACACTGCAATAACATAGCATCCCTTTCCTGAAACACTGTTAATGTGGAGCTATGTGATGAACTAGCTCTTCAAGTGGTTGTCTCCTCAGTACAACTTGTTGTTGAAAGGAATGCGAAGTCTATGCTCTGTTCATGGCCCATGATTTCCCATTCCTTATCAACGACAAGACACGAACTGCAATGTGAGAACACAAGGAGGAACATCTGATGGCAAACCAGCAGCATCTCAATATCCTTAGGCAGGGAACAGAGACTTGGAACCGATGGAGAGAGGAGAATCCGCAGATCAAGCCTGATCTGCGCAGAATCGTGCTCAGTGGAACCGACCTCAGCGGAGCTAACCTCGCCGGAGCTGATTTCAGTGGCTCTGTGTTTCGCCAAGTTACACTACGCGGAGCCGACTTCAGCGGAGCCAATCTCAGTAGAGCAACCCTCACGGGCGTTAACCTCGACGGGACCATCACCGACGAAACCCTATTCTGAGCCATACCGCAAGGAGGAATAGCTTTCCCGACGTATCGTGCCCAAAGCAGAGCAGATACATCGGGTCTCTATCAGCCTACAGTTCCTTCTTGCGTGGTAACAGCAGAAGTGAGACGAGTGCGTATCCTGCACAGCCAAGGATGAGCAGTGCAAAGACTACCGTTTCGCCATCGTTGTGCGGTGTGGCAAGCATCGAGAGACCCCACCAGAGCAGACCTGCGAAGGTGACGAATAAGAGTATAGTGCTCATGAGTTTCTTAGGCATTAAGTTATCCTTTCTGGAGAGACCTGTCCAGAACGGCCTATACTGCGCGTCCAGTTCTCTTTCCATAAGGAAGAGCGGGCAAGCATCTCTTCGGCACTCTTCATTGAGAACTCGGTGACGCTCCCACCCATGATATGCGCAATCTCGCGTATACGCTGCTCGGGGCGTAGTTCGTTGACAATCGTCATCGTGCGGTTCTCAAAGACCTGCTTGTTGACATTATAATGGGTATCGGCAAAGGCGGCAATTTGGGGCAGATGTGTCACGCAGACGACCTGGTGGCTGTAGGTCAATTGCCAGAGCTTCTCACCTACCACCTGGCCGCTACGCCCACTGATACCAGCGTCGATTTCGTCGAAAATGAGCGTTGGTGTCGCGTCTGCACTAGCGAGGATGGTTTTGAATGCCAGCATGAGGCGCGAGGTCTCACCACCGGAGGCGATTTTGGTGAGGGGCTTAAATGGCTCGCCTGGATTGGGTGCGATCAGAAACTGCACGCGGTCTATACCAGTGAGATCACAGGCGTAGCACTGCTCGGGCTGTCCATGTATGCTTGCTGGTACGCCGTTCTCGTCTGGAAGCTGTGCTATTTCAACCTGGAAACGGGCACGGCGCATATTCAAGTCATTGAGTTGCCCTTCCATCGCAGTTGCAAGGTGTTCTGCCGCCTCTTGACGACGCTGTGAGAGTTGTTGGGCAAGCACGCCAATTTCACTGCGCACTGTTCTATCTTGCTGCTGTAAGCTGGCGATCATCTCGTCGCGGTGAATGATGCTCTCTAACTCAGTCTGGTCCTCACTGGCGTGTTGTAGAATATCTTCAATGGTTGCGCCGTACTTGCGTCGTAGCTTGGTGATCAGATCAAGACGCTCCTCGATGTCGGCTAGGCGGCGCGGATCATCCTCAATATCTGACTGGTAGCTGCTGATGCTGGCTGCCACATCCTCCAACTGATAGACGGCTTCACTGAGCACGTCTTCGTACTCCTCCAGGCTGTTATCGAGGCGTATCAGTTCGCTCAGTCCGCGCTGGGCGATACGCAACTGGTCAAGTGCCGGTTTGAAGTCATCGCTGCCACCCAAGTCAATGCCCTTGATTGCCCCATAGATGTTTGCACACAGTTCACGTAGGCGCTCTGCGTTGTTGAGCACCTTACGCTGGGTTTCCAACTCCTCAAGCTCGCCTACGTGCAGATTGGCGCTTTCGATCTCTTCAATCTCAAAGCGCAGGAACTCAGCGCGGCGGGCCTGTTCGCGTTCGTTCTGTAGCAGCGATTGCAGCGTCTTGCGGGCATTGCGCCAGTCAGTCACCTTCGCAGCCAATTGTGTACGCAACGTAAGCAGGTTGGCATAGCGGTCAAGGAAGTTCACATGCTGCTCTGTACGCAACAAGCTCATGTGCTCGCTTTGCCCATGAATGTCCACCAGCCAGCTTGCTACCTGTTGTAGCACCTGTTGTGCAAGCGCACGCCCATTGATGCGTGCCACAGTACGCCCCGAGCGGAAAATGTCACGTGAGAGCGACAGAACACCATCTTCGATTGTAATGCCGTACTCATCGAGCAACGCTGCCAGTGCCACGCGTGCATCAGCGCTGCTCGTATAGATGCTTCGTTGCTCCGCCACCTTGGTCTCAGCATGCTCGAAGGCGTCGTACATCGTGCCTGCTCCGTTGAGGGGAGTGCTTTCTAGTGGCTCTGATGCGTGTGCTATTGCAGGCAAAGGATCCTCGATTGAGAAAATGCCCTCGACCGAGGCGCGTTCACAGCCTGCACGCACGAACTCGGCACCAATCTTGCCTCCGAGCAGCGCATTGACTGCATCAATGATAATGGATTTCCCCGCCCCTGTTTCACCGGTGAAGACATTGAAGCAACGGTTCAGGTGCAGGTGGAGATGGTCGATGATGGCAAAATCTTTAATCGTTAGCTCAAGTAGCATAGTTACTTTCGATTGCCTGTACGCTCTCGTTGCGCAGCTTCGCATTGATGATCTGATAGAAATATGTCGGCGGTTTGCGTCTGAGAAACTTGGTCACATACTCACTTTTCTGTACAAGCACGGTTGCTCCGTCCTTGATCTCTCGGTTCATCTGTCCATCGGCGGAGAAGACACCATTTTGCGATCCTGTGAAAATTTGCAGTGTGATCGTTGCGTGCGGTGGCAGAATCAATGCCCGGTCAAAGGCCAGATGGGGTGCAATCGGTGTAATAACGATGCTCTCTACCTGTGGATGCAGGAGTGGGCCACCCACCGCCATATTATAGGCGGTCGAGCCTGTTGCCGTTGACAGAATAATGCCATCGGCGTAGGTCGTATTGTAAAAGTAGGCATCGATACACACACGGACCTGCACCATGCGTGGCCAAGTACCACGGGCGATCACGATGTCGTTGAGCGCTAGGAATGTCTCGTCCTGCCCATCTTGTTGTATATCGGCGCGTAGCATCGAGCGGTTGTCCATCCACACTGAGTTGTCGCCCCGTAGATAGTGGTTCAGTTCGTGAAAGAGTTCGCCTGGTTCCAGTTCCGACAGGAAGCCCACACGCCCAAAATCGACACCGAGAATGGGCACATCCACCTGAGCGCAGAGACGAGCGGCATGCAGTATTGTTCCATCTCCGCCCAAGACGATCACCAGCTCGCACCCCTTCAACGCTACATCCTGCTCTTGTTCACTCTCATAGCGTAGATCTATCGAACGGACCTGATAGTCGTGCTGCTGCAGTACCGGTGCAAGTTGAGCGGCAACCTGTGCTGTGTCCTGTTTGCGTCCCTGGTACAATATCGCAATCGTCTTCACAACTCTCTCCAACTGACAGTACCGCGTGCAACACACCGCGTCGCTCCCCCTCATGATCTAGCCACTCCCATGGTACGCTATGCGCAGCAGGATGTCAACTCTGAGGAGCATGGTGACCGCGAGGGTCGCCACGGCTCTACACGCTATGGTAGCACCTCTTCAGTATAGGAGGGACGACCCTTGCGGTCGCCCTGATGCTTGCGGTCTCCATCAGTCGTCACCGATGCACCTGTTCTTCCGCAAACCAGCGCGCCTCGTCCTTCGACTGCACGCGTCCCTCCACTTGTGCTTCGGCAATAGCTTCAAGCACTTGTCCCACTAGCGGCCCTGGTGGGATGTTCAGGTGCTGCATTAGCTCCTGTGGCTGCAGCAAGCGCGGTGGTAGGATACGCTCACGCTCGCGTACGTAGCACGTCAGTAGGAAGCGCACCGTCGCAAGGTGCCGTTGCCAGGCGTCGGTCAGTGGCTCGGGTCCTCGCATCGCGAGATGATCGGCTAGCGACACCAGCGCAACGTCTATGCCTTTTGGGCCGAGATCCACAAAGAAGCGACGCATGGCACGCTCGCTTACCACAGCGTGACTCAACTGCCCTGGGCGCATGTGGTTCGCTACTACCTGCCGCACAAGGCGCTGATCCGGCGTGCTCGCTCCCAGGCGCTTGAGGACCGCCTGTGCCAATGGTACACCCGCCTGTGGATGATTGTAGAAACGAATGCTGCCCTCTTGGTCGCACGTCTGTGTCACCGTCTTACCAATATCGTGCAGGAGTGCCGCCAATTTCAATACCGGCGTCACCAGTTGCGCACAAGAAAAAATGCCCTGCTGCTCCGCCTCGTCCAGTAGTACACGTATCTCGGCCAGGTCTCTGTGCGTTGCCTGCCTCACTGCCTCCGTCTCTGCTCGGGGTTTCCACTCGGTCGCTTTGCCCTCTAGCAGCACCGTCAGTTGTTCCAGTGCTGCCACCGTCTGCACCATATGGTTGAACACATCCCAGTAGTGCAATCCAGGCTGCTGCAGCCCTTTAGCGGGCATACACTCTGGCATCAGCACCGTCAGTAGCCCATAGTCATCCAGTACGTGCAACCACTCCATCGCTCCCATCGGTCGTAGCAGTGCATACAGCTCGTCGTGTACGCGCTCGGCTGCTACCTCAGACAGTCGTGCGGCGTCGCGCTGCATGAGCCACACCGTCTTGTCATCAGGCGTTAGGCCGTAGCGCTGCATACAGCGTATCCCACGCAGCAGGCGCAATGCATCTCGCCGAAATGCACGCTCATCGGCGACGCGCAGGCGTCGCTTCTCCAGGTCGCTTGCCCCTTGCAGCGGATCAATTACCTGTAACCTTGCCCCTTCTGTCACGTGCTGTACTACACTAGCCAGCGGGGCCGCTATCGCGTTCAGCGTAAAATCGCGCAGGCGCAGATCCTCTTCCAACGTCCTGCCCAGTAGCGGTGCAACATCGACCACTGTCTCTTGCCCACTGCGCTTGACGACCACGCGGCTTGCCTTCTCGTGCATGCGCACATAGTGGCCACCCAGCTTCTCAGCCAACTGGCGCGCTAGTGCGTGCGCATCCCCCTCGCTTACGATATCCCAATCCTGCGGCGTTGGCTCGTGCAGCAGTAGGTCACGTACTGCACCCCCCACGAGGTAGGCCTCAACGCGCCGATCCTCCACGTCGCGAGCTATGTGTTGTAGCAGGTGTATGGTCCCTCTGTCCAAACTTCTCTGCCCCCTTCTCGAGCACATTTCCACGCTTGTTGCCCCTTCCCATTATATCTCTTCTGGCGTCCTTTGAGCCACTGTTTCACCCTTCGACTGAGCACACCCCTTGCTCACACACTATATTGACGTGTTTCTATTTGCTTTCTTGCTGTGAAAAGTCCCAACGCTTGTTGCCCCTTGACCGCATAGTAATGTGGAGTATTTTGTACTTGACACTTTCCTCGTAATGGGATATTATTGAAGCTGTACCGCATGTTCTGCGGGAAGTGACGCTTGTGGACAGGATATCAGACTTGGGATGCACACCAAGCAATCTTGGATGAAGCAGGAACTGAAACTTCATGTTTTCAGAGAACAGAAAATCCCAACTATTCACTCCTGTTTACTGACAATAGCTCTGACTCCAGTATCGAAGTCAGAGCTATTGCTATTCCTCAGCATCGCCGTCATCACCCAAATCTTGTATATCGCTGAGAGTAGCGAGCTTTTCCTGTAGTTCGACTAGATCAACTAGTCTTGACCGTCTATCAAAGAGGTTAGGCTTTACCTGTATTAGCCCTCTATTTGCCCAACGCGATATCTTGCTGGCAGGTATACCTAGCCTCGCTGCTGCAACTTTCATTGTTACCCATCGTTCAGCCATAAAAACAACTCCTACCCACTGGTCACAGATGTAGCAGTATAAAAATCAATATAGGTGAAATGTATTAATTTCACTTGAATATATATGATTTTATCTGCTATAATGTCCGTGTGAGCTTAATAATTTGCTATCTATTGCAAGTAAATTATAACAGGTCACAGCAGGCTTGTACATTGCTGTAGCAGTGTATGGGCCTGTTTCTGAAGGCCATATTCGTCAAAGCGAATATGGAAAGTCTCGCATGTAGCGTGTTCTTGTGGAGTAGTCTTGTAGTGTGGCCCAGGGGTGCCTGCCTCTCACAACTGACACCCCAAGTGTCGCCATTTGACCGTATGGATATGACCACCCGGCTGCCCGTATTCTAACGACACAGACGCCACGTGGTCAAGAGCACGAAAGGATTACCGATGTCGATCTTGCCTGATAACCCGACCACCCTGAGTACCGCTTGGATGCCTCTGGACGGCCTCGCCCAGCACTGGGGGCAGTTTGGTAGTGAAGCAACCAATGTCACCGCGCTCTCGGTAACGAGCAACGTCTTTGCCGCTCTTGCCAAAGAAACCGCGGCTCGCTCGTGGCATGCCTTAGCTACCGAGGAGCCAGACAATCTCAGACATGCCCTTGCTGCCTTAGTTCTTGCACGCCAGCAGTGGAGCGAGGCACTCTTCTCTGTCACTGTCCTCCTGCGCTACGAGGGTGGGGCAGATGCTCCTCTGCACGCTCTTGCCCTCGACGTGCTTGAGCAGCAGGTACGCCTCTCTACGCTCATCTCTGAAGTAGAGCGTGAGCAACTTGCGGCTGCTCGCGCCCGCGTTCGGTGTCTAGAGGAGCAAGCCCATGTGTAACAACACCCAACACCCTATCGCTATCCCAATGGAAGACCCCATCATCCACACTGACCAGCATCCCTTTTGTGCGTTTGACCCCTTCGATGATTGCCCGTGCCACGAAGACCCCATCCTCATTGACGAAGTCGCAGACCAGGTAACCGGTGGTCTGCTCACTCCTGATGAGGCTACGCGTGTGGTGACTGGCCGACAGTGCCGCTAGCAAGGAAAAGCAATGAGCAAAGAAGTCTGGTACTGCGAAGAGTGTCAGACGGTAGGATGTGCAGAGCTAGAGCCACACAGTGATGTCTACTCAGCACTGTACGCCATCAGCAGGTCACACCGCAGTCTCTCACCCACCTGTCCTGTTCCGGTCGAATGGGTACGGGTACTGAACACCGCCATGCTTGCCTCAAGAGCGGCCCTAGACATTCACCTTCCCAAGTGGGTAGTAGCCCCGGCAGCATACTTCTTGGGGTTTGAGTAGAACCCCCAGGAACAGGGTCTCTAGCTAGAGACCCTGTTGTCTTACTCTGAAAGAGAGAAAGGACCCAGCCATGACTGAACAGATCGCCCAGCAAGAGGTGCTCTCGTGAGAGAACAACGTGGCTTGTATGGCGGCCAGCACGCCCCACGTCGCCCTGAGCGGAGCGACGCCTTCGAGGACGAAGAGGACGACGCCATCTATGAGGTGCGTGCGCCCACCAGTACCCGGCGCTATTCCCCAACACAAGCATCCCCAAGGACCGTCATGCGTGTGCAGCATCATCATGCTGTCCCACCCCGTGCTACCCGTACTCAGGACTACCTGCCACCGCACACTGATACGGCCTCGACCCTTAGTGCAGGGTCGAGGCCACAGCCACACTGGCCGCTGTGGGGGGGGCCTCATCCTGCTGTGCATGCTCTGTGGGTGGTTGCTGCTCTCAGTGCTCTTGCATTGGTGGCAAGTGACGCAGGACGACTGGCACTACGGCAGACCACGCACCTACCAGACCGATGCACGCGTCGGGCATAACGATAGCGCCACTCCGAGTCACTTCACCGTCTGGAACTTGCATGGGCAGATCGTGGTGATTGAGTTTCCAGGGGGAGACGCAAGGAACGCCGTGAGCTATCTTGGCCCTGCCCTACCCGGAACAGATCAAGACCTGACGCCTGCAACCGTCGAGTTCAGGGATGTGAACGGAGACGGCAAACCGGATATGGTGCTTCTCGTCCAAGGGACGCCGTTTGTCTTTCTGAATGACGGCAGTAGATTTCACGCGCCCAGTGCTCCTAGCTAGCAGCGCGCTACCCGAGAAAGAGGTAACTATGCATGACCACCATATTCAGCAGCAAGTAGACGCTCTGCTTGCAGAACTTGAGCAACCTGCGCAGCAAGACGTGCCAGCAGGGCCTACCCGCCTCATTGATATTCATGTGTATGATCTGCCAGCACAAGAGGAGCAAGTAGCCCCTACCGTGGAAGGGACCCTGCACACGCAGGAGCAAGATGCCTCTGCACCGGACACGCACGAGGACAGCAGCCCAATCACGCCGCCGCCTCGTCGTCGGCACTTTCCACTGGTCGTAGGTGCCCTTGGTCTACTCGCAGTAGCGCTCCTACTGGGGATCGCGCTCCTCCTGCTCCTCGTTCCCACCGCCACGGTGACCGTTGTACCGGTGAGTCGACTGATCACCGCCACGACCGCGCTGCATCTGGTCACCGGACCCGCCAGCCCAACAGCGCACCAATTGCCAGGCCGCCTGCTGGATGCAGTGACCATGAGCGAGGCGCGCACCGTGGCGACCACCGGAGTCACCCATCAGCAGGCACAGGCAGCACACGGCCTGGTCACCTTCTACAATGGGGCACCCTTCCCGCAAATGGTAGCGGCAGGGACGCTAATTACCGCAAGCGATGGCATCCAAGTGGTGACTGAGCACGACGCGCTCATTCCGGCAGTCGCCTATCCGACCCTTGGACAAGTGACGGTGCCCGCTGTGGCGACGGTCACTGGACCTGCTGGCAACCTTGGGGCTGCCGACATCTACGGGCCGTGTTGCAGGCTCAATGTCTCTGCGGTCAATAGCGCCTTTACGGGCGGGCACGATGCTCGCATCTATGCCAGTGTGGGCCAACAAGATATTAGCAGTGTTGCTACCAGCCTGCAAGCGAGCCTGAATACGGCGATCCAGGCGACACTTGATACGCACGTGCAAGCAGACGAGACCTTGCTGGTACCGCTGCCCTGCCAGCAGCAGATCAGCCCCGATCATGCGGTGGGCAGCGAAGCGCGCCAAGTCCAGGTCACGGTCAGTGAGACCTGTCAGGGGGCGGTCTACCAGACACAGGTGTATCAAGCACTGCTCTCCCAAGTCCTCACCCAAGCGGCCACCCAGCAACTCGGAGCAGGCTACAGTCGGGTGGGAGCGATGCAGGCCGCGATCACTAGGGTCACGATGCACGAGCATGGCACTTTTGATCTTGAGGTCAAAGCTGCAGGCACGTGGCTCTATCAGTTCACTGCCACGCAGCGTGAGCAACTCAAGCAGATGATTGCAGGTAAGACTAAAGCCCAGGCAACTGCTCTACTCTTGCACGTACCAGGGGTCTCGAGTGTCGCAGTCTCACTTACTAGCGGGACAAGCCTACCCACACACAGCAGCGCTATTCAGGTCGTGATTATTGCTGCCGTCTGGCAGGAGGAATCGCTCTCATGAAAATCATCCGTGGCTACAAAACAGAACTTGCTCTCAATAACGCACAAATTACCGCCTGCACTAAGCATGCAGGGGTCGCACGCTTTGCATACAATTGGGGACTGCGCCGTAGACAAGAGATTTACCAGCAGACCGGACGTAGTACCAACGCGATGGCCTTGCACAAAGAATTGGTGAGGCTGAAGTATACCAAGTTCTCCTGGCTGACAGAAGTCTCCAAGTGCGCCCCGGAAGAGGCGCTGCGCGATCTGGACGCGGCCTTTGACCACTTCTTCGAGCGGGTGCAGCTCAAAAAAGCAGGCATCTACACAGGCAAACTTGGGTTCCCCAAGTATAAGTCCAAGAAAAAGGGTATAGGCAGCTTTCGCCTCCGTGGGTCCATCCACATCTTTCTAGACGCTATCCAACTGCCGCGCCTGGGGCGCTTACGCCTAAAAGAGCAGGGGTATCTGCCCACAGCGGGGGGACGCGTCCTCTATGCAACCGTCTCTGAGCAGGCGGGGAGATGGTTCGTTGCGGTGCAGATGGAAGAGGAGACGGCAGAGCCAGCCCTTGCCACAGGCAACCCCATCGGAGTAGACCTGGGGGTGAGTACGCTGGCCACCTGTTCAGATGGTAGGACACTGCCCAACCCGAAAGCCTTACAGAAACATCTGACTAAACTGCGGCGTGCCAGCCGTCGCCTCTCACGGCGTAAGAAGGGCGGTAAGAACCGTGCAAAAGCCCGCAAGCTCTTAGCACGCCAACATTACCGTATTAGCAACATTCGTCGTGACGCCTTGCACAAAGCCACCAGTTCCCTGACGTACGCCCAGGCCTCTGAGACGGCTCGTGCCCGGCGTGCTGCGAGCGTGCCTCCGCCGAAAACCAAGGCAGAGCGTAGGCAGCAGCAGAAGCAGGCAAAGCGTTTGTGCCGTCAGGCAACGACCGAGAACGCCACCGTGCGACCACGGGTACTGGTTCTCGAAGACCTTAATGTGGCAGGCATGAAACGAAACCATAAGTTGGCACGAGCGATCAGCGATGTCGGGATGGGTGAGTTTCGCCGGCAAGTCCGGTACAAAACCGTTTGGAACGGGGAGACGCTGCTGCTCGCCGACCGCTGGTACCCTTCCACCAAACGGTGTTCGCGCTGTGGCCACATCAAAGTGGAGATGCCGCTTTCCGAACGGGTCTACGTGTGTGAAGCCTGTGGGCTGGTCATCAGCCGTGATCTGAATGCCGCACTCAATTTGGTTGCACTCGTGTGGTGCTAGCTACACGAAGAAACTACCGCAGGTTCTGCGGGAAGTTACACGCCTGTAGACAGACGGTCAGACCTAGCACGCCTAGGCACGTCTGGTTGAAGCAGGAACCGAACACTGCTACTGGCTGGTTCAGTAGCAGGTCAGTTTCGGAGAACAGCAAGGACAGTTTCTGGGCAAGCTCGTACCACCGTGGACAGGCGACGTGACAGTGCGTCAGAAACAACATCGTGCCCATGACGACCCGCGACGGAGTGCACAGGTGGCACAAGCATGTGTACAGGGGAAGTTGCAGAATATGTGTAGTATGCTCATCCTTTGGCAGCAAGCAAAGGATGGTGCTGAAGGAGGCGAAGCAACCGAGGCGATACAGGCTATGCTGCAAGCACTGCAAGAAGCAGAAGACAGCGAAACGGTGATGAGCATCAATGCCGACGCGTCTGCTGTCTATAGGGAGGCCTTCAGCAAAGTGTTAGGCGATGCAGTGACGGGCGTGTGGCACAGCGAGCGTGCGGCAGCGGAGGCCATCAAGGTGCTGTACCGTCTTAGTAATGTGCTGCTCTTACAGCAGGTGACCACAGCCATTCAGCTTGCCGGTCTTGATCCAGAAATAGGCTTCCTGCACCGTAAGAGCTATCGCTACCCCGTGCTCTCCTTGGATCTGATGGAAGAGTTTCGTCCACTCATTGCAGACGACGTGCTACTCGACGTGCTAAATCGCAGAATCATCGTCGCGCAAGAGGTGCAGGAAGAGCGAGGCGTGGTACAACTCAACCCGACGGCACGCAAAACGTACTTCGTGGCCTTTGAACAGTGCCTGAAGAAGCAGGTACAGCATCCGCACTTCGGCTACTGGACAAGCTATCGACGATGTATAGAAGTGCAAGCAAATCTGCTGAGTAAGTACCTCGCCGAGGAAACCCCAATCTATCGACCGTTTTGTATCCAGAGGCGGAATGCAGGAAAAGAAAGAGAGGCAACAAAGAGCATGCAGGAATAGCGACTGCTGAGCACGAGAGGAGGAGACTCCTCCTCTCGTGCTCAAGCTGACGCAGCATGAGCGCCCACATCCAGGAACGCTAGCAAGTACCATGAGAGCAGGGACTGGACAACATGGTCCGCCAAGTGCAATGGACGGTAGAGGTCTTGACACGGCATATAACATCATACGCAAAGCAGCACCCAATGCCTTCGGGACTGAGGGTGTAGAGGATGGTAAGGCAGTGCTTGCAGCGCTGGTAGTCCATCCGGTGAGCTTCGTCATTCCCCCCTCACGAAGCCAAAAAGGGAAATCCTAGCTCGCTAGAGATCGCTAGACTTTTTGGAACTATCCTGCCCATTTAGATTTATCTCCTCAGTTGCAGCACTTTTTCCACGTGCTACGATTTCTCCATGCCCCCACACCCCCTCGACGCTCGGCTTGTCTCCGTGCTACAATAGCGCATACACGATTACGTACGCGCATACTATGCAAGAAGCATATGTAATAGAAATTTACCAGTAACAAAGACTAAGGGAGCGAAGGATATGTCAGGTCATTCAAAGTGGGCGCAGATTCGCCGCTCAAAGGGCGTCAATGATGCACGTAGAGGACAACTATTTACGAGGCTAGGACGTGAGATCGCAGTTGCCGTACGTGAGGGCGGCGGTGGTGATGTGAACGCCAATTTCAGGTTGCGTATGGCAGTCCAACGCGCACGCGATGCCAATATGCCGATGGAAAACATTGAACGTACTATCAAGCGCTCACTCGGTGGCAGTGAAGGTGCGGCGCTTGAAGAGATCACCTATGAAGGATATGGTCCGAGCGGGACGGCGATTCTGGTGCAGACCTTGACGGAGAATCGTAACCGTACCGTCGCTGAGGTGCGCAATGCATTCAATCGCAACGCCGGAAACATGGGTGAAAATGGCTGCGTTGACTGGTTATTTGAGGCCAAGGGCGTTATAGAAGTGGAGTTACAGGGGCACGATCCCGATGAGCTTTCACTGGAGGCTCTCGATTTAGGTGCCGATGATGTGGAGCCTACCAACCCAGGCGATGAGACACTCACGATTTATACAGACCCAGCAGACGTGGAGCAGATTCAGCAGGCACTGGAGGCTCACAAATACACGGTGGTAAAATCCGAGCGCACGATGGTACCTAAGACAAGGATCGAATTAACCGAGGAAAAGGTATCACACCAGCTTATGCGCCTGATTGAGAAGCTTGAGGATCTGGATGACGTGCAGAATGTCTACACGAATGCAGACTTCCCAGAGGCTTTTGCAGCTTCCTATGGAGAGTAGATACTATGGGAGGAGAGGCTTATGATGAATTATTCACCCGCCCAACAGCATTCTCCCCCCAACTTACGTATCGCATTGGGCATCGACCCAGGGACGGCTATTGTCGGCTACGCCGTCGTGGTGGCAAGAGGAAGTGAGCTGAGCCTCGTTGTCTGCGATGTGATTACGACGTCGCCCAAAATGGCTTTTGCTCAGCGACTGCAGGCGATCTACCAGCGACTAGGCGAGGCCATCGCCACCTACAAGCCACAAGAGGCTGCGATGGAAGAGTTATTTTTTGCCAAGAATACGCGCACAGCTATGACGGTTGGGCAGGCTCGTGGCGTGGCGATGCTGGCACTGGCCAATGGTGGACTACCCGTTTCTGAATACACGCCAAGGCAGGTCAAGCAAGCTGTCACAGGCTATGGTGACGCCAGGAAAGAGCAGGTAGGAGAGATGATACGTATCCTGCTCAAGCTCTCGGCCATTCCTAAACCTGACGATGCGGCAGACGCGGCAGCGGTAGCTATCTGTCACCTTCATACTGTTCCATACACAAATAGTCTTCTTGGTTCGCGCTAAACTCGTCATTTGTAGCTCTTAGGAAGGGTCCAGGGCTATTGATCGGCAATAACATGGAGGCGGTGTACATCCTAAGCATGGTGACCGCAAAGTGAAGAGATGATTACGAGTATTCACGGGACACTGGAGGCATGTCGAACCGATCATGCCATCATACGCGTGGGTGGCTTTAGTATACGGGTTTTCGCCCCTTCCTCGGCGCTCAACCGTCTGAACGAGGCTGGCATGGATGTTTCGCTCTACACCCATTTCCACATGCGTGAGGACGCCATAGCCCTGTATGGCTTTCTGAGCGAAGAGGATCGTGACGCCTTTGAGCAATTGATCACCGTGAATGGTGTCGGCCCTAAGCTAGCGCTCGCTGTGCTCTCGCTCATGGACGCGCCGACGTTGTACCGAGCTATCGTTGATGAAGATAAGCAGCGGCTGGCACTCACTCCTGGCGTAGGAAAACGGGTGGCTGAGCGCCTTGTTGTCGAATTGAAGGGCAAGCTGCCTGCACTGGCCGCGTTAGCCGGACCTTCGGGAGCGGCAGGCACAGCAGGGCGCATGCGTGCAGAAGTGTTAGAAGCACTCATGGGGTTAGGCTATTCGGCGGCAGAGGCACAAGCGGCGCTGGCGAAGATACCGCAAGACGAGGGCACAACATTGGAGCAGCAGGTCACACTTGCCTTGCGGGCGCTCTCACGGCAGTGACGCGATATAGTTTCTAACTACTCCCGAGAACTGTACAGAGCTTAGATTTTCTTCTATAGACCTATTTCGTCTGCTTCTAGGTGTTGGCACACTACGTTGGCCAAGGCATCGAAAACGCGTGGGTCGTTGTGGGGGAGAGCTGTGCGGCTAAAGGCTAGATGCAGTTGATTGGCAAGCCGGCGAGCCTCGATGTCGAGGTCGTAGAGGATCTCCAGATGCTCGGAGACAAATCCCGCCGGGCAGACGACAATGCCTGCGACCCCCCGCTGCGCCTTCTCGTAAAGGACGCTTAGCAGGTCTGGCCCGATCCACGGCTCAGAGGTGCGCCCTGCACTTTGCCAGGCAATGGACCAGCGTTCCAAGTTGGCACGGGCGGCCACTGCTTCTGCCGTCTCGCGCAACTGTTGAGGATATGGATCACCCATATCGAGAATGCGCGTGGGCAGACTGTGAGCGGTAAAGAGCACCTCGATATCTGCGCGGGCGATCCCTTGTCTCGTGTGTAGGTCGTTGAAAGCGGCACGCACACTGCTTGCTAGGAAATCGAGGTAGCCAGAAACAAGGTGCCAGTGCTTGATAATCGTGAACGTGTGATCTTTCGGACAGCAGGCACGAGCACGGGAGGCGTATTCGCCTATGCTCATCGTAGAGTAGTGAGGAGCGAGCACCAGACCTACGAGCCGATGGATGCCCTGTTGGACCAGTTCTGCTATGCCAGCCTCAATGAATGGAGGCGCGTGCTTCATACCAAGTGTGACTTGGAAGTGGCCTGGGGCAAGCCGCCCAAGCGCATGCTGGATGCCCTGAGCCTGGACACGCGTATGTTCAAGTAGCGGTGAAGTTCCACCGATGGCTGAGTAGCGGCGTTGCAAGTCGGCGAGTAGCTCAGGTGGTGGATGGTGCCCACGGCGGACATGAGTATAGTAAGCTTCGATTGCATCGGATCCGGCAGGCGTACCGTAGGCCATAACGAGGACGCCAACACGGAATGGTCGTTTGCTAGACATAACTTACTTTCCTTTCAGATGATCCCAGCTATCGGGGATGAACTTTTCTCCATGCCCATTGGGATAGAGTAACTGCATTCCTTCATCTGGCGAACACACTTTTCCAATTGCAGTGACAGGTGTGTCTGATACCACGCGCACCGCTTTAATCACTTCTTGTTCTTTCCCAGCGACAACGGTGAAGAGCAATCCGTAGTCCTCACCACCATGCAGTGCCCAAGCAAGCGGATCCTGTGCCGCAGTGGTAGCTATCGCGAGCAGAGCAGCAGAGAGAGGAAGTTGTCCCACTTCAATGCGCACTCCTACTTGGCTGCGCTCGCACAGGTGAGCTAGATCACCACTTAGCCCATCGCTGATATCAAGCATTGCCGTTACTATTTGGGGACCGAGTTGGCTGAGAGCACGTCCCTCTTGTACGCGTGGGCGTGGTACCTGATGGATGAGGCGTAGAGCTTGCATTGCGTCTTGTGGATAAGGTCTATCAGCATGCAGCAGCGTATAGAAACCAGCCGCCGAGTCGCCAAGAGAGCCAGTGACAAAGATCGTATCACCGACGTGAGCACCTTGACGCGTCAAGGCGTGTCCTCGCTCGACCATCCCCAGCAGAGTAATGTCGATAACGAGCTGCTCTGCCTTGCCACTGCCCGCAATGTTGCCGCCGACAATCGCTATGCTGTATTGCTCTGCCTCCTGGCGCATGCCGACGTAAATACGCTCCAGTACCCCAAAAGAGAGAGTAGAGGGCAGGATCAGTGACACTAGAGCGTAGCGCGGTATACCTCCCATAGCGGCGATATCGCTTATGTTCACGGCCAGCGCCTTACGACCAATCTGCTCTGGGCTGGAGGTATGCAAGGTAAAATGGACGCCCTCTACCTGGCTATCGCACGTTGCGAGTAGCAGGAGATCACTCTGCACATCAAGAATGGCGCAGTCATCTCCTACACCGAGCAATACGTCGTCATGTGCCGAGAGGTTTTTTGTGAGGTGGGCGATTAAGTTGAATTCGCCTATGTTAGCCATATGCATAGCGCTTCAATCAGGAAAGTTGAGGGCTGTTGTGTTTCATTCTGGGTAGCTTCAAACTCACCTACTTAATTATTACCGATATCCTACCATTTTGTACACTATCTAGCAAACTGGAAATTTTGACTATTGATCAAGTTTAATGCCTTGACTTAATCCTTGTACGCTGGGATAGATATGGGTATCGACAATCTGGTAGCGCTAACCGCAAACAAACCTGGCTTTCAGTCAGTACTCGTTAACGGGCGTCCAGTGAAAAGCATCAACCAATACTATAACAAGCGCAAAGCAGACCTGCAAAAGCAGCTAGGGCACGCAGGGACCACCAAGCGCAATGCCGATATCAACGGTGCGGGGAACACGATTAGAAAAGTAGCCCCTGATGCCTTCGGGACGGAGGGGGTAGAGGATGGTAAGGGGGTGCTGGCATCCCTGGTAGTCCATCCCGTGAGGTTCGTCATTCCCCCCTCACGAACCCAACAAGGGAAATCCTAGCTTGCGAGATGTCGCTAGAGATCGCTACACTTTTTGGAACTATAACACAACGGCTACGCAGATACAGCACCTAATGGGGACGATTGGGGTCACGTTTTGGCGTAGAGGCCCTATTCATTCTGCCCACCGCTGGTGGGAAGGGCACAGCGAACCGGGCCCCTACCATGCGAATGCTCTCGGCCATGCTCGCTTCGCATCAGGCGACGGGTGTCAGCGGAGCACAATGAATTTGGTTCCCTACCGATGCTGCTAACCTACGCGCCACTGGCATCACCAACCAGCACTATCTTAATATCATCACTAGACGCGGGGAGATGATCTGCTCCAAAGGGAAGATGTATCCGTACAGTGGCTACTCCGGGCTGTTCATTAAGATAGGCTTGCGCAGCAGCCGAGCTTGCCCCCTTGATATATTGAAGCCAGCGCTTCGTCTGCTGCGACGTTAATGTGTATACCCACAGACCGTGTATAGAGACATTCAAATAGACGAGACCATTTTTCTCTGGTGCTATGACACGAGAGGAAGTAATAGAGAGGTCACCCTGCAATTGGTAGCTGCTATCCAGAGTTTGCATGGCTTCCTTGCTCAAGAGCTGAACAGCTATATGGTTTAGCACGTGGCGATCATAGACCGTCGCTACGCCAGAGACCGTAACGGTTACCTGTACCTGGTCTATTTGTGTTCCGACAGGGTTACTCGCAGAGACCACCGTTGTATAGATTGGCTCTCCGGTCATAACCTCATTGGCTTTGACTTGGCTACCAAGATGCTGCATCACTCGCTGCTGTAGCCGAGCAGTGAGCGTACCCTGTACACTGTCAAGATCTACCTGGCTTACCACGTGTACAGTTCGCGCATCTACGCCGCCTGAAAATGAGGCTAGATTTTGCACTGAGAGTCCATTTCCCGTTGTTCCATCGAGGGCATGAGCAGCAATATTGCCAGCCACGCCAGGATCGACCGCGACTGCTGCAACAGAGACGGTGCCATCCTGTCCTTCGTTGTGTGGAGGAACGGTAGCGGACACAATCGTTTGTATGCGTACTCCAGAAGGGCTAGTGAGGCCGAATAGTGCTGGTACTGAAATGGGTGCATCCGTGCTATTTACGAAGAGGACGGTACCAGTAGCCCTGCTGCCCGCTATCGACCTAGTTCCAGTAGTTTGCACAGTACGATTGTCGGTGGCACTGCTCTGCAACTGGCGGTCGGGAATAGTATGTGCGACCAAGTCTGGCTCCTTGATCAGAGGTGAGGCTGTGAGCAGATACCTATCCTGCAACATTTTACTTTTGGCGACAACGTCTACTGTGGCAATGGGAGATGCGCCTAGTAGAGGAAATTCGATAGGGAAGAGACTCAGTCCCAGAGCACGTGGCGCTAGCAACAAGCATAGTAGCAGCACAGGGACTAGCATAGTTGCAAGCATGGTTTTGGTAAAACGTTTCTGTCTTTGCTTGACGAAACTCCTTCCGCCAGGTTTATTTCCGATAGTATCGGTAACACGTGGCCTTTCTTGTGGCTCACGCAGTATAATAGGGGCAACTTGACGCAGATGGCGCGGTACGGCCGCTTTTTGAGCAGGCAACGGCATGGAGACAGGACGTTGATGCGCTTCAGGTAGGAGCAAGGGCATAGAAATATGGCGTTTAGATGATTGTGTGTGGCTTTGCTCTATTGCTGCTCCGTCTTCTTGTACAGTAGCTACTGGCCCTTTGATAGCTGCAAGAAACGCCGTACGCAGCTCAGCCACATTGTGGAAGCGCTGCTCTGGCTGTTTTGCCATAGCTGTGCATACGACCTCCGCTAGCTCTGGCAGAATAGAAGAATCGTGGTCGCATGGTGACGGAATAGGGTCATACAGATGCATCTGCATGACTTTAACACCGTCACTATCGTTGTAGGGAAGTTCCCCTGTAAGCATCTGGTAGAGTAACACGCCCAGGGCATAGATGTCGTTTGACTTGGTAACAATGCCACGTGTCTGCTCTGGTGCCATATAATGCGGTGTTCCGGGCACCTGATCGAGGGGCAGTACTTTACCTGTTTGCTCAGCATCTACCGAGCGGGAGGTGCGCACCAAACCGAAGTCTGCCAAATAGACATAGGGTGGCCCACTACGACGTATCTCTAGCAGCACATTGGAGGATTTGATGTCGCGATGAATCAAACCAGCATCGTGAGCATACTCGACGGCATCTAGCAACTGCTGATAGATGGCCACAACTTCAGCCAGGTTGGGCAGGTTACGCCGCAGATAGGTTGTGAGCGTGCCATTTTCAATAAAAGGCATGACTAAATAGAGGATGCCCTGCTCATCGCCAAATTCAATAAGAGGAAGAATATGGGGATGATGCAGCCGCGCTACTGTACGGGCTTCGTGTGCGAAACTGCGGCGCATCTCTGGGTCAGCAGCATAGTCGCCAAGGATTACCTTGATGGCTACACGACGATCAAAGGCAGTACGCTGCCTGCCTTCGTAGACAGCACCCATGCCACCTACCCGAACGCGCCGGATGACGTCATAATTACCAAGCTGCTTGCCCTCCAAAGACAGCATGCTGTACATGTATCCTTTCGTTAGCCGCCCCCGCGGCCGGGCTGCGCTGTCGGCGTCCCCCCCCCCCAGCCACAGTAGGAGTGCCGTTAGCAGTACTCGGCAACCCAGCAACAGTCTGCAGCACGATAGCAATCTGGCCTGGATCCGTGGGTAATGTACTCCCATTGGCCTGGATAGCTACATCAGCTATGCCCTTTTGACTCTTTAGCAGTGTTCTGGCTTCAGTCACGCTCTTGCCTGCAATCTGCTTTTTTAACTGCTGCTGCAAGGCGTCACTCATCTGATAGACCCCCTGAGCCTGTACGAGCAGGGAGACGTTGCCATTCGTAATATTCTGCACCTTGGTCTGCGTGACGACGATGCCGCCAGCCCGCGCAAACCCTGGCCCAAACGTGCTATCAGCCCTCTGCTGCAGCAAATGCTGGAGAAGGCTCTGCATGCCCTCCTGGTCATACACCTCGCCCGTACACTTCGCTGAGACAGTCACCGTCACAGTGTTAGTACGGTCACCAGCGTGATGATCGGCACTGACATTTTGCGTGCACTCAGGAGTGGCCAGCAATTTCTCACCAGAACGAACTTGCCCATTCAGCCCTTGCTGCGCTTGAGTCACCAGAGCATCTGCTAACGGTTTTGCTGCATTGTCGATGTCAGTCTGCGACACAGCCTTAAAGTGCTGTAGGTTTTGCCCTCCGGTAAAGGCTGAATTGGTGACAAAAATTGAATTATTGGACGCACAACAGGTGCCACTGATGTCTTTTGCTCCAATATTGCCAACAGAGCCACCAACGACAGCATGGGCAGAAACTGTCGCTCCCCCAACAGACCCACCAGGAGTGGCAGCAGGAATGAAGACTGAAACGTCGTTGACTACTTGTACTCCATCCTTTCCTGTAAAGACCGTCCCTGCGTCGACAGTTTGACCTACAAAAGCACCATTACTGAATATAAGTGTTCCTGTTGCCTGGACTGCCGGTATGTTCCCTACCCCCGTTGCAGGGACAGTTTTCTGCTGCGACGGAGTCGCTTGAGACAACACACGAGCGCTTACCTGATGTTGATCGGGATTGGGCGTCCCCGTAACCGCTTCGATGACATAACTATTTGATACGAGCGGGTTAGCGGGCGTGACCGTGACAGTAGCTGCAGACTGGAAGTGAGGAAGCACCGACGCCAGACTTCCTAGAGGACCGAGAGCACCTGGTGCAGCATAAGCAACACTACACAGCGCAAGGAGGAGTACGAGTAGCACGAGTCCCAGAGCAATAAGTACATTGCGTGGAGGTCGCCGTCCTCCACCACCAGTTCTCATGCTGCTAGCGCGTCTTGGTGGGGGTGGAACCGTCCCTAGGGCACGACCGACTACGCTACCTCCCGTGGGTGCAGCGGCTGCAGGGGTTATTGGTGTTATCTTGCCAGTACTACGGTTCGGTGTGTTCCTCGCGGGAGTCACGTTCTGCGCTCGCCCAGCGGTGGGCAGATCTGTGGTTACCTTGGGACGATTCATAGGTAGATTAATGGCCGCTGGCTCTTCTTTTTTTCCATTGGAGGATTTGTTGCCATTGACCTCAGTAGGCTCTGGACTGGGAGTAGGCGTCACAATGGGAGGAAGTGCATCTGCATCATCCACATCACTTTGCGCAGCCTGCCGATGAGAAGCTAGAGTCTCCGCACCCGTTAATGTCTCCCCAGCAGCAGCGCGATTGTTTAGCGTTTGCTGCTCTTCCTCCCCCCGCAGCGCTTCAGCGTAATCCTCCAACGACGGGTAGACAGTGAAACGGCGCTGGCGGGCAAATTCGGCAGGACCGGGACCGCTTGGTATGATAAATATGATCTGAGCTTGCAAATTGCTGCACACACTCTTCAGATCGTCAAAATCTCCGGGACGTTGAAAGGCTTTGTTCTGATTAGGTAATACAACCGCCACCTGTGTACGACCCAGCTTTTCCTGCGTCAAGACACCGGTCAGCACGCTTTTTCTATCGTCATCAGGAGATACGTAGATGACACCTATACTTGCACTTAAAGGGTGATTGGCTCCTAATATATCTGTGCCACTTCCCTGTCTCATAGATTGAGTACTTCTCCTGCCTTAAAAGTGGTGTGTTAATGTATGGTGCCATTCTACACTAAAAAATCGAAATCTTAAAGGGATTCATAACACAAAGTGTGCGATTTAGATCCTCATTATTGTGCGAAGTTCTTCTTGAAGCGTGCCGCTAGGTCTGCCGCCTGGCGATCATACGCCTCTTTATCCTGCCACGTATTGCGAGGAATGAGCAGTTCACTAGGAACATCGGGACAGGATGTTGGAACGTGCAGACCGAAGATGGGATCGGTAAAGGTTTCGACGGTATCGAGTTGACCAGCGATTGCGGCTCGCACCATAGCACGCGTGTAGTTAATATTGATACGTGTACCTACGCCGTATGGGCCACCAGCCCATCCTGTATTAACGAGGTAGCAGCGCACATCGTGCTTCTCGATGCGCTCGCGCAACAGGTTGGCGTATTCGCCTGGACGCAACGGCAGAAAAGCAGCACCAAAGCAGGAACTAAATGTTGCCTGCGGTGTTGTCACTCCGGCCTCGGTGCCAGCCAGTTTACTGGTATAGCCCGACAGGAAATAGTACATTGCTTGCTCGGTAGTGAGCTTTGAGATGGGTGGCAACACGCCAAAGGAGTCTGCTGAGAGGAAAATGATCGCTTTTGGATGACCAGCCATGCCGGACTGCACTGCATTGTCAATAAAATCTACAGGATAGGCGACACGTGTATTCTCTGTCCTTGTGTCATCATCGTAGTCGGGTTCACGATTGTCTTTGAGTGTGACGTTTTCATAGACTGCGCCAAAGCGTGCGGCATTCCAAATCTGTGGCTCGTATGTGCGCGAGAGGTGAATGCATTTCGCGTAGCAGCCACCCTCGAAATTGAAGACGCCATTATCACCCCAACCATGCTCATCATCACCAATCAGATTACGACTTGTATCAGCCGAAAGCGTCGTCTTGCCAGTACCTGACAAGCCAAAGAAAAGAGCCACATCGCCTGCTGAGCCGACATTGGCAGAACAGTGCATGGGCAATACACCTTCAGGAGGGAGTATGAAGTTGAGAATAGTGAAAATTGACTTCTTCATTTCACCTGCGTAGTGTGTACCGGTAATCAAAACCAGGCGCACCTCGAAATCGAGAATAATAGCAGCGCCCGAGCGCGTCCCACGCGTACGAGGAGAGGTCAAGAAGTTGGGCACACACAGAATCGTAAACTTAGGGCTCTTACTGCTGAAATCGCTTTCGTTGGCGCGCAAGAAGAGTTGGCGCGCAAACAGGTTATGCCAAGCCAATTCGGTTATCACTTGAATGGGCATACGATAGCGAGGGTCAGCGCCAGCAGCAGCGTCCAACATGTAAACATCGCGCCCTTGCAAATAAGCAGCAAGACTATTGCGCACTGCCTCGAAGTTTTCTACCGACATCGGATAGTTGTTGTCACCCCACCAGATTTTTGTAGCGATTTGTGCATTTGAGACAATAAATTTATCCTTGGGAGAGCGACCGGTATGCAGTCCTGTTGTGGCTGCAAGCGTTCCATTGGCAGCCAGCACTGCCTCTTTGCGTGCCAGCGCATGTTCGACAAGCACAGCGGGAGAGAGGTTACGGTAAATATTACCAAGGTTAGTTAAGCCATATGCTTGCAGCGTTTCTCTGTTCATCATCATTGTCATAGTTTTCTACCTGCCTTCTTAAATGTGTTCAAACGTATGCAACACATATCCGTTGCGGTGAAAACCTCCGCACACCGCAGGGAGATCCGCTCCCTGTGTGGCCCACAGCCGGGCAAGGAACCTCATCAAGATGTTGACCGCGCTATTTTCATCACGATCCATGATGAGTCCACATTCTTTACAGCGATACGTCCGTTTCCAGAGCGGCATGGCTTGCATGTGTCCACACCCACTACAGGTTTTCGACGTATCACGCTCATCTACGATGACTAATTCTTTCCCATAGAGTGCGCACTTGTACGTGAGCATCTGCACAAAAGTGTAGAGTCCCCAATCATTGAAGACTGCTCGGTTCAGATGCTTGTTGCGCTCTTTGTGCTCTTTTGTGACTATCTGCCATTGGGAAAGATCACCGATCACCACAGTTCTCTCAACCAGTGTGTGCGCGATGAGATGGGATGCTTTATGCAGACAGTCTTGTTGTTTGCTGCGCTTCTTCTGTGACACCCGCTTGTAGACCTTCGACAAGTGGAGGTAGCGCCGTGATTTCTTCTTACACTTGCTTCGCTTGGAGCGGAGCTTATCTAGCTGCTTATTATACCACCGATGTCCAGTGAACCCACCAATCTTGCTGTTAGTCTATCACTTGCCGTACATAACAACAAACCTACTGTCCCCACAGGTGGTGTTGTACCTGTTGTACAATAAAGGATAGGAGCAATCGCCGATGAACCGTAGAGCAAAAAGAATAGTCTTTTCGTAACTTCCACGACTACATAAGAGCGGGGAAAAGCATGCAAACCGAGGTAAATCCCATACTATTGAACGAGAGAGAGCAGGCACCACGCGGACTTCTCTTTGTGCTTTCAGCTCCGTCGGGCACAGGAAAAGATACAGTTATCAACGCGCTTAAAGAGCAAGGCATGGATTTTCATGTGGTGGCCTCTGTCACTACACGAGCGCCCCGTGCGG
>JAFAXQ010000034.1 GCA_019240835.1 Ktedonobacteraceae bacterium
TCTTTTCCTAAAAAGACGGTTAAGCGTACAAAATATCCAATCTGATCAAACCTCGTCACCTGGGCCACATTCTTTCAGCTTGACGACAATCATCTCTGCCTCTTTAATCATTTTCGTAAAATCTTTCTCTCTACTTCACAAAACCAATGAATATGAGACAGCTCATTAGTGCTCGACTTCTCCCAAGACCAGCCGTTCTCGTGCTTTTCCTACCACCTCTTTGGTGACAGTTTGCAGGTGGTTGATCTCCAAAATGCGCTCGATCTGCATCAGCAAACGGTGAATGACTCGAAAGTTCCCTCCGGTAATCCGTATAATCGCGGCCAGCGCCTCTTGATCCGTAAAGTCATCCACGCGGATGTTCATCCCCAGGTGACTCCAGCGCTGCCCAAGCAGCCATCGGGTTTCCTCTTCGGAGAGCACCCGAAACTGATGCGCAAATCCTACACGGGAATACAATTGTGGGTAGCGCGCCAACGTCTTTTCCAATCCAGGTTGACCAATCAAAACTAAGCCAAAATGAAGGCGATCATACAGGTCGCGAAGCTGCTCAATCGCTGCCATCTTCAAACGCTGAGCCTCATCAACAATGACTAATTCCGTTCGTTTGGGTAAACGATAGGCCAGCAAAAAGTCATCTTTTCCACGACTCGCCTGTTCGGCAGCTTCGACTACATCGGATTGCTATGCTGGTTGATGATTTTGTTTACCGTTGGACGCTGCGCGGGTTCCATCCAAAAGGCGTCTTGCAAGATTAATAAATCTTCATCGCTTACCTCGCTACGGCCTTCCAGTAAAGCATTTGCCTGCATGAGGGTCTGACACTGCCCATCGCGACGCTCGCTGATAGTAACACCATTTCTTGCCAGTTCACCCACAATCGTATTTTTCGCCAGAATAACCGGGCGGGTAAAGGGAATTGTTCCCATATAGGCACGCAAGTCCATAAAATCATCACGAGAGATTTTTGTCTTCGGGTTATCCCACGGATCTGGCTCTAGCTTCGCCTTCCTGAGCATCAGTAGCTCGCGGTTGCCTGGGCTAAGATGACTTACAAAGTGAGTGAGCAAGAAACGGTCCCGGATAGCTGCCAGCTCGTTACCCTCCGGTAGCTCGTTACTGGCCGCTACAACGCTGATCAGGGGAATAGCGATCTCCTGACGCCCGTTCAAAAACTTACGTTCGTTAATGGCCTTCAACATCGTGTTAAGAACAGAGATGGAACTCTTCCAGAACTCGTCTAAAAAGGCTACATCACTATCTGCTAAACGGCCCTCAAGCACACGTTCCTGGGTACCAGTACGCAAGCCGTTATAGTCGAACGGCCCGAAAAGGTCGTCCTTGGTTGTAAACTTGTCCATCAGTGCAGAGAAAAACTTGAGGCCGTTCCCCGTGGCATCGGTCACACGGGCACATATCTCCTCAATCAAAGCCGACTTACCTGTACCGGGATCCCCAACTAATACCCCATGCTGACCCGCTAAAAAGCACACAAGCAACATCCTGATAGCCTGCTCACGCTCTAAAAACATCTCGTTTAGCTCACGCTCGATGTTCATCAAATCACTGAGAGCCTGCTGCGGTACCTTCGCTGTAGCGGTTTCGGTTGTCATAGATCGTACTCCTTCGGTATGGTGGTTTCGGTCTCGTGTAAGACACGTTTAATATACAATAATCATACACTAATCATACAAATTTGTCAAGGGTTTTCAGACTAGTTTTCACAGACATAAAAAAAGTTTCTGAAAACGTCCGTTTGATGAGACATAATGTTCAGTTTTATTTGAGGTCGTAGCACGCAGCTCCCACAAACACACACTTCCTCTTGACGAATCTCAAAAGTCATCTCATAATCAGAATCTCAAAAGATCAGGCAGTTCACGGCAAATGTGAGACAAAAGGAACAGTTTATGAAGATTGGCTACGTACGCGTCTCCAAGCAGGAGCAAAACGAGGAATTACAGATTGATGCCCTCAAGGCAGCAGGCTGTGACAAATGGTTTCTTGACAAAATGACGGGGTCAAAAGCTGAGCGGAGAGGACTTATCGAGGCGCTGGCGTATTTGCGGCCAGAAGATACATTTGTGGTCTGGAAGCTGGATCGGGCTGGGCGTTCGCTGACACATTTGATAGAGTTACTCAAAAGTCTCAAAGAGCGTGGCATCGAGTTCATGAGCCTAACCGAGCAGATCGACACAATGACTCCGGGCGGTAAGCTCATCTTCCATCTGATGGGGGCATTGGCGGAGTTTGAGCGTGACCTTATTCGCGAACGCACCAATGCAGGATTAGCTGCTGCCAGAGCCAGGGGGCGAGTCGGCGGACGACCGCGAAAGCTCAAGACCAGCGGAAAAGTGGCACTGGCTCGGTGCATGTTTGCTGATCAAAGCCATTCTATCCCAGAAATTTGTGCTGCCCTTGGCATCTCCCGCTCTACACTGTATCGCTACGTGAAAGAGACCGAGGCTCCCACATAATGTGCGAAATTTCTCCCATGAAACGGCTCTCCCTCACTTTATGTGATTCTGAAATGGTTATGGCAAGCACCCGCAAGAGAATGCCCGCTGCGAAGTCTCTCCATAACAGTGGCTTCCTTATCTATACTAGAGTTTTCACACAAAGTGAGGGAGAGCCACAGAGTTCTAAAATTTACACATAATAACACAAAAGGCTCTGTTCTCCAACAGAAATTACACATTACACATAACGTCTTGCCCAATGTTGTGGAGTTCGTGATTTTCATTTCTAGGAAACGGTATTGGGTCCTATCCAGAAACTCTTCTTACCACCACACACGCTACAAATAACGAATTTATGAACGCGTCCACGATCTAATCCAGCTTTTATTACACATGAAGGGCAGCTATTGTTCCATGCATTCGGGTTACGCCAGGATGCTTGATATTTAGCAACACGCGCAGTAGCGCCACAATAACCGGTTCCATGACAATGGCCGCACTCCCTTATTTTTCCCTGAGACATTTTTCACCTCTATCAAATTATATCCAGTGCTACTTATACACTATGAGACAGAGGAGAGTACCAATTAGTAGGCATATGACAGCGATACCAATTAATGTACCTATATTGCCTTCAACTCCGCCCTCGTGAGCAGTCGTAATTGCCGTACCCAACGCTGTAAAGCCAGCAATAACTAGTCCGATTCCAATAACGCCTATAAATTCCATTTGGTTGCCTCCGCATCCACTCTAGTAGATGCTTGTTTGAGCATATTGCGGATGTGCTGATGGACCTATATCTATTGAGCTTTTGAGACGCTCTGCCACTAGAATAGTGAGACCAATTCCGCTAGGATAAAGGCTCTTACGCAGATTCGCTGATTTCGTAGTTCTCTTACTACCTCCTTCCGACCCAGACACTGCCTTTTCCTTGACAGATAGAACAGGTCACTTTGAATTGGTTTTGCCGAACATCTAGATCGGGATGCATGTCGCGGATGTACTTTTTACATGCCCAATATACAACGTTCAAACGGTTGTTATCCATACACATGCCTGACCCGAAGCAGTGAGAACATTCCTTGGCTTGTCCTTGATTAGAAGACATTGATCTCACCAATCTTTTCTATTACATTCTCATCTCTGACACTCTGTGTCATCAGGCTTCAGAATCGGTGCTGACTTGGCAACTCCCTCTGTTTCCTGTATCAAGATCAAGGGAGGAGCGCGGTAGAAAGCCAGCACCCTATTCTGAACGGTCTCAATTTCGTTTATTTGGGCGGGCCGCTCTTCTGGAAAGTTGCTTATAACCCTATGTAGTGCCTCTAAGTTCACCTACTTGTGATGGTTAGCAACATATGATCACTAAAAAGATACTAGTTCTGAATCAAGCCATAGCCTTTCCACACACCGGGTTTGCCAGATTGAATACAAATCCATCCTGCATAACCATTAATTGGGTCTCCAAGTATTGGATCTGCGTTGAATACACGATCCCCCTTATTCCAAGAATAGGTCTTTAATGTTGAATCTGCAGATGGAATTGTTGAACTTACACGGGCTAAGAAGCGATTCGTCCCACCACCGACATAGTATCCGCTCGGAAACCAAAGTTGTGAACGTCCTTCAGATGCACTATCTGTACTAAAACGGAGAACTGCTCCACCATCAAGGTTGGCGTATACTAACTCCCACCAACCTGCTTGTTGATAACTGTAGTGAAGACGATACGGATCGTTACGCCCACTATGACATAGTTTGAGAGCTGCAGAAGCCGTATCACTTTCACTTCCAAGACATACATATACTGCCTCTTTTCCTTGATCTGTGCGTTGATTAGAGGCAGTGATACCACTCGCAAAAGTAGCCCCAGAGGATGGTGTTCCTGGACCTTGATGAAGAGGACGATTGGTTAACCACGAACCGCCTCCCTGGTTGTTGAAAAAGCCACCAAGAATAAGGCTAGGATAACTAACTTTAGATACACCTGTGGGGTTCCCTTCAAATGCCCCTTCACTGTAGCAGTTGAGATACAGGTTATATGCGTTCGGGTTATCAGAAGCATAGGAGCCTGTTTTGTTGTTATCGCTTTGGCAAGCAATATAGGTATTTCCTAAGAAGCTGTTATCGTAAAATCCCCATCCTTTGTTGTCAGCACAATCAACAGTGATTGCGCAACCTGCGTTGGTATCCCCCCCTTGGGCAAACACCCCATTGCCTCCACAGAGATCAATACGGACACTCTCAAGTTGCCATCCGTTGGCATTGGTTTGCGCCGGGGACGTAACGCTCCCCTCGACATGTACTCCATCCCCGTGAAATTGCGTAATATGCACATCGCGCACTTTTGCTCGACTATACATTAGGATTCCATGTACCGTCCCTCGGTAGGGATTACTCGAGGCATTCGGATCAAAGAAGCCTGCAAGGGCTATCCGCTCAATCAGCGACCCGTCCCCCCTCCCGGGAGTGGAAGAAGGAGCCGTTTTGGGAGCGTCACAGATGATCCCGCTGGTGGGAGTGGGATTTCCACTGGAGTCGAGGCTCAGATCAAACTTGAATACCGTCCCTGTCCCCAACTCCGTTCCTCCGGAGCCAATGATACTCATCCCACGAACCAGATGAATCGGTCCAGAGAAATGATAGGTGGTTGGACCAAAGTAGAGTGAGAAGCCAGATGTTGGAGAAGGTGCCCAGAGCGACTGAGCGTGCATGACTGCCGGGAGCCAGTCATTTCCCTTTTTGAAAGACGCATAGTCGTCGATACTAATAAAGGGGGTTGTGAAGTCAGAAGGATCTTTAGGGTCGAACGAATCAGTTGGATCCGTTGGATCAGCGAGCGCAGAAGAGGCAGAGGGATGGAGCAGACTCCCACCAATTCCAAGCGAGACTATCCATTTGAAAAAACTACGTCGGTATAGCCAAGTGTGCCAGGGCAATTTGTTCTGTTGCTTCATAGGAAAAGTACCTCCATACTCTTTTGCTACCTCTTCTTTAAACGGTTATATATTCCAGTAGGCACTACCATAATCATACCTACAGAGGCAAAACCCACGAGTATACCGCCTACTATGCTACCTTTCGTGAATGCTATAAAAGTAGCTATAACTCCAATAATGAGACACAAGATGACCATCACAAATGCTGCGAATCTGGCCATGCTCTATTACCTCCTTTTAATGCTACCACCGACAATGGGAGAGATTAGCCCTCGCACACCTTTAAGCCTCTAATGGCCGTAGTTTTAGCTGAAATTTCCGAACATGAGATATATTCTCAACCGTATACGATGGTTCTGTGCTCGCATCAATAACCAATTTACGATCTTCGTTTCTGCCAGGGTTTGCGCTAGGATTGACCGCCATGAGAGGTATTCCTTTCTGTTTCCTTTTCTTTGTAGTTCCCTAAACTGCCATTGATCTGAAGAACCTTTTCAACGTTTTCACGTTGATGGAGGCAAAATGTGACTCATGCTCTCGCCTATTCGGCCTCCAAACAGGCCAATTTTGTCCACTTTGTGGTATTCACCGACGGTATCATTATGTGTACTCCTTTCTTTAAACTATCTTTTGTTCTCATGTCTTTGCTCTAGTTTGAGTTGACACGTAAGCTATATTACTGTGCATTTGGAGTTATTTCCAGCACTTTTAAGGGCCTTTTAGGTATCATATTTCAAATAACTTGCTAAGCATTAGAGTATTTGATACTCTTACGGAAGATAAGTATAATTTTCTACGACGCGGAAGGGTAAGGCAATGAGAGATGCAACAAACCACTTCAAAGAGTGTTTACGGAAAGCTCGGAAACAAAAGAATTGGTCACAAGAGGATCTTGCTGCTCGACTCGGCGTTGAGGTAGCGACAGTAAAGCGTTGGGAAAGTGGGAAGAATTTTCCCCACCCTCGTCAGCGTGCGAAGCTCTGTGAGGTGTTCGAGACAACAAATGAAAAGTTAGGCCTTGAGGATATACCATCTCCGAACCAGACTCTTCCAGAGGAACAGCGCATCCCTGAGCATGCTCATGCTCCCGACGGGTTACCCCCGTCTGTATCGTCTATCCAGTCCCAATCTCGCATTTCACGTCGTATGGTCGTGACAGGATTAGGAGTACTAACAGCAGTGGGTGTGTTGGGTGGCAGCATTGTTTGGTTGACACACTCCCAAGGGAAGCAAGCACCTTCCCGTCCCTTTGCAACATCAACGGCTACTCCTATCCTTCTGAGAACTGCTCCGTTTGTCTATTACGGCCATACTGCCACAGTGGTGGAGTTGGCATGGTCGCCTGACAGCAAGCGTATTGCCTCGGCAAGTTTTGACACAACAGTGCATGTCTGGAATGTGGCGGATAGGAGCGATGTTTACCTCTTCCGAGGTCACACCCAGATACTAAAATCAGTAGCCTGGTCACCTATTGGTGACCGCATTGCTTCAGGTTCTCAAGATTTGACTGCGCGGGTGTGGGACGCTGTCAATGGAGAACATCTTTTACTCTACAGCGATGGAAATTATGTGAATGGAATAGCATGGGCACCGGATGGGAAGCTTCTTGCGGATGGGAGCGGTGACGGGACTGTGCGGGTGTGGAATGCTACTAATGGAAAGAATATCTATGTCTACAACGGACACTCTAACTATCTTACGAAGGTGAGGTGGTCACCCGATGGCAAACGCATCGCTTCTGGCAGTGGTGATCAGACGGTGCAGGTGTGGGATGCAACTGATGGGGGCAACAGCTATATTTATCGCGGGCATTTCCATTCCCGTCCCTATCAAGTGACTGCTGTAGCGTGGTCACCCGATGGCAAACGCATCGCTTCTGGCAGTGATGATCAGACGGTGCAGGTGTGGGATGCAACTGATGGGAGTCATGCCTACACCTATCATGGCCATACAGAGGGAGTGAACGCGGTAACATGGTCGCCTGATGGGAAACATATCGCCTCAGCAAGCAACGATGGTACGGTCCAGATATGGGGAGCAACGGATGGAGGGCATATTTATATCTATCGCGGTCATGGTAATCTCCCTGTACTGACGGTGGCTTGGTCACCCAACGGTAAACAGGTTGCTTCGGGGGGAAAGGATACTACAGTCCAGGTATGGCAAGCTCCATAGTGGGTAGGAAACTGGCCCTTGCTGGTGGTAGGAACAGAAACTGGGAAGAGGAAACAGGACTCATGGGCTATCTCGATATAAATATGCAAATTGGGGCAGAGCTGTAGGGTAGACGGCTGGCCAGGGATCCTGGGCCCGGGTCCCTAGCACTACCTAGACCTTGGGGCTTAGGGCATTCCCTTGTTCAGCATCGCGATGATCGTCGCGATCCCCTGCTCCACGCGCTCTAAGCGGCTGTCAAGAATGGTAATCTTTGTATCCATCGTGGCAATCCCGCGCTCAACACTCGCTAGACGACTCTCAAGAGAGGCAAGCTGTGCCTGCATTCCCTTGCCTTCACGCTGGTGTGTTGTGGTAATGCCTAGCAGCATCGTCATATTCTCTGCTAGTTCCATATTCGTTAATTGCTGCTTGGTTCCCACGTTGGTAAGTACCTCTAGGCTTCTTTGCTGTGCTGCTAAGCGTGTGCGGATATCTTGCAGCGCTTCATTCGTATCGGCACGAACCAGTGAAACGCTCATCTCCAGCGCTGCTATTCTGTCTTCGCTCATGTCTTCACTCCCTCTTTGCAATCCAGTACTCTCAGTCCCCCTGCCAGAGTCACTCTCAAGTATATAGCACTGTTCCCACAGTGTCTACCTCGCTTCTCTGGTCAGCTATGGTTTCTCACAGGCACTAGGCCTTGTGTATCACGATCATCGCCACGCAACGACTCCTAAAAAAAGATAAACACGAGAGAAGAAGATGCAAGCTCACTGTGCATCCTTCTTTGTCGCTCGGTTAGGACTTCGGCGCTCACGGCTTGCAGGCGTGTGTAGAGCGCTCTGTACGAGGGTCTGCACTTTTTGCTCAATGCTGTGCCGGGCTTGCCTCTCTTGCTCAAGTAGCCTCTCTAGTTCAGTGATGCGCCCCTCCTGGAGAGTTGCGCGTTTGTGGTCGTCCTGGGTAGTGCTCTTAGCCATCATGATCGCGGTGCTCATTTGTTCAAGCGTGGGAGCGATGTCCTCAAGCTGGTTGGTGAGCATGGCTATGTCTTTGGCTTGGTCGCGCTCAAGAGCTTCGATGTCTTTAGAGAGATCACGAGCGTGCTGCTCTACAAGCGTGGCGACCTCAATGGTCACTCTCTGGTAGGTGGTGTCGAGAGCGGTTTGTAGCTCTTTGGTAGCCTGTTCTAGGTTGAGTTGCACTTGGCCTATTGCTTGCTCAAGTGCGGCACTGGCCTCATCAAGCTTGCGGTCCTGGGCTTGCCACTCGGTGTCCAGGTGGGCTGTTACCTGCTGTAGCCTGCTTTGGCTCTCCTGATCCTGGGCCTGGATGCGGGTCGTTAACTCCTCACTGTCCTGTTGCCTCTGGCGTTGTTCGTCGTAGAGAGCGTTGGCCTGCTGTTCAAGATCGGTCTGTTGTGTCTGTAGGATACCTCTGATCTCTGCAAGCTGACGGTTCACCTGGTCGTGTAGCTCAATACGCTGGTGTTCTAGGGCCTTGCTCAAGCGAGACTGTTCTGTATTGAGCCGTGTTTCAAGCTCTTCCAGTTCCTGGTGGAGGCGGTCGCGGATTTCGGCGATGAACTGCTCTACCATGCCGTGTAGAGTCGTGGTCTCTTGCAGGAGGCGTTCGTGGTCCTGCATGATCTTCTGTTGTTGCCTGGGGATGCTCGGCAAGTCTAGCTTGCGGGTCTCATCTGAGATAGCCGCTGTGGGGTCCACAATGGGCCTGATCTTTGCGACATCGGAAAGACGCACGAGTCGGGTGCGCGGGGGAATACCGTAGTCTCCTGGCTTGATGGGCAGTCGCCCGGATGAGACCCAACGGCGGGCCATCGCCTCGCTTGTGCGGGTGACGCGGGCAGCGTCGGTAATGCTGATCCAGGCGTCGCCGGGCGGGTACTCTTCGGCGCTTCTGAGCACTTCAACATACTTGATGAGGCTTTCTTTGTCTGCTTGCTCTCGCTGCGCCTTGTGCTGGCGGGGTGTTGGTAAATTCACCGAAGGGCTGACCAATTTTGCACTGAAGGGTGAAACTTTTCACTGAAGGGTGAAATTTGACGCTTCGACGCCTGGAAAAACTGCTTCCCATCAGGTATACTTTTCACTGAACATGTAATTTGCGCTCCTATCGAAGCTTCACAAACGGGCGGGAATGTGGAAGACAGATACAGGCTCTCGTAAGGCGAGGTGGTTCATGGTCGCACCTGAAGTACAAGGCATTGATCTGTTCAAGATCGCGAATCGTTCCATTTCGGGGTGGGTCCCGAGCTTCAAGATGGGCAGCGCAGCGGCTCCAGTCAAGCTTCCATTCTGTAGTCAGCTTGAAGAGCGTCTCCTTTTATGGCTTGAGTACCATCCACTGGTGGTGAACTACGCGCGTGGCGACATTGACGCGCAGTTTGCCACGAAGTATCGGCTGCCAATCCCGCAGCACGCGCCATTCACCATTGGCTACACGTTTGAAGACCGATCCCATCACTACCTGCCCGATGTCGTGGGCATGCTCGCGGGCGGGCAGCCGTTCATCGCTGAGGCAGGCATGGAGGATGACAAACGAGGGGATCGCAATCTCGCCAAAGCGGAGGCCGCCCGAAGACTTGCACGCTTGCAAGAGGGCGTTTTCTGGATCGGCACCGAGCGCACCCTGACCAAACGCCGCTCCTTCAACCTGGTCTTTTTGCATGCCAGGCGCAAGACGTTTCCCGCCTTCGCTGACATTGCCCCCGCCCTGCAAGAGGTCTGGCCGTGGGGAGATGTCGCCAGCGTCGAAGAGGTGGCAAGCAGACTTTCACACCAATTTCCCGCCGATCTGGTCGAAGCGGCGATCTGGAAGGTGGTGGCAGATGCGGCAGCAGCAGGGCATTTACTGCTGGATCTTGAGCAGTTCACCCTCTCTCGCACCCTTCCGCTTGCCTTGCTCCATCCCTCTGCTCCGGTCCTTGTCCCCTCACCACTGCCTGACACGCTCGAACCTCCGCCAGATAGAGAGCCAATGGCGGGAGTCTCATGCGCGCCGGTTGCCCTCATTCCAGGGCCGACGTTTGATGCCTCCCGTCTTGCCGAGCCCCAACGGGAGCAATTTCACCGCAATCTGCGGGCCGTGGAACAGGTGCTTGCCGGAGCGAAGCAAGCCCAGGTCGCTAAAGATGCAGGCATTCCACGCCCAACGCTTTCGCGCCTCGTCAAACGAACGAAGTCGTTAGGCCGCATCGCCTGTGTGCCCTATGGGAGCTACACCCGAAAAACAACCATGCACCCGGCCTTCCAGGAGTGTATCCGTCGGCTGTATGTGCTGCCTACCAAACTTTCCATGACCGCCATCCACGAGCATACCGAAATGCAACAGGTGGCGACGCGCTTGACATCAGAAACAGGCAAGCCAGTCAAACTTCCCTCCTATGCTCAAGTACGCAAAGAGGTGCAACGCCTTAAGATGGAGCCGGAGCTCGTGGCTATGCGCGAAGGAGCCAAATCCGTGCCACGTGAACGCGAATCTGCCGAGTCCTTTGCGCTCTCCATTCCTGCTCCAGCTCTGCTCACCCAGGTCGATGAGCACACGATGGATCTCTACGTCGTTACTCCCTCCGGTGAGACAGTTGCCAGCCGGGTACATGCGGCGGTGCTCGTTTGTGTGAAAACGGCTACCATTCTCGGTGCAGTCCTGGCTTTGGGACCACTCAAGGAGGAGGACTATATGCGCCTGGTCAAGGTCAGCCTGGAAAGGAAAGAGCAACTGGTTGGCATCACTGGCTGTGAACATGCTTGGCCCTGTTTTGGTTTTAACCATATTACGACGAAGTGGGGTGAAACCAGGTTAGTGGCTGCCTTTTCCTAGAAAATGGTAGTTTGTATTAGTCTTGGCCAACCACTTTGAAACTGCCCAGTACTCAGAATGCCT
>JAFAXQ010000037.1 GCA_019240835.1 Ktedonobacteraceae bacterium
ATTGTTTCTCTTCATTGGTCATGAGATCACCTCTCTCGATTACACAGTCATCAAGATTCGCGACATCATACCCTCCTCAACAGGAACAAGCCCCACCTTCCTCAAGCAGGTGGGGCATTGGTGTGTACACCATTGGTTTACTGGGCTGTTTCCCACAAGCCGAGCGCTGCGGGATAGTTCATGAGCAGCACCTCATGCCCGTATTGACGGCTGGCTCGCGTTCTCTCTACGGCTTTGGCTTGCATCCAGGTGATCCGCCTCCAGCAAGAAACAGGGTAGAGCTCACTGAGCACTGGATGTTCATAGTAGGATACAGCCACCAATGCAGGAGTCGCATTCAGCAGCGTTGCGAGCCGATGATGGTCGTTGTCTGTGAACAGCGAGGTTCCATCACTCTCATTGTAGTAGTCTTCACAGCCGACGTATGGCGGGTCTACATAGAAGAGCGTCCGGGGGGTCTGGTAGGTCTGGATGATGGATGCAAAGTCTTGATGCTCGATCTGGACACATCGAAATCGCTGTGCAACCAGAGAAAGTAAGGCCGTCGCTGTACGTATGGAATGCGCTCTACTATTGCTCCGTCCAATAGTATAACCCCATCCCTTGCTAAAATCAGGAACTCCCCCAAAAGTGGAACGCAAGAGATAGAACCACCTGGCTGCACGCTCCAGGTCATCCATCGGCTCGTGTAAGCTCTTTCGATAGGCATAGTAGAGGCTGCGGCTATAGGGGAGCGTCTCAATGCGTTGCAGCAACGCTTCGGGCTGGTCTCGCGCTGCCATCCAAAAACATACGAGGTCGCTATTCAGATCATTGTAGACCTCAAGATGCTGAGAGGGCTGCGTTCGTACCAGCACATGAGCCGCGCCGCCAAAAAACCTCGACATAGGTGTGTGACGGTGGAAACGCTAACACAATGCGGTTTGCTGATGCACTCTTGCCCCTAACCCAGAAGAGCGGCGAAGCTCTTCTTGCCATGCTCATTGCTGTACCTCATAAGCTTGTATGGTCTCTGATCGGGCTTCCCAGGTGTTTTGTGGATAGTAAAACCGTTCAATTCCATCCTTGAGGATAACCACACCAGTCTTGTAGCGCAGTCGCTCCCTTTTTTCCTCAGAGAAGAATGTCACATCCTGCTCTCGCTGATTCCCTGTCAGATAGCCCAGACCATCAACGGTTTCGACATACTGGCGAACGAGTGTAGGGTTGGTGTAGGGTTGTGAACCCATAGTATTTTGCTCTGCGTTGGCTTCTGAAGCTACTTCATCACCATTCACAATGGTTAAGCTAGTGTAGGGTGTGTAGGGTTTTTCCCTGTTTTGGCCTATAGAGTGACTTTCCATTGCAGTAGGGGGAAAAACTTGGCGAAACCCTACACACCCTACACTCTCGCTCGTCTTAGATTCCTCTGAATTGGCTTCTGATGGGCGTTCAGCATCATTTTCAGCAGATGAGGAGGTATACACTAACCCTACACTGCTTTCTTGTGTGGTCAACAATCCAACTCCCTGATAGACCATGCCAGCATTGCCTCGCTTCTTTTCAAAGCGCTTGCTGATCTCGTTACCAAACAAAGTGGCGTTCATGCCCCGGCCAAACTGGTTCTCTTCACACCACGCCTTATAGGCTTCATACAAGGCGCTGGCTTTGACTGACACCTCTGGGCGCATGACGCAGCGTTCATTGAGAAATTGCAAGATTTTGTCCTCTTCGTCACGATATTTTTCGGTTGCTAGCAGAATAAAGGGCGGGATTGCCAGCCCTTGCTGTTGCCAAGCCAGACACCCCCGCACTAACCAGGCCAGGATACCACTCCGCTCCTGCTTCAGCTTTTCCTTGAGGTGGGGATCCGCCTGCCGCTCGTTGGCAGCGTGCGGATGCGCTACAAATCTGATGCCAAATTCGATCAGACAGGCACGGGACCAGAAGGCTTGATCGCGTGCATCCGCATGGGGTTTGTAGTTGGTCATGAGCAGCAACTTATGCGTCGGGGTAAAGCTATATTGCCTGCCATGCAACTGACGAGTGGAAATGTCACCCCCGCCGGAGAGCAACTTGATTTGCGCGATATTGAGTTTATCCCCTTGACGCGTTTCGCTGCCCCAGACCAGGCGCTTGCCTTGCAAATCACACAAATGGGGAGTGGGAGCGCCGCTGGCGCGAAATTTATCTTGCGCCACAAACAGATCATTACTCACCGCGCCCACGAGCGGCCCCAACACCTCTTTGAGCAGGTCAAGCAACGTGTCTTTGCCATTGCGCCCTTCTTCTCCATACAGGAGAGTAAAGACATGATGGGCGGTAGAGCCAGTGATGCCATAGCCCAGCAAACGCTGCAGGAAGGCGATCAGGGCCTCACGCTCACGCGTTGGTTTGTCTTGAAAAATCTCCTGCAGGAATTGTGCGAAGGGGGGAGCCTCAGCATCCAGGCCACGCCACTCGGTGGGTACGGCAGTCTTCATATAATCGTCCGGCTTGCCGGGCTGAAGCTCACCCGTGTGCAAATCCAGCACCCCATTGGAACAGGCGAGCAACCAGGGGTGGGTATCCCACTCCCGCGAGGTGATACGCAGATACGCCTGCGCATAGGTCAGGACCGCCTGCGCGCGTTTCAGCTTCTTGAGCGCCTTCGCCCGCCCAATGAGCGCACTTGTCATCACCTTGAGCTGCTCATAGTGCTGCAAGTTGGGATCATTGCTGCGTTTCAACAGGTCGGGATCCATGCGCTTTTCGGCTTGGGCCGCCTCTTCTGCCAGGTGGGCGCTGGTGTCCAAGTACACCGAGGCCAGCGGCCCACTGGCCAGTAAGAGCGCATGTTTGCATTCATCGCGCTCCCAGTGATGCCCCTGCCACTCGTACCACATCCCCTCGCTGTGGTCATACACACACTTGCCTCGGAAGACATGGGCATAGAGCCGGGCGTCGCCTTCTTCTTCGTCGCGTAGGCACTCGAGCACAAAGTCCAGTGCTGTTTCCGGCAGCACGATCCCTTCGGAAGTCCCTTTCAGTGTGCGCCTGAAGTGAATGACCTTGCCTGGTGCATGCTGGCGGTAGGTCTGGCTGCATCCAGCTAGCGCACGGGCAATCGTGCCTTGCCCGTAGCTTTCTCCCCTGCGCGCCGGACGATCCCACTTCTCTGGGCGATAGAGCGCCGAACGGCGAAACAGCCTGTCTATGCGGGGAGCATCCTTGCCCGTCCAGAATGCCAGCAGGTTGCAGAGTGCCAGTTCCGCTTCCGACGGCGAGGGATAGCCGGAACTGTCCCCTTGCCACAACGCTCGGAACGTTGCGCCATTTTTGGCATGCATGGCCCTCTCAAGTAAGGCATCATCGCTCGTGAACACATCCCCTGCGAGGGTTGCGCGCTTGTTGGGTAGTGCTAGCGCGGTATGCAATGGCGCGAGGGCTGGACAGGCTTCAATGCTTCTGGGAGTCCCATCGACATGCGCGCCTGTCACGGTGAAGTAGCGCCGCTCACAGTACATTTCAATAGCGGCTTGCGGGTGTGGCGCGCCTAGCACGCGCCGCCGCAGCCCATGTGGAACTGTCCCCCGCACCAGAATATGAATACCAGTCCTGCTTGGGGAATATTCCGCATAGCTGTTGAGTCTATCAAGATAGCCCTGCGCCCAGGCATCAATGCTCCCATCCTCATTGACACAGTGATCCAAGTCTACCCCGGTGTAGTCGCGATGGAACATATAGCCCACGCCATCGTACGTGCCAGCGCGTTGCGCCTGGGCATAGGTGACCCAGGTCTGGGGGTTATTGGATTCAGCCTTTCTGCCCGTCAAGGGATGATAGGGAACTTTGGTCCACTTGCCCTGGCGTTGCTCCTTGCGCCAACACACCCACTGAGGACGTGCTTGCAATTCTTCTAAGGCTGGGAGCCTTTGGGTGTACGAAGTGCTCGCTTGTGTCATCGCTGTGTGTGCCTTTCATTGGTCGCTGTGTTGGTCAATCCAGGTCTGGAGTTTGCCGGGCTGGATACGCCTGGCACCGTCGATCTTGACCGAGGGCAGTCCGGTCTTCAGCAGCCCATAGACTTTGACCTTGCTCAACCCAAGAATGGCGGCAACCTGGGCAACGGTGAGGAGTTTCTGCACTTCGGCAGGAGGTGCCACTTTTTCGGCTTTTGTGTTGTGTCTCATCGTTCTTTTGCTCCACGTTTTCCGATAAAAAATGTCGTAGGGATGTCCTTCAGCTTGCGGACAGGTGCCTGGAGTGTTGCCACCACGTCGAGACTTCCTGATACAGTCTCTCTATGGCTTCATCAGGGGTGCATCCCCGCGCAGTGAGCAGTTTTCTGCTTGGGTGCCATACCATGACTGCGGCAATGGCATCACTGCCGCAGATCATGGTGGGGGTCCCTTCTCCGATCAACTGGACGATTTCATCCACATACCAAGCGTTGCGTTCAGGATAGACCTCAGTCTGTGCCGCTAGTACTTGCCACTGCACTGACAAGGTCGTTGCCTCATGCCACGCATGACAGGCTTCCAACGCCTCTTCACGGCAGCTATAGCCCTCAGCCGGGTCATGGAGTGGCTCTACGGCTGGCGGAAGAAAGCCAGTATTGGGGATCGTGACCCAATAGGGGGTATCCGTCAGGGGCACAAACGCCGGAAACCAACGCCCATCGGCGGTTTCGATGAGTGCTAACCCCTGGGGAAGCTTCTGTTCGTTACTCATGGTTCTCCTTCATTACAAGAGAAAAAAAGACCAGGGAGGTTTTCCCTGGCTCTTTACAGACAGGTCCATCTTGCGTGAAGAGCAGATAGAGACCTCCTCACGCACCACTCGCCCAGAAGCGCTGACTGTAAAGCAACGGTGATGCGTACTGCTGTTAGAGAGCTTTCAGACGTTGGTGGTAGCGTCGGAGTCCCTGACTGATTTTGCTGCCGATCTCACGGCGCTCGGTCTCCGTTAGGAAGGCAAGAGGACGACCACGATAGCGTTTGTCCTGCACCTCTTCTTTTTCGCAGAGGATTCTTCTTTGCGTTCTCTTGGGCAGGGTCTCAAGAAATGCTTGAGCCTTCTGGTCGTGGTTGACGAGCGCTCCCAGCAGGATATTGTGCCCGAACTGGGTGCGGCGTATGCGGTCAAAGTCCGGCGATGAGATGGGAACTGCCGTCTCTCGGGCCGCATACCGCTGGTTGGTTCTCATTTCCCAGACAGGCAGGTGCAGATAGCTATCGTGCAGCCCGCACACTACTAGACTCAACTCCGCATGGTCTGCTAAGTGATAGTGGTAGTAGTCGCTACTTCTGGCAAGCACGACCGCATGACGGACTTTGGCAAGGATGGTGGGCGTGTCCTCTGGCGGCTGCTTCATGGCATAGAACGCTGCACACACCTGGGCATGGTTCAACAGATCGCGCATGGTGGCCTGCGTCTCTTCGGGCGACTTGCACCGGATCACCCCAATACTGTTATTGGTGGCGCTGTAGGGAACAAGGGCATAGCCAGCATTGATATGCTGACTATACAAGCCAGCCCAGGTCTTTGCTCGCGTGTAGCGGCTGTAGGGACGCTCGGCCATCGGTTACTCGTCCTCCTCAGTCACCGTGGTACTGCTTGGCCGAGGGAGCTTCTTGGTTGCCCCTGCCAGTCCAGAGAGCAGCGCGATAATCTGCTCTCGCTCTTCTGGGTCCATCTCAGGGTCGAAGACGGCTCGCATGGCACTATTGCGCATCCGATCAAGCAGCGTTTTTTGCTCTTGCTCCGTCTTCATCGTTTCGATCTGGGCCTGGTTCTGCATGTGGGCGATCTCTTTCTGGGTAGTCATGCGATCTTGGCGCATCTCGGCCTCAATGCCGACCTCCTGTACCTTGATTGCCCCAGCATTGAGCGTCTCGACTTCGAGAGCCTTCTGGTCAAGCAGCTTCTTGGTGAACTCGGTTTCCTTGTCCTGCTGCTCTATGGCCAACGCGCCACTTGTGGGCTTTTCCTCGCTCACGAATGCCGTGTACGCATCTGCCACCAGGGCGGCCAAGGAACGCACCAGAGCAATAATCCAGACCCCCGTCACGCCGATATCGCCGGAGTTGGTCTGTGCCACGACAAACGCGACTTGCGTCGCAGCGACGCCCAGAGCGAGAGCACTCCAGAACTGTTGCAGCGTCTCGAGCTTGCGTTTCTCCTTGTCAGTCCACCCGCTAGAACGCTGATCGGCTCGGTTGCGCAGCCGTTTCGCGGTAAACGAGATGGCAAGCAGCGTGCCCTCTGCAATCAGAGAGACTGCCACGATGGTAAAGCCAGTAAACCAGCTTTGCACTTTCTGGCGCTCCCAGAGGACAAGGAAGATTTCACCAATAGTGCCCAAGGCAAAGAGAAGAGGCCCAGCCCAACTCCACGCTTGGTTAAAGTTGTCCATGAACGTTGCAGTACCGCTGACATCGAACGAGACGGTACTTCGTCGTCTCTCTACCTGCTGTAGCAACTCTTCGGGCGAGTAGGTGAGAAGACGGACGTTGCCGCTTTGGACCTGCTGGAGTCCTGTTGCGTCTGGGAGCGGCCCTGTCGTCGGGTTTGGTCGTTTGGTAGTCGATGGCTGCTTTGTCGGTGGTGCTGTGAGTTGTCGTCTTCGCACTTCCCTAGTTGCGGCAGCGCGGTAACTCTCAACAATGGGCGACTCATCAGCCGTAAAGCCGCCGTAGGTATTCATCCCCATCACTACCGCGAAGTCCTCATTGCTGATGGAGGGATTGCGTTGTAATGTAGAGATACTCTCCTCCCAATGGTACTGGGGAAAAGGTGGCTCTATCGCCCGTCCCTGTGCATTGCCCGGCTGGCGGCCTTTGAAGGGATTGAGTCGCGTCAGGATATTCATCTGCAACACTCCAAAAAGCAAGACAAATGTTTGCTCTGAAATTTGCTCCAGTGCCAACGGTTTAATCGGGGAATAGTCAGGGAATAGTCGAGGAAAAAAGCGAGCGAGCAGGCCACGGGCAGGTCACCCTCTGGCCGTGGCTTGGCCACGCTTTTGGTCTGATTCTCGCTCGCATTTTCACGCGCACAAGTTCCCCACCATTACGCCGACGGTGCTGCACTGGTACGCCCTGCCCTGTGTGTGCCTTGGGGAGCCTGGCTCCCTCGTCGGGCCTCTTTGGCCTTCTGAATGGTTTCCCGCGTGCTTGCCTTCACCTTGCTGGCAGCCCGTTTGCCGTCTTCATTGGCGATAAAGTAGGCATGCATCTTGGCGATCGTTGCATAGTGCGTTGCCGCTCGAGGAGAGGCTTGCTGCACTTTGCTCAGCAGGTCATTCATCAGACCTTGAATGTGGTTGTACTCTTCCTCTGTCAAGAGAATCGTTGCCATAGGTTCCTCCTTGTGAAACTGATGCCTCAAAACAAGGCTCACTTCTGTATAGAGCATGTGTCAAGTAGGAAATTCAGGAGGCATCTCGTCCCAGGTTCGTCCGTCCAACAGTCTGCCACCGCTATGGTGGTAGCGCCCCCCGACCTGCTTGAAAAAGTAGGGGACTTGATACGCAAGG
>JAFAXQ010000038.1 GCA_019240835.1 Ktedonobacteraceae bacterium
TCTTTTCCTAAAAAGACGGTTAAGCGTACAAAATATCCAATCTGATCAAACCTCGTCACCTGGGCCACATTCTTTCAGCTTGACGACAATCATCTCTGCCTCTTTAATCATTTTCGTAAAATCTTTCTCTCTACTTCACAAAACCAACGGTTTTGAGACACTTGGCCTATCAGTGGAGCATGACTCAACCAGGTCCGATGATGAGATTCTGACGCGCGGTCTCTACCACTTCCTGCGTCACGATCTGGAGCTGGTTGGCGACTAACACATGCTCCACCTGCAGCATGAGACGTTCAATCAAGCGAATGTTGCCTCTGGTAATGCGTAGAATCGCTCCAACCGCCTCCTTATCTGTGAAATCATCTGAATATGCCTTGACCCGATGACTCCAGCGCTTCTTCAGAAAATCACGCGTCTCTTCGTCGGACAACGGCTCCATCTCATGAGCAAACCCAATGCGTGAGTAGAGTTGTGGAGCGCGCATCAGCCGTTTTTCCAGGCCAGGCATCCCCAGCAGCACTAAGCCAAACTCCCCACGGTCCGCTAGGTCGCGGATTTGCTCCAGCCCCGCGTCCTTGAGACGGTTGGCTTCGTCGACAATCAACAGCTCAATGAGATGCGAAAAGCGACGAGTCACGATAAACTCTTCGGTGCCTTGGTGACGCTGGCTGGCTGCCTCAACCAGATAGGAAAATGCCGCAAATAACGTCAGCACCTCTTTTTCTATGCGAGCAACTGAGGCCGAAACCGGAGGCGTGTAAAACACCGTTCGACACTCCTGGAGAGAAGCTTCCAAAGGAGCAGAAGCAAAGGTAAACGGTCTGTAAGGATACAGACCATCCATCGCACTGCGACCCGTAAACGTGATCAAGGATTCTGGCAAGAAGGGCTTGAACAGGCTCCATTGTGCATACCGTTTGGCGGACTCGGTTTTGCCCGTGCCTGGAGGGCCATACGAGAGACCGACCACCCGAGCGCGGCGACAGGCATCACACATCTCACCGAAACGACGATAGCTTTTCGTCTCCACGAAACTGAGAGGTGTGCCCTCATTGTGATTAGTCATTGATGTACCTCTTAAGTCGCGGCCGCGCTTCGACTGCCACGGGTTCCGCTACCACTGTTTTTGGGGGAGGTGCGGGAGCGTGGTGCACCTCTACATATCGGTTGACCATGACTTCTCTTGTGCTTAGCTCCGCTCGAACCTGTTTGCGACGAGCGGCGCGGGCTTGCTCGATCTCCTTCAGGCTCACTTTTGCGCCACTCAGTTCGGCGCACACCGCACGACAGAGGAAGCGATCCTGATAGAAGACATGAATTTCCCCCATATCGGCAGGATCGTACCGTATGAGCACCTCTTCCTTGATAAAGGAGGCTAGGGTGCTATCCATGTAACGATGGTTTTGGAAGTGAATACCATCTTGTTGGACCCGGCGCGTTTTGGCGACCGTTAAGAGCAGCAGGTCAAGTTGTTCGAGGGAAGCGGGCATGCGAGGCACAAATCCACCCTTTTCCCATCGCTCCTTGGGCTGGCGTTCCGTTTCGCTATGGACCCGGTGATGATAGTCTTCTAGCAACCACGTTCGAAAGCGCTCCTCAAAGGCAGGTAAGGTGAACGTGGCTTGGGCGTTAGGATATCCCTTTGGAGCATAGCCAGGCTCGTCCTGCAGAAATAACTGGTCAACGCTGCGGAAAAAGCGTTCCACCTTGCCACGTCCGCGAGGGACGCCTTTTTCGGAAAAGACCAACTCCATGCGGATGTCTGCTGCTACCTGCTCCAGATGCTTGCTCGTGAAATCAGAGCCATGATCGGTGTAGAAGACGCTCGGGATGCCACAAGCTGACCAGCGGGGGTCTTCTTTGCGCCAGATAGCTTGACGAAGGGTGAGCGCTGTCGTGAGTGCGGTAGCTGGCTGAAAGCTGAGCCGATACCCCATAATCATCCGACTGTAGTCGTCTTCGATGGCTGTCAGGTACGGCTTAGCGGGTTTGCCTGCTTCATCCAACAACCAAATGTCCAGTGGGGTGTGATCGGCCTGCCACATCGCGTTCGCATGGGTGGCCTCTCGTCGGTAGAGCAGATCATATTCCTCACGGTAGGCTGCTGCTCCCTGGTGGGCCAGGGTCAGGAGTGCGGGATCGAGCTTCTTGATGATGCGATACACACTGTCATAGCTGGGAACATTCCATCCCTGGGCTTTGGCAATGGTGCAGACCTGGCGGTGGATTGCGGCGATAGAACGTGGAGGGGTTTGTAAAGCCAAGCCCTCAATGAGTGTAATGGCCTGGGCAGGCAAGCCGCGTGGCTTGCCTTTGTCAGAACGGACCTTCGCATCGGCTAAGCCAGCTAGGCCGCGTTCGCGATAGTGTTTGATCCAGCGCCCGATGGTGCTCTTGGAGATGTTGTGGATACGCGCCACCTGCGCCTGGGTGACTCCGTCTTCCAGAGCTGGTCGAATGATGGTAAAGCGGGTATGAGCTTGTGCTCGTTGGTCCTCTGAAAGGGTCGTCAGCAGGACAGACAGTTCCGCCATGATACATACGCTCCCAGGTGAAAGAAATCGGTCACACAATTTTCCTCTTCAGTATAGCTCATCGCCCACGCAAAGTGCAAATTTCTTCCCATGAAGCGGTTCTCCCGCACTTGAGGTGCTCAACTCTAGCAGGTCTGGTTCGTAAAGAAAGGCAGAACACCCAATCCATCATGAGGAGCTTCTGCTTGTCTTGCCTTCCCTTTGCTTTCCCTGGCTTTCTTGTGACAGAGGTGATTGTCACCAC
>JAFAXQ010000127.1 GCA_019240835.1 Ktedonobacteraceae bacterium
ATACAAAATCAGTGTTCGGTATCTTCGCTATGTTAGCCTTCCCTTGTTCACTTTGCCGCTCACTCTGTCGGTTGCTCACAAAATGTTACCATTATGCGGTTAATACTACCAAGACATGGACCCTGTTACAATTAGTAGAGAACAATAGGGGGTACCCTTAGATGACTAGGCTTAGAGTGAAAGAGATTGCGGAAGTAAAGGGGTTTAACCAGTCTTCCTTGTCCAGGGCATCTAACGTGAGCTTTAACACTGTGAAGCGTATCTTCAGAGATCCCTACCATAATGTCACCAGGGATATACTTGAAAGGCTAGCGAAAGCGTTGGGCGTTGGGATGGCAGAACTCTACGAGGAAGAACCTAACGATAGGGAAAAATAACAGAGGAAAGTGAACTAGGGGAGACACCATTATGAGTCGCGCTAAATCCTACCCATATGAGGTTGCTATCTCTTACGCTGGCGAAGACCACCTCTATGCTGACGAACTCGTTGCGGCCCTCAATCGGCGTGGGGTCAAACTATGGTACGCAGAGTATGAGCAACACGTCACGTGGGGGAAGGACCTCTATACCTATCTCTCTGATCTCTATCAGAATCAAGCTCGTTACTGCGTGACTTTCCTCTCGAAGCACTACGCCAGAAAGGCATGGACTAGGCACGAACTTGCAGCGGCGCAGGCTCGTGCCTTCGAGGAAAACAAGGAGTATATTCTGCCCATACGACTGGATGGTACGAAAATTCCCGGCGTCTTACCAACGACACACTATATCAGTTGGCCCCCAACCGCTGACCACGTGGCAACCGCCGACTACATCGCTGATCAGGTTGTCAAGAAGTTGGGCAAGCCTGCATACACGCCTCCACCCTCATCTCAGCCCGTTGCAGCACCTGCTGTAACCGTTGCACCTATTGTCACACACAAGGACCTAGCAGCGCGTATGGCACAACTCACACACAGCATTCGTGACTTGATACTGCAAGCGTTCGAGCGCAACGCTGCCTCGGACACTTTGCAAGACCTCTACGAGGCTTTTAAAGATATTTTACTCCCTGATCTCTCTACTGCAGAGTTTGCTGACATGTTCGCTCAAACACTGACCTACGGACTCTTTGCCGCACGTTATAACCATAAGAACGGGAAGCCGTTTGTGCGTCTTGACGCCGCCCGTGAAATTCCCAAAACCAATCCCTTTTTGCGCAAACTGTTCGGCACCATTGCCGGTCCCGATATCGACGATGAGCCGTTTATTGGCTTGGTAGACGAGTTGGCGCAGGTGCTGGCCGTGACTGATATAAATGCTGTGCTGACAGACTTTGGCAAGCGCACCCGCCAGCAAGACCCGGTGGTCCACTTCTACGAGACCTTCCTGGCGCAGTACGACCCTCGCTTGAGAGAATTGCGCGGCGTCTACTATACGCCAGAACCAGTGATCTCCTACATCGTGCAATCGGTACACGCTCTGCTACGTAGTGAGTTCGGCTGCGGTGAGGATGGCCTGGCTGACACCTCAACGGTCAAGCAGACCTCCACTGACGAGTATGGGGAAACTGTCACTCAATATCTGCCACGCGTGATGATTCTTGACCCCGCTTGTGGTACAGGAGCCTTCCTCTCCGCCGTCATTCGCGTGATCCGTGAGCGCTACGAACAGATCGGCAATGCAGGCATGTGGTCCAGCTACGTACGTAAACATCTACTGCCGCGCATCTTCGGCTTTGAATTGCTGATGGCACCGTATGCTATGGCCCATCTCAACCTGAGTATGCAGCTTGCAGCACTCGACCTGCCAGCAGAAAAGCGCACAGCTTGGGCATATGATTTCAAGGAGGCCGAACGGCTCGCGCTCTATCTCACCAACACGCTAGAGCAGGCTCACGTACGTGCAGAAGTGGCCTTTGGCCGCTACATCTCCGATGAAGCCAACGAGTCGGCCAACATCAAGAAGGACTATCCCGTCATGGTCATCCTGGGCAATCCTCCCTACTCTGGCCACTCCGCCAATAGTGGAGCCTGGATTGCCAATCTATTGCACGGTGTCGAGCTTGAAGGTGAAGTGAGTTCCAAAGAGAAGGATAAGAGATTCTACACCACCATTCCTATGAGGAAGAGCGGAAACTATTTTGCTGTTGATGGGGAAGCCCTGGGCGAGAAGAATCCTAAGTGGCTCAACGATGACTATGTCAAGTTTATGCGCTTCGCACAGTGGCGCATCGAAAAGACAGGCTATGGTATTCTTGCCTTTATTACCAATAATGGCTATCTCGATAATCCCACCTTCCGAGGCATGCGTCAGAGCCTTATGCAAAGCTTCGATGCTATCTATATCCTGGACCTGCATGGCAACAGTAAGAAAAGAGAGCGTTCGCCCGATGGCACAAAAGACGAAAATGTCTTCGATATTCAGCAAGGCGTAGCGATCGGCATATTTGTGCGACGCCGAGGCAATGCTGGTCCCTCGCGCCAAGCCACTGTGTACCATGCTGATCTATGGGGGCCACGCGAGGTATATGAGAAGACATTGCAGGAGCGCCGTCTCATAGGCGGGAAGTATCACTGGCTCGTTGAGCATGATTTGACGACGACTGAGTGGTCAGAATTGGCACTGCAAAAACCGTTCTATCTGTTTACTCCGCAAAATATTGACTTACGTGCAGAATATGAGCAAGCAAGAAAGATAACAGATATTTTCCCAATAAGCAACGTCGGCATTGTAACGGCAAGAGATGCACTTACTATTTGTTGGAGTAAAGATGAAATATGGAACACAATTTTGGATTTTTCCTCAATATCAACAGAAGAAGCTAGAGCTAAATATAACTTAGGCAAAGATACACGAGACTGGCAAGTTGCTATGGCTCAGAAAGACGTGATAACATCGGGACTATCGAAATCCAGCATTACTTCTATTCTTTATCGTCCGTTCGATATTCGCTACACTTACTATACAGGTAACTCTAGAGGTATTCACTGTATGCCGCGTGACGAAGTTATGCGTCATATGTTAGCAGGTAGCAACCTAGGACTCATAACAACGCGTCAAACGCGTGATAAGTGGGATGTATTGACAACTGATCACATTATGGGGCACAAGTCACTTGCCGCTTTCGACATTAATACGCTTTTTCCCGTGTATCTGTATCCCGACACAAACAACAAGGGGTTATTTGATACCAACGAAACCTCAACTGCGCCAGGTAATCGCCGTCCCAACCTCTCACCAGCATTCATCGAAGATATCTCAAAAAGACTGGAGATGATCTTCATCCCTGACGGCAAAGGCAACCTACAAAACAACCTTGGGCCAGAAGATATCTTCAACTATATGTACGCCGTTTTCCACTCGACAACCTATCGCAGCCGCTATGCTGAGTTCCTCAAGATCGACTTCCCCCGTCTCCCGCTCACGTCGAACCGTGATTTGTTCCGCCAGTTGTGCAGCATAGGCGAGAGGCTTGTTGGGCTGCACCTCATGGAGCAGCTCGGTAGCGCGACGCCGCAATACCCTGTTGCGGGAAATGATGTTGTTGAGAAGGTGACGTATACCGAGCCAAGTGGCGATGCGGGGCGCGTCTGGATCAACAGGACGCA
>JAFAXQ010000130.1 GCA_019240835.1 Ktedonobacteraceae bacterium
GCGGGGCAAGATTTCCTGGGCCAGGGTTCCTGCCGGGAAGAGAATCCTATTCCCGCGTAGGACACAGCCATGTCGCTGCAACAACCAGACCATCACCGCATCGCCGGTCACTGCTTCGTCTACCTGTTCAAGCACACTGATGGGATATCCTCTCTCCGAAAAGGTCTGTTCTGCCATCGCGCTGCTATCCTACCTTCTCACGATAGGTCGTGACTAGAAGGTCTCTGGCTTGCTCTTGCCCAAGGTGTTTGGCTAGCTCATCTGCATACTCTCCAAGAGCCTGATAGCGGTGACGAATAATCTCGTGAGACGCTACACTGGCCAAGCCGTAGAGGCCACGATGCAAGGCTTCGCATTCCTCTTCGAGTTGCTGGCGCAAGCGCGCCACTTCGCTTTTGTTACTGGTGTCCATACAGCTATTCCTTCCGTCTACTTTTAAGTGTGAAGACGCATGAATGTGCCTTCTGAGACAAAGAATACCTGCTTTTGCAGAACGGCATGGGAGAGAAAGAGGAGATTTGCACAACGTTTGCACTTTGCACACACATGACACTTGCTTGCTTGAGGTGGCATTGTCCCTAGAACGACTTAAACATGTCCTTCACACGCGAGTCATGGGGATGCTGGCTCCTCATTTTGTGGGCCAACGCCATCGCACGATGAAGGTTATAGCATGAATGAGTAGTCTGGGCCAACTTTACCCCCTCGGTAATATAAAAACAGCAACTTAAATCTTTGGCCGCATAAAGAGCCTCTGCATACTGAATACCGAGTCGCGCTCTCATCCGCGTCATGCTCAAATCCAGCTTCCTCTCTAGTTTGTCGTAATGCTCAATGGCTATGACTGGCTTTCCAATGAAGGCATGACATTGTGCCCAACAATCCTCAACGGCGCGGTCCGAGCAGCGTGTCGAATGAAAGAGAAGAAGATCGTCGTCTTCGGTGTCTATGCGTTGGGTCAGAGAGCGGGCCTCAGTCAGCGAAAGAAGACACTTTTCATCGCCCAACTTTCCTTGTGCTTCTGCATGACCGATAGCAAGATAGGCCCGTAGTGCTACGGGAGAATGCTTAGTCATCTCTCTTGCCGTTTCATAGAGCAGCCCTGCATCAGGATCGCGTCCCTGCATGACATATAAGACGGCTTGGCGTCCCATCGCTAAAGCGGCCAGTGCAGCACATTCAGCTTGCTGGGCAAAGAGAGAGGCTTGCTGAAAAGACTGTTCAGCTTCTTCATAGCCGAGTTGATCGCGAGCAATCAATCCTTTCAGTTGGTAGTTATGGCTCAAAAGCCTCAAAAATGAGGGGAGATCTTTTGCACGACTTGCATGTGCTCTTTGGGTGAGCATCTCAATATGAGACTCTAAATATTCTGCGGCACTCAACGAACTGCCAAGATAGTAGAGGTGGAAGCGCATGCGGAGGTTGTCGGTAAAGGTGTCAAAGACAGTACGACTGAGATGTTCGCTCTGAGCGACAGAGGGGGTTTCGAGCGGATGAAAGATAGGTACCTGAGGTAAAGTATCATCTGGAAGATCAAGGAGTTCAGGCGGAATTTGTAGCGCCCAAGCTAACGTACGGCGTAACCTCACTTCATCGATATAGGCCATCTGCTCAATGGTCACAATGGTCCTTCGACTTTTGCCAACACGTTTGCCCAATTCTTCTTGAGAGATTCCTAATCGTGATGCACGATACGCTTGAACAATCTTGCCATGATGAGATACGTTTCGCATAAATAGCTACTCATTCTTTTTCTTTGATGACAGTGTTGCTGCTACAGCAGAGACAGTTTCATCATAGCACGTTGCATCACGGCATTCAATAGCTTATTTGTGTGGATAGCCCCCATCATAGAGGTTTTTAACCATCCCTTTGAAGCAGTACTCCTCGTGCATCCCATCACTGTTACTTTAGCCATTCCTGAGGTATACTTGTGAAAAGAGCATCACACATATGCGGAAAGAGGCATGAATAGTGAACAGTCCACTGAGAATAGGGGTAAGTGGCCATCAACAACTCGCCGACCAGACAACGATTGCCTTTGTTGCACAGCGCTTTCGAGAGATTCTGGTCTCTTACCAACAACTAGGGCAAGACGTTGTCCTCTTCTCAGCGCTGGCGATGGGAGCCGATCAACTGTTTGTGCGCACGGCGTTCGAGGTCGGCATCCCTGTGGAGGTCGTCATCCCTTGTGCGGACTATGAAGCGATATTTCCCCTGGGAACTGCACGGGACGAATATGAGCGTTTGTTGCGTGCTTGCCGGACGATCCATCGCCTCTCCACTGAGCGCTGCTCGGATGAGACCTATCTGGCGGCTGGACACTGGCTGGTGGAGCACTGTGATCTGATGGTGCTGGCCTGGAATGGCTTGCCGCCCAAGGGCCGTGGAGGCACGGGCGACGTTGCCAGCTATGCCTGGTTCGTCAAGCGCCCGTTTGTGCATCTGGATACCAGAAAACATGTCGTGAAGTCCTATGGCGAGTCTACCTCTCTGGCAGCAGTACCTGCCCTGTCGCCCAAACGCGAGTTTGCCGTCACACAACAAGCGGTGTACCAGGGAACAACCCTAGTGGTCAATCAGTATCGCTTGCGTATGCCTGATGGGCGGGAAGTGCTACGCGATATTGTGGAACGGCCAGAGAGTGTGCTCATCTTGCCTGTGGGCCAGCAGGATATCCTGCTGTTGGTGGAAGAATATGATCTAGCGGCGGGGGCATGGCAACTCAAGTTGCCGGGCGGGAAAGTAGAACGTGCCACCCCTGAAGGCATCCGAGACCAAGCACACAAGGAATTGCGTCAGGAGCTTGGCTACAAGGCTGGACGCTTAGAAAAGCTACTCGATTTCTACAGTCATCCAGGCTATGTCTCCCACAAGGTGCATCTGTTCGTGGCCTCTGACTTGGAATGGAATCCGTTGGAGCGTGAGATGCAAGAAGAGATCCAGGTTCAGACCTACACGCTGCAAGAAGCGGTAGCAGCCACGCTGGTTGATTACCGTTGTGACCCTGAAGCGGCCCTCGCGCTATTCCTATATGCACACAGACAGGCTTCAAGCAGGTGAGGGTCTGTTCTCCTGTGGACCAAGTTCCTTGTAACCTCAACGTGACAAAGGTATGGCAAGGGTATCCGCTCTTGCCGCGCCTTCTCTCAAAAAAATTGGGGAGAGGCGGGGTTGCGAGGAGAATGGGCAAGCCCCGGACATCCGGTAGAGTATAATTTATGAGGCAAAAGAACCTTAGAGGTTGCGCAGTCTTGGAAGCACATCATGTGCATATGCCTCTATAAAACCGTGTTGATCTGGTCCAGCCGTATGAAAGAAGATGTGGTCAAAGCCCAGGTCGATGTATTGTTTGACAAACTTGATGTGATCATCAGGGTTAGGCGAAAAGCATCCCGCCTTTTTGAGCATATCTGGGCCAACCACCTCGCCATTTTCTTGCGACATAGCGGGCGTGTAAATGTTCTGGGTGTAGAGCGCGGGCACATGAGCACCTGCCCAATACTTCAGGTGTTCTTGTAGCGCGGCATCAACGTTCTCCATATAGGCCACGGTCAGTTCAATGAAGCGAGGCATACGCTTTGCATCTTTGCCAGCCTGCCGGGCGCTCTCCTCGAAGTTCTTGATGATGTTTTGATAGACGTGTGGCTGTTTTCCACCTACACTCCATAGTCCATCGCCGTATTGACCAGCAAACTGTGCGCTCCCAGCAGCTAAAGCGGAGACAATGATCGGTATTGGAGAAGCAGGCGAAGTATACAACTTCGCTTTTCGCGTCTGGTAATAGGTTCCTGCAAAGCTGACTTGCTCACCACTCCACAGTTGTCGCATCAGCGCGACTGCTTCTATGAGCCGATTGCGACGTTCTTTGTAGCTGGGCCATTCCCCCGTGCTGGCAAACTCATTAAGCGCTTCGCCAGTTCCTACTCCAAGCACAAAGCGCCGGGGAGCAAAATGCGTCACCGTTGCGGCAGCCTGGGCAATGATGGCCGGATGATAGCGTAGAATTGGGCAGGTGACCCCAGAACTGAGCGTGATACGCCGCGTTTGTACAGCAACAGCCCCAAACCATGTCCAGGTAAACGCTGCTTGGCCCGCTTCGCTCCAGGGGTGAAAGTGATCACTGCAATCAAGCAGGTCAAAGCCTGCCTGCTCTGCGGTAATTGCATGTTGCATCAGTTCGACTGGTGGATACTGTTCCGGCGCTGCTTTCCAACCAAATTGCACCATGTGTCTACTCCTTTTCTTTAGTCCCGTCTTGCCTTCTTCAAGCGAGAAAGAATGCTATCTCTTTCCCTCATAGAAGACACGTCCTTGCTTAAGGAATAGTGACAGGAAGGTTGGTGGTAGCTCATGATGCCAGAGAGGTTTTTGCTTAGGGGCATCATAATGTGCTGATGAAATCAATAACAATAGCTTGCACCTCGTCGAGCCGATGCTGGAAGAAATGGTCGGCCCCCTGTATCGACACAAAACGCTTGGGAGCTGGCAGCCGCTCGAACCATGCGATGGCTTGGTCGTAGGGCGCTAATTCGTCCTCTGTGCCATGAATAAGCAACTTGGGTTTGTGACAGCCTTGCAGCGTATTGCCATCAAACCAGCGCGCAAGCACTGCCAGTCCAATCATCGCCTGCACGCGATCATCGCGTGCAGCAGCGCGCATTCCTACGTACGAACCGAAAGAAAAACCAGCGATGATAGCAGCAGTGCCTGGATAGCGCCGACTGAGAAACTCCAGCGCATAATGCACATCATCCATCTCGCCGCGCCCTTCATTATATGTCCCTGTACTGTGTCCTACCCCACGAAAATTGAAGCGCAGCGCCGGAATATTAAGCGACTGCAGCGTCTGAGCAACCTTGAAAACGACCTTATTGTGCATCGTGCCACCCCCCAGCGGGTGCGGATGACAGACCAGCCCAACGTAACGAGGCTGTACGTCCTCCTGCTCCGGCTTCAGGATCCCTTCCAGGTGTCCTTGCGGAGTAGGAATGTTGACTTGTAATAGCTGGTTATTTCCCATAACATAGTTATACTATCAGAAACGGGAGAGTGTCATTTTTTGCGCTAAGAGTACTCTTGGCGCAAAAAATGACACTCTCCCATCATAAACCTACCCACTGCTTCAAAGAAGAAATCCTTACTTTAGCTGGAAAACATGCTACATCAGGTATTGGACGAACTGTTCCAGATGTCCACATGCAACTTCCAGTCCTCCCCTTCCTGCTTCCAGGTCGCCGCGTATTTGCCCGAACTCTTCACCGTCTCGCTGCCTTGTTGAATCGTCAAGACAAAGTGGCCGATCTCAGTAGCTAGAGTTCCCCCACCAAACTCTACATCCACTGTTTCCAATTCGACCTCCTTGACCCCACTATCCATCTGCGCCTGCCAGAACGCCTGAATAGCCGCCCGACCCTGCATCATCTCGCTCCCAGGCGGCAGGATGTGAGCATTCTCACTGTAGAGGGCAGCTACTGCTGCTGCATCTCTGTGGTGGAAAGCCTGCCCAAACTTCCGATTATTGGCCTCTATCGCCGCACGTACATCACTCATTGCCTATGTCTCTTTTCTTTCTTGTCACTATGGTCATTTCTGTTGCGCCGACGGAGTTGGAGGCTCTGCCAGAACGCTGGCCAGAATCGCCACGGTCTCAAAAGTAGCTTCTAACAATGAAACGTGCAGGCCGTCAAAATTGTGGCCCCTCATGTTTTTGACCTGCTAAGCTGATAAGTTTTATGTGATATAATCTGAGATATACTGAGCAACTTTACAAGAGGTAATTGCACTTCATATGACTCAATTTCTTGAACAGATTTGCCGTTATTGTAAGCAACAGATGCAAGAACACATGGTTTCCTCCTAGAGCCATGCACAAGAAGGTGCTTTATGACCACTATCACGATTCCGAAGCAGACCATTCCTGGTCCGCATGCTTTGCCGCTCCTCGGCTGGCGGGCGGCTATGCTCAAGCTATTCCTCAATCCCTTCGCCACCCTGCGTCATATGCACGATAGGTATGGCGACGTGGTCGCGCTAGCGCACGGCGATCCGTCGCACGTGGTAGCTTTTGGACCTGCTATGAATTTCCAACTCCTCTCCAATCCTGATCTCTTCGAGACCACCTCAAGTGCATTCGTGAAACTGCCAAAAGATACGGCGCTTGGTCGATTAATGGTGAATAACCTACCAGTCATGATCGGAGAGAAGCACAAGCAACATCGCCATGTAATGCAGCCCACGTTCCATAAGCAGCAGGTTGCACTGTATCGCGATGATATGGTGATGTTCACCCAACACCTGCTCGATCAGTGGCAGGAGCAGGAACAGACGCAGATCAATGTACATCGCGCTATGCAACAATTGACACAACGTATCGCGATTAAGACCCTGTTTGGCCTCTATGATGAGGCGGAATTGCAGCGTGTCGGGAAAATGCTACGGCAACTGACCTCACAGCAGATTTGGATAATGATTGCGCCTATCGATGTACCGGGCACACCGTATCATCACGTGATGCGACTGGCCGAACAAATGATAGCCTTTACGAGTGCACAGATAGCGCAAAAGCGGTCACAGCCTGCAGCCACCGACGTGTTGGCGACCCTGGTACACGCGCACGATGAAGACGGAACGAAGCTCAACGACGATGAACTGATCGGCCACGCCTTCACCATATTCGTGGCAGGACACGAGACAACCGCCAATGCGTTGACATGGACGCTTTTCTTGCTCGACCAGCACCCACGCATCTGCGCCGATCTACTCGACGAACTGGACGGTTCGTTACACGGTGATGCACCAACGATTGAGCAGCTCCATCACCTGCCACTACTCGATGGCATCGTGAAAGAAAGCCTGCGCTTGTTGCCACCGGCGGCCATTGGCATACGCACCAATACTGCGCCATGCGAACTTGGCGGCTTTGCAGTGCCCAAAGGGGCCAACATCATGTACAGCGAATTTATCACGCAGCGACTACCAGAACTGTATGAAGAACCGGATCGTTTTAAGCCGCAGCGCTGGGCTACGCTCAATCGAACAGCATACGAGTACCTGCCGTTCAGTGCTGGTCGGCACAGGTGCATCGGCGCAGAGTTCGCCACGCAGGAGATGAAGGTGGTGCTGCCGATGTTGCTCCAGCGCTACCGCTTCTCTGTCGTCCCCAACACCAAGATCGACACAAACCTTGGTATGCGACCAGCACACGGCATGCCCATGCGCATCGTTCCCCAGGATCGGCAATTCCAGCGCGTAGCAGTGGGGGGAAACATTCAGCAATTGATCGATTTTGCATAATGATGGCTGGATCACACCTAGTGAAAAGAGGCGTGATCTAGCCACAAACTCCAGCTATGAGGGTCGCGTCGCGATGAAGCAACAGTGCCCCGTCTCGCTTCCGTTACACTGCTGTTGGACCGGTACACCCGCCAACTCCGTGAGCAGTGTCTCAGCCAGACGGCAGATCTCTGGATGACCCGGTACCACAGCCGCTAGTGGACAACTATACCCTTGGATGACATAGGTCCTCTCCTGTTCTTCCAGTTCTGCTAGGCCACCCAGTTCGTTGAGAACCTCGACAGCCACCTCCAGCCGCTCATCTAGCTTTCCTGATCGGATATTCCACTGCTCAGCAATGCGATGACCGACCGTACGCATGAGTACCTCCACTTGCTCAGGTCTCATGTGCTCCCCCAAGACATCCAGCAACTGTTGAAGCACGTAGCTGTAGGCTTTGGGGAACAAGCGTTCGGCTTGCACTGTCAGATCGTAGAGGTAAGCAGGCTTACTGCTGCCACGACGCCTGCCACGCTGTTGGACTAACCCGTCACGCTCCAGGGTCGCTAGGTGGGCACGGACGGCATTGTCAGTGAGGTCGAGTGCCTGGGCCAGTTCTTCCACCGTATGGCTGGCACGCCGCAGCAACACCACAATTTTTCCGCGTGTACTGGCAAAAAAGCGCGGGTTCCCGTGCTCGAGTTGCATATCATTCCTCCATTCTGTTCCTCAGTATATCGGCTAACTCGTTCATTTGTCAAGAAATTCCTTGACTTTCTTGACTTTCTTGCATATGTGGCTATACAATTAGGGTGTGATTCTCAGATGGTCCTGGCTCGCTATGAGCTAGGCGAAAGTAACGGACCCCGCTATGATATGCGAGTGCGCAATGGGCAGGTTGAACTCAAGCGCATCAGTGAGTAGTGAGCTTGCCTTCTGTCATCTGCTGGAGATGGGGTCAGTGGTGTTGTTCTGCCCGTCCAACGGAAAGGGAATATGAAGGATGTCTTTTGACTTTGAGCCTGATGAATGTCATGTTCGAGCAGTAATGGATATGCGCCATCGCCACCTTTCAGACGAGCAGGTCCAGCAGTTCGAAGGCTACATGGCCGAAATTTTGACGGCCTTCGGCCTAGATATGCAGACCCCCGCTACCCAGCTGACGCCACAACGCTTTCTACAAGCCTTGTTTGATGCCACCGAAGGCTATGAGGGCGACCCCAAATTGCTGATGCTGTTCGAGACCGAACGTCGCGGGGAACTGGACGGTCGTCTGGACCAAATCATTGAGGGACCCATCCCGTTTTTCTCGCTCTGTGAGCACCACGTGCTGCCTTTTCACGGGCAAGCGTACGTCGGCTACATCGCCAACGAGCACATTCTCGGTCTCTCCAAGCTGACCCGACTGGTGCGCTTGTTCGCCAAGCGCTTTACCATGCAAGAGCGCATGGGCCAGCAGATCGCTGATGCCCTGGACACGATACTCCAGCCATATGGGGTCGCTGTCTGTCTGCAAGCCCATCACCTCTGCACCCAGATGCGCGGGGTTCGCGAGGTTGCGCCCTTGACCCGCACCACGTCTTGGCGTGGTGTGTACGAGACTGATCCGGCGCTGCGGGCCGAGTTCTTCTCCATTTGCATTCCCGCATCGAGTTCTCGCACACAATGACGCCCATGGCTCGAGGCCACTTCAACGCGTTCAAAGGGGCCTAGGAGAGATTCTTCTCAGCCTGCCAACTCCAGTTAGTATTCGTATTGGACTCCGGAGGGTTGCCTACAAAGGCACCACGAGCGTACTGGTCGCCCTGCAACTGGTACATCAACCAGGCTGTCAGGTACCCGAGAAATCCACCGCCCTGGCCTTGGATGGTGACGTGATCAGCACCATTCAGGACCAACAACGCCGCTGCACCTGGAACCTGGTTGTAGTAACCCAAGAGCGTCAGCGGTGAAGCGATGAGCAAGTCCTTGCTTCCACCCAGGAACAGGGTCGGTACAGTCAGTTGCGACGGGTCGAAGGCATCGGGTTTGCTGACAAAGATCTGTGCGGGCAGGCAAATCGGTACAGCGGTCTTGATCAGGCCACCCGAGTTCACGGTCGCTCTGACTGAACCGCTGCACCTTGCGAATGACCGAGAGCACCGACCTCATCGACGTTGAGTTTGTTGTAGAAAATGCTAGAGGAGTCCTTGTTTAGGCCGACCATATCTTGAGCGCCAGTCAACATCTCATTACCCGTACCCGTCTGCTTGCTAGTCGAAGCAATGATGACGAAGCCCCACGACGCAAGCTGGTTGAGAACACCCGTGTACTGGCTGGGAACCGCGTCCGTACCATTGCCCCAGGTAAGGATGGGGTGCTTGAAACCATTGGCACCCAGATGAGTCGGGTAGAACAGATCATAGGTATTGCCCGACTCATCGGTGTAGGTTCCAGTGCTAATCGCCCACGGGCCAGCCACGCTGTAATGCGCTTCGATTGGATAGGTCTTCGCTGCAAAGGCTGGAGTTGCCTGCAACACTGCTCCCACACCTACACTGAGAGTCAGGAGTAGCGCCCCTAACAACCACAGTTGGCGATTCCTCATACTATTCTCTCCAAGTGCCTCAAAAACACACGTCTTTTTGATCTGTCAAATTTTTTGTCACAGAACTCGTTGTGTTAGGATACAACGATAGAGGCGACACCCTCTAAGGGCACAATGTTGTACTCCTGTTGCACTGAAGGAGTTGGAGGTTCCGTCAGAACGGTGGCCAGAATCGCCACGGTTCTAAAGGCCTCGGTTTGTGTCAAGCCACCAAGCAGAACGTTGGGAACCAGAAAGCTGAGGCTCTTTCTCACCGGGAAAGTAATCCCGCCCAGCGTAACCGAAACTAGCGTTCCAATCTCTGTACTCTGAGTGCGAATTTCGTCTCCCACAAATGTGGTGCTGCCCTCTGCATTCTGGTAGGTCAACTGAGGTTTGCCTAGCAGGCTAGTTAGGTCGTAGGTAATCTTAATATTTTGTCCTGAGAAGGTGAAGTGGTTGGCCGAAGAGGATGACTGTTGTTGCATAAGTATGCTCCTTCTTAACTACTAGAGTGACAATATGCCAACTTCTAACCATTAAACGTTCAGGACGCTAAAATTGTGGCCCCTCATGTTTTTGCCTGCTAAACTGACAAGCTTCATGTGATATAATTTGAGTTGTGCTTAACACACCTAGCGAACGTTCTCTAGAGCAGAGGAGATCGACGCATGTCAACCACCTCAAATGAACCCCTGCGCCTCTTCTACTCCTATGCCCATGCAGACGAAGCATGGCGCAAGCGACTAGAGGTTCACCTGGGCACTCTGAAGCGGCAAGGCTACATAGCTCCCTGGCATGATCGCGACATCAGCGCCGGACAAGATTGGGAGCGAGCAGTAGATGAGAATCTCAATCACGCTCACATCATCCTGCTACTCATTAGCCCGGACTTCATCGCCTCAGACTACTGCTACAGCATCGAGATGCACCGTGCCCTTGAACAACACAAAGCAGGCGAAGCGGTTGTCATCCCCATCATCCTCAGCTTCGTTGACTGGCAAGGCTCCCCTTTTAGCAAACTTCAGGTCCTGCCCACAGACGGCAAACCCATCATCAGCTCGCACTGGCACAACTCCGACGAAGCCTTTACTCACGTCGCCCAGGGCATCCGCACTGCTATCAAAAAGCACTTTCCAGATTTTGTCCCAGTACTAGCAACGCCGGAGCACATATCAGCACCACCGCGCACCCCCTCTGCCACCACCTGGAACGTGCCCTATCGCCGTAATCCCTTCTTTACTGGACGCGAACACCTACTCACCGAACTGCGGGAGCGCTTGCTCGCCAGCAGCACTGCCACCCTGAGCCAGCCTCAAGCCATCAGCGGCCTAGGCGGCATCGGCAAGACCCAGACCGCCGTCGAGTATGCCTACCGCTACCGTGACCAGTACCGCTACGTGCTGTGGGTCAATGCCGCGACGCACGATACGCTCATCACCAATTACGCCGCCCTAGCAGACTCGCTCCACCTGCCACAACAGCAAGAAGCAGACCTGAACCGTGTCGTCGTACAGCGCTGGCTCAGCGAACACGACGATTGGCTGCTCATCTTTGACAATGCTGATGATGTTGCTCTGGTTGAGGAGCTTTTGCCGCAGCAGAGCAAGGGACATGTCTTGCTCACCTCGCGTACACAGATTGGCGGCTCCATAGCCGACATCATCATAGTTGAAGAGATGGATCAGCAAGAAGGCACGCTGCTCCTGCTACGTCGTGCCAGAGTGATCTCACGAGACGGCAGACGTGAGCAGGCAACACCTCAGCAGCAGAGCGAAGCCCAGGCCATTGTCAACGAGCTAGGCGGCTTACCCCTGGCCATTGACCAAGCCGGAGCCTACATTGAAGAAACCAAGTGCAGCCTCGCCGACTATCTGGCCCTCTACCGCACACGTCGCCGCGAACTCTTACAGCGCCGCAGCCGCTTGCGCAGCGATCACCCCGAACCCGTGACCACCACCTGGTCGCTCTCCTTCCAGAGAGTCGAACAGGCCAACCCTGCCGCTGCCGACCTGTTACGCCTATGTGCCTTCCTTGCTCCCGACGCTATTCCCGAAGAGATTTTCACAGAAGGCGCATCCCATCTTGGCCCCGTGCTCTCACCCGTTGCCAGCGATGGCTACGCCCTCAACGCTGCCATCGAGGAACTGCGCCTCTACTCGCTAGTCAAACGTAATTCTGAGGACAAGACGCTCAGTGTTCACCGCTTAGTACAGGCTGTGCTACAAGATAGTATGGATGAAGCAACACAACGACGATGGACTGAGCGAGCGCTACATGCTGTTGAGCAAGCGTTCCCTGTTGTTGATGTCACACGTCTATCAGACGTTGAATCCTACCTGCCGCATGCTCAAGCATCTCTAGGGCGTGTTACAAACGATAAGAGCACACCACCAGAGACTGCTCGCCTCCTTAACCAGATCGCCTTTTACTTCTATGAGCGTGCGTTATATACCGAGGCCGAGCCTCTCTATCGGAGGGGGTTGGAGATCCGAGAGCAGAGAGTAGAGGGAGAGCACCCCGATACGGCATGCAACCTGAACAATCTGGCAGCGCTCTACAGCAAGCAAGGCAAGTATGAGCAAGCCGAACCACTCTATCAGCAAGCATTGGCTATCTATGAGCGAGTATTGGGAGGAGAGCATCCTGAGATGGCAAGCAGTCTAAATAACCTAGCGGCTCTTTACAGCGAGCAGGGCAAGTATGAACAAGCCGAGCCGCTCTTGAAGCGAGCTTTAGCCGTTTGCGAGCGCATCTTAGGAGCAGAGCACCCTGAGACAGCACAAAGCCTGAATAGTCTGGCGATGCTCTACAGCAAGCAAGGCAAGTATGAGCAAGCCGAACCACTCTATCAGCAAGCATTGGCTATCTATGAGCGAGTATTGGGAGGAGAGCATCCTGAGACGGCAAGCAGTCTAAATAACCTGGCGATGCTCTACAGCGAACAAGGCAAGTATGAGCAAGCCGAGCCGCTTCTGAGGCAAGCCTTAGCCATTTGCGAGCGTATCTTAGGAGCAGAGCACCCTGAGACAGCACAAAGTCTGAATAACCTAGCGGCTCTCTACAGCGAGCAAGGCAAGTATGAGCAAGCCGAGCGACTTTTGGAGCGAGCGTTGGAGATTCGAGGGCGAGTGTTAGGAAAGGAACATCCTGAGATGGCAAGCAGTCTAAATAACCTAGCGGCTCTTTACAGCGAGCAGGGCAAGTATGAACAAGCCGAGCCGCTCTTGAAGCGAGCTTTAGCCGTTTGCGAGCGTATCTTAGGAGCAGAGCACCCTGAGACAGCACGCAGTCTGAATAACCTGGCGATGCTCTACTATGAACAGAACCGGTACGAGCAAGCCGAGCCACTCTTGAAGCGAGCGTTGGAGATTCGAGAAGAAGTGCAAGGAGCAGAACATCCTGAGACGGCAAGCAGTCTAAATAACCTAGCGGCTCTTTACAGCGAGCAGGGCAAGTATGAGCAAGCCGAGCCGCTTCTGAGGCAAGCCTTAGCCGTTTGCGAGCGTATCTTAGGAGCAGAGCACCCTGAGACAGCACGCAGTCTGAATAACCTGGCGACTCTCTACAGCGAGCAAGGCAAGTATGAGCAAGCCGAACCGCTCTATCAGCGCGCCTTAGCTATCCGTGAGCGGGTGTTAGGTGCCGAGCACCACAACACGGCAAGCAGTCTGAATAATCTGGCGTATCTCTACGATGAGCAGGGCAAGTATGAGCAAGCCGAACCGCTCTATCAGCGAGCGTTGGCTATCTATGAGCGTGTCTTCGGGGAGAAGCATCCCAATACTACCATCGTTCGTAATAACTATGTCTCGCTCTTGCAAACGATGGGGCGAGAGAAGGATGCGGCGATGATAGAGGCGCAGGCTAAGGCACAACAAAACGATTAGACGAAGCAAGGAGAAGGAAGATGACACCACGCATTGAGTATACGAAGGTTGCTCCTGGGGCAGTACATGCAATGAATGGATTGGAGAAGTATTTGAAAGATTGTGGGCTGGAGGCGTCGTTGCGCGAACTGGTCAAGCTGCGGGCTTCACAGATCAATGGCTGCGCGTATTGTATTGATATGCATAGTAAGGATGCACGGGCCAATGGCGAAAGTGAGCAGCGCTTGTATGGGCTGGTGGCTTGGCAGGAGACTCCCTACTATACGCAACGAGAACGGGCCGCTCTGGCATGGACGGAGGCGGTGACCTTGATTGCCGAGAACGATGTGCCGGATGAGTTGTATGAGCAGGTGCGTGAGCAGTTTAGCGAGCAGGAATTGGTGAATTTGACGCTGGCTATTGTGGCTATTAACGGGTGGAATCGGCTTGCGATTAGCTTTCGCGTGGTTCCTGGGACCTATCAGCCCCAAGCCCGTTGACATATGACGAGCTCATTCGCAGCAAAACGTGGGGTGAGCGTCATTTTTTTGCAGCGAGGGGTCCGTGATGTATGGTACCTGACGTGGCTTGCAGAGGGAATCCACGCTTGTGCGCACAAATGTGAGGCTCACCCCAAAACGTGCCTCATCTTGCTTTAAGTAGAGAATGCATGATACACTGAGAGAGCAACGTATCCCGATGATGTACATGGAGCGTGCCAGGCTCCATGATTGTGTTCACCTGTCTCATGCATTCTACACGTATAGTATGCTCTAATCTCAAGAGTGCGTACAGCGCATATGTTGAGAAATTCTGACAAAGTGAGCTACATGAGATGAGTGACACGCATATCACACAGGTGGCACCGTTCCATCAGGGAAGGATTGTCGCCGCCTACCGTCAAGCGGCGAATTTGTCGCAACAGGATCTCGCTGACTTCATGAGAGTCAGTGTACATACCGTGCAGCGGATGGAGAAGGAAGCGGTGATTAAAAATATGCACAGGCGTCAGTTTCTGGTCGCCTTCCTTGGCATTCCTGCTAGTTATCTGCAGCTCGATACGGACACGGAACAACCGTGGGCCGAGCGCGCTGAACTGTTGTATAATGATGACCCCATGTCCTTTATCGAGAATATCGTCGACACCCGTTGGACAACTCTTCTGGTAGGTGGGCCTCGTCTTGCTGCTCGTGGCCTGGGCCGCTTAGTCCAAGAAGTCGAGTTCTTCGCTCAGGGAGTACGTGAGAGAGCGTGGAATCGACGCGCTCAGACGCAATTGTGCTTGGCCTACCAGTTGCCTGGGACCGTTGAAAGGGACCTGATGCATCATCAGCAGTCGCTTGGGTGGTATCAAAAGGCGTATGCCATTGCCTCAGAACTGAATGATGCTGAGTTGATGGCAGTGGTACACCGTCGTGAGGCCACTACGTGGCTACGCAAACAGCAGCCACGAGAAGCCGTCGACTATTTAGAGCATGCTCGTGACCTGGTCCAAGGCAAGGGGTTACCTCTGCTACGCGGTGACACGTTATGTATTCTCGCGGAGGCCTACGCTGGAGCGGGGCAGGCGCAGCAGTGCTGGCGTACTTTGGGGTTGGCTGAGAATATTCTTGAACAGACGACACAAGCTCAAGAGCGCAGCTATAGCACATTTCATGCTGAGCGCGTGCATGGACAGAAGGGCACCGCTGCCGTGATCTTGCAAGACTATGACCGAGCGCTCAGACTGATCGACAAGAGTTTGAAGACCTATGACCCAACGCGTGTCCCAGAGCGTGCGCGCCTCATTGCTCGTCAAGCTGAGGCCTACTATGGGCAAGGCAAAGTTGATTACTGCACTGATAGCGCCAAGGAAGCATTTACCCTAGCTGCTGCTGTGGAAGGAAAAGATACCGTCATGCAGGTAAAAAACTTGCATGCGAAGTTGCTACATAATGGCAGGGCAAGAGAGCGTGGCACAGTGGAGTTAGGCATGATGATTGCAGACTATGAGCGAAAGCACCGACAACTCACCAGGTAGTAGTATCGAGCGTGCCGCTCCCCTTATTTGCGCAGTATTGACTGCAAGGGGTCGCCATGCTCGCGAATGATCGCATTCGTCATACAAAAAAAGCACAGGAATCGGTGAATTTGACGCTGGCTCTTGTGGCTATACTGACAACGCGATGGGCCGGATGCGGAGCATATGTCTTGAGAGAGGCTTCATCAGCAAAATACGTCATAAACCCATAGGTATAGCCCTTCGTAGATGGAAATGTGCCAGATGTCCGCGGGTAGCTCCGACTAGGAGAGGATCACCGCTCATTAAACAAGGCGCAAAACTCACCTACAATGTTTTTATTGCCACAGATAAAAGTTTGAGGATGGAATAAATCGAAATCACCTTCGAGATACGTTGCTATTCCACCGGCTTCTGTAACGATAAGGGTTGCTGCCGCAATATCCCACGGTTTCAAACCTTTTTCGTAATATAGTGACAACTTTCCTTCTGATACATATGCAATCTCTAGTGATGCACTGCCCAACATTACTAAACGGGCATCTGCCTCATGAACTTTATCCATGAGCTGCCAGGTGGGTTTAAAATCAGGTCGTCTGTACGGCGAGCCAGTACAAACTAGGCTGTTTTGTAATCCACCTTCCCTGACTTTCAACTTAGTAATTTTATCCACAGCTTCGTTTTTAACAAACGCTCCTTTACCATACTCTGCATAATATAGCTTTTTTCTGTAAATGTCATATATGGCAGCATACTGTATCTTCCCTTCGTGCATATAAGCAAGTGAAACACAGCAAAACGGAATACCAAAGATGGCATTCGTTGTGCCATCAAGTGGATCACATATCCATAAATCTTTAGGTATCTCAGTTGGCAAAAGTGAAGCAGTTTCTTCTGAAAGAATAGAATGAGTAGGAAATGCACGATGAATTTTTTGGAGAATATAATTCTCGATGAGAAGATCAACTTCCGTTACCCAATTAGCCATTCCAGCTTTCTGTCTAATTAGTGCAACTTTATCCTGCTGGAAAAGTTTCCCAGCTTCGGTAACAGTTGAAATAACAAAGTCAAGCGCGCACAAATTATTATCTATAGGCATAATCTCCATAAGCAATTGTCTCACAATCTGAAAACTGATGAGTTCGTACATCGACCATGAACTTCTTTCCCATCCACAAGGAGCTTCCCCAAAACGAAAGTTGTTATTGGTTTCTGAAGAACTCCACTGTTTTCCTTAGTCCTTCTCTCAGAGTCACTTGGGGTTCCCATCCAAAAGCAGTTTGAGCCTTAGAATAACTAAAGTAAGCTTTGTAGAAATCACCTGGGCGCTTAGGAGCTCGCGTGATCTCTGGCCTGTACTCAAAGATCGCTGCCAAATGCTCGTAAATTTCATTGACAGACGTCCCTATTCCTGTCCCCACACAAAATGTTTTATTATCACCTGCACTGAGTACGAGCTGATGCATACGAACGAGGTCCCCTACATAAAGGAAATCTCGTTGTTGATTGCCATCCCAGTCGATACGTACTTGCTGTTGTGTGAGAAAACGCTTAATGAATATAGCAATTACCCCAGCTTCCCCATTGGGATCCTGACGCGGACCATAGACATTGGCATAACGCAATATTGTGTAAGTACGCTCATTGACTCGCGCCCAATCACGTAGATAATGTTCTCCTGCCAATTTGCTGATGCCATAAGGTGATTCTGGTAATAACTCTGACTTCTCAGTGACAGGAAAGTGATCCGGACTACCGTAGACGGCACCAGATGAGGCAAATATGACTTTACGAACTCCCAGACGACTACAATTTCCCAAAACATTGAACAAACCCATAATATTGACTTCAGCATCCAACTTAGGATCTTGTGTTGAGATAAAGACACTTATTTGGGCAGCTTGATGGTTCACAATCTCCGGCTGCACCTCATCAAAAACACGCGCTAGTGCAGCCTCATCTCTAATATCTACTTTATAGACCTTCGCTTCGGGATTGACATTTGACTGTTTGCCACCATGTTCCCAAAAGTTATCAACGATAGTTACACTGTGTCCTTCTGCGATGTAACTATCAACAATGTGCGACCCTATAAAACCAGCTCCACCAGTAACCAATATTTTCATTAATGAAGCCTTTCTTAATCTATATGCAATCTTGATATGAGCGCTCCATCTTCACTTAGCATGTGAGATAGCGCTTAACGTTTTTGTTTCTTGCGGATTAATGAAGGTAGCATTAAGTAGCAACTCCGGTTCTATTTTAGCATACCTCGGCAATCTTAGTGAACCCCATTAATCCAGTGGCCCAGTGGAGGGAAGTTCTAGAGGACCTCCATGCTAGCTGAACGCGTGCTCGGCAAGATCAAAGTCGATGATACTGCTACACAGACGCAGCAGTTCCTCACTGACGACACGATGGGCTGGATGCGGGGCATAGGCCTTGAGGGACGCTTCATCGGCAAAGTGCATGACAAAACCATAGGCATAGCCCTGATGGTTCGTGCTGAGATTTTCCCCGGTCTGCACATCAAGTATCCCAGGAATGCTTTGCGGGAGCGTTCTTACTTGATTGAGCACCTGTTTGATCTGCTCAGAGGTGGTTTCGGCTTTTGGTTGCAAAAGTACTACATGTTTCAGCATAGTGTTCCCTTCTTCAAGCCTTGCCAGCATTCGTATGGTGGTGGTGTTTTTCTTGCTGCAAACGTCGAGCATGTCATGCAGCTCAGCGAGAATGACATCGGCTGGCACTTGATTCCTTGGCGGATACCTTGCTGGCTCATAGATCACATGCACCCCACAGGCTCTGAGCAACGCGATGCTGCTGAAGAAGGCCGGATGGCCATCAAGGCCGCCTCCTGTCCGAAAGCAGGGGACAGCGATGATCGGCATCTTCAGTCCGGTATACTCGCACAGCAGACCGACTGCCAGTGTGTCACTCATGCCGAGTGCCCACTTGTTGATCGTGTTAAAGGTGGCAGGAAACACGACCAGAGCATCGGCGCGTGGTAAGACATCTGGCTCTTCAGGGCGTTTGTACTCACTGCGCACTGGATGACCCGTCAGGTGCTCAAGCCGAGCAAGATCAAGAAATTTTGTGCCGTGTGGCGTGGTGATGACGCACACATCCCAGCCTGCTGCTTGCGCCTGCACGACCAACCCTTCTGTCAGGGGAGCAGAAGAGCTGGCACAAGCGATGACATAGAGCACTCCTCTGCAGTTAGGGTGCGATTGGCTCATACCTTCCCTCGGTACCAGTCTGCGGTAAGGAAGGGTGCCAAGTGTGCATCTACGTGGTTGACAGCATACGTCTCCTTCCACGGCTCTAACTGCCGCCTCGTCGCAAGAATGCGCAGCATCACGGGCTGCGATTTCATGCGTGCTGTGATCATAAGAGCTTGGATCACGTGGTCACACGCCTCTTCTATTTCTCCTTGCAGAACAAACGTGCCAGCAATATCAGCCAAGTAGATAGGCTGACGCCGTAGGAGTGCTAAGTCTAGCCGTGACAATGCATCTATCAAGGCTTGCCTGGCATCTTCTAGGAAGTGATGTGTAGTAAGGTCTTCTGCACGATACAACTGTTGGAAACAAGCACCCTGGTAGCCCGCTAGTAGCGAGCGATCAAAGTTGATCCAATAGCAATCTTCTCTAAGGAACTGTTGATCTGCGAGACACTCAGCCCCATCCAAGGCCATGAGACAGGCATCTTGATCACCGAGCTTGGCTTGGACCTCAGCTTCCAGTGCGGATACCCACGCACGAATCGTGAAATTTCCTGTTGGTGTTACGAGACGATGAGCCTCTTGCACGCAGGTAAAAGCTATTTGAACATTTCCATTATAGAGCCATGCGTGGCTCATCCTACCCCATGCTACAGCCTGCAGTAGCAGATTATGTGCCTCCTGTGCTGCCGTCATGGCAACTTTGTAGTATTCTCTAGCTTGCGCAAATCTACCCAGGTCGTAGAAAAGGTGACCTACAAGTAGCGCTGTGGCTCCTAGAAGAGAGCACAGGTGTGTACGCACAGTAGGAAGTAATGGCCCTTCAAGAAGTACAAGCAGTTTCTCAAAATGCTCCAAGACAGAACGAAGCAAAGGAGATGATGCAAAACTCGCAGTGTCTCGCTCTCGCCAATAGGTATCTGTACATTTGTAGAGGAAGTAGAGGAAATCCTCGTCGATAGTGGAAGGCTTTTTTAATGCGCTAAAAAAACGTCCCGCTAACTCATAACTGAGTAAGTCATAGGCGGGCGTGAAGAGGGTGGTGCCCACGACACGCGCTGCACCATCAAGAAAACCTTGGCGATTCATGTCAGCGTTTTCTACCTCTGGGGTGACAGGCGGAGTCTCTTCCTCCATCAAGTATACCCTAGTATCGAGCCGTTCGTCACGAGTTATTGCCCCATCTCTCTGCTCGTCGAGGTGTGTCTCAATCACCTTTATGCAGGAATCCGCTGCAGTCGATGTACCGGACCTTGATACGTCCTGCGGGTCGAATGGGTCGTACTCAGAGAGACCGAATTTCCATAAAGGAATATCCAGGATGGCAGCAAGTTTGCGCAATGTGGAAGAGCTTTCGATGAACTTCTTTCCATATTCGACATCTTGCACATAATGCCAACTGACACCCACCCCTCTCCCCCAGCTTTGGGCCAGACTTCCGCTAGCTGCTCCTGGGTCATATGAGCCGCTTGACGAGCCTCTCTAATCACTCTTCCGTGATGGTGAGGTGAGATAATCTTCATATCTTATTCCCGCGTACATATATAGCACGAATGTATAGGTCTATGCACAGACGGATAGGTCGCAATCCTACACGCTATATAGTATGTTCACAACAGGCAAAAAACAAGATATATTTCCTTGAGTAGCCCTACACTTGTCCATGTTCTCTGAACTGCTGCTCAGCAAGATCAAAGTCGATGATACTGCTACACAGACGAAGCAGTTCCTCACTGACAACGCGATGAGCTGGATGCGGGGCATAGGCCTTGAGGGACGCTTCATCGGCAAAGTGCATGACAAACCCATAGGCATAGCCCTGATGGTTCGTGCTGAGATTTTCCCCGGTCTGCACATCAAGTATCCCAGGAATGCTTTGCGGGAGCGTTCTTACTTGATTGAGCACTTGTTTGATCTGCTCAGAGGTGGTTTCGGCTTTTGGTTGCAAAAGTACTACATGTTTCAGCATAGTTGTTCCTCTACATCTGCGTTAGAGCTTCATGAGCATACTCTACGATAGCAGACGCATGAAATTCACGCGGCTCTTTCTTTTGAATCATGTGAGCTAACGTGATGCATCGAGAGATCACATAATACTGCTGCGTAGAGAGTGCCTTGTCGATAGCCTGGAAAGCATAGTCCTGTGCTAGAGCTAATTCACCTACGAGCGCACTCGC
>JAFAXQ010000154.1 GCA_019240835.1 Ktedonobacteraceae bacterium
TCGGCTAGCGCGCAGCGTTCGGGACGCTGAGGTCGGAGGTTCAAGTCCTCTCACCCCGACCAGGATGACGCACATCTCCTTTGGTGTTAGTCATATCAATTCCACGGGTCAATGAAGGAGTTAAGGAATGCGGAGGTACCAGATACAAGCCACTGCTAACGCAGGCTGCTATCTGACCATCACCGTTATGTGCCCGGCAAACATAACGCAACAGACGGTGAACAGCGTGCCTCTGGCTGTGCCTTGCTCACCTGGATATGCAAGAGACCTTCGCTCTTATCCATCTAGTCATCGTCGTAGGCGGCGATAAAGGCTGAAGCCAAGGTACATATCTGCCTTGCTTCGTGTTTCTTCCTCGCCGTCTGCCCTGGTTATCGACACTGACAGAGAGGAAGGGAACGTATTCATGCCTGTTCTTGTATTGAATTCCTCGCTACAGCCTCTCTCGGTCATTCCAGAACGTCGTCTCATCGTCTTGCTCTCCAAGCAGAAGGTCACATTCGTAGATGAGAATGTTCGTAGGTTGATCGAAGAGAGTATCGCCGCCCGTCGTCTTGATTTGGAGCGCCCTGTGATTGTGCAGTTGCTGGTCAATGTGCGCCTACCACGCATCGCCCTCCAGCCTACCCGAGCCAATATCCTACTACGAGATGACGAAGTGTGTCAGTACTGTGCCAAGCGCAGTCGCGACCTAACACTTGACCATGTCATCCCTCGTTCTCGTGGCGGACAAAGTACCTGGGAAAATCTGGTTGCTTGCTGTAAAACGTGTAACGGCAAGAAGGGCAACCGCTTGCTCAAAGAAGCGAATATGCACCTGATCCGTCAGCCGCGACCCTTGCCGCAAGAGTACGCGGGTGTCTTCCTCTTGCGCTATCCCAAACTGCGTGAGGCCTACGAAGAGTTTATCACGAGCTTCCACAGCGGTGGACAGGGCATGACTGCCTAAACTAAGCAGAAAGTAATAGAGAGCTTGGGCAAACTTTCTATTACTTTCTCGTTGATTTGTACCTGTTCGATCTATTAAAACGTATTAATATTACTGTTAGAGGGGCGACCACGATGGTCGCCCGAGCAATCCCGCTGCCAGTACGCCCCTTGTGTGAGAGACATCTTTTGGGCGGATGTAGCGGATTTATACAACCTGATCAGCATCAAAGGACTTGGTGCATATGGTATAGTTACAAGAGAGAATCTGTGCTTTGTTCTGGTGGCAACAGTGCTGATTGCTGTACGCCAGAGGAAGGTGATTAGATGTTAGAGCAAATCACATCGGATGAAGCTTCAAAAAGCTCAATGTTAGGAGCTACGTACCTTTGCTTACATGGACACTTCTACCAACCGCCACGCGAAGATCCATTTAGCGCTGCTATTCCTCCCGAGCCAGGAGCTACTCCCTACGCAAACTTCAATGAGAAAATTACCGCTGAGTGCTATCGTCCTAACGCCATGGCTGGCAATTTCGATGCCATAAGCTTTGATCTCGGCCCTACCTTGGCGTCATGGCTAGAACAGACGCACCCCGATGTGTACCGACGCATCATTGCTGCTGATCAGATGCATATGCTGCGCTACGGCGTGGGTAATGCGCTGGCCCAGGCTTACAACCATACCATTCTGCCGCTGGCGACGCAGCGTGACAAGCTGACCCAGATACGCTGGGGGCTAGACGACTTCCGCCATCGCTACAACCACGATGCATATGGCATGTGGTTAGCAGAGACAGCGGTGGACATAGAGACCCTCGATCTGCTGGCACAATGTGGCGTCACCTATGTCGTGCTGGCCCCTTGGCAAGCAGCGACGCCGATTGACCCCACAGAACCTTATATCATCCGGCTGCACAATGGTCGCCGTATTAGTGCGTTCTTTTATAACGCACCGCTCTCAGGCGGTGTTTCTTTCGACTGGGACACGACCAACGATGCCAACATCTTCGCCGCGTCCTACCTGCCCGACCATCTCGTGCATGACAAGCGTGTTGCTGAGGAAGCGCAACTGCTGCTCATCGCCACCGATGGCGAGCTGTATGGCCACCACAAGCCCTGGCGCGATAAGTTCCTGACCCATCTAGTACGTCATGGCGCTCCCAACTACGGCTTCGAGGTCTGTACGCTTGAGCGCTATATGATCATGCATCCACCCACGAAAGAGGCACAATTGTGCGTGCCGAGTGCGTGGAGCTGCGCACATGGTATCGCACGCTGGCACACAGGCTGCGAATGTACCGAAGGAGAAAGTGGTTGGAAGGGCACACTTCGCCAAGCACTCAACAACCTCGCACGACGGGGCAATCTCCTGTTTGAGCAGTATACAGGCAAATTTCTGCGTGACCCCTGGGCTGCACGCAATGACTACCTCTCGTTGCGCAACGGCTGGCTGTCACCAAAGAGCTTCTGGGCACGTCATGGTCGATGGGGGCGTCGACCTCTCAATAGACAAGTAGGTCGGCGCGTTCTGCTGCTGCTCGAAGCACAATACTACCAACAGTATAGCTTTACAAGCTGTGGTTTCTTCTTTGAGGACCTGGATCGCATTGAGCCGCGCAACAACATCGCTTTCGCCCGCCGTGCTATTAGCCTCACCTGGCAAGCTCTCGCTGTCGATCTCCAGCGCGACTTCCTGCACGACCTGCAAGCTACTAAGAGCTGGCGTACTGGAGTAACTGGGGCAGACCTGTACAGGCAGTTACCAGTCGTTGAACACAAGCTGCTACCACCCCTTTGAAAATGAATGTGATAGTTGGCTCCGACGAAGTCAGAGCCAACTGTCACATCATCTTCTTCCGCTTCTGGCTCTCTGTTTTCGTTTCTCTTTCCGTGCAGCTTTGTTTTTCTTTTTGTTGGCTGCCCCACTCGGTCGAGGAGGTGTCGCGGTTGCGGCGGGTGCATCTGGTATAGAGGGCATGCCAGCAATGTCCATAGCGCCGCCGTACTGTCGCGCCAATTGCGCCCACGGACCCTTGCCGCTACTGACCTGGCGCATCATCGTGCGCATCTCGTTGAACTGGTCTAGCAGTTGATTCAGTTCCTGCACACTCGTGCCACTGCCTTTGGCAATGCGCCTGCGACGACTCCCGTTGATGATGTCGGGGTTGCGCCGTTCCTCCAAGGTCATTGAAAGGATCATGGCTTCAATATACTTGAGCTGGTCTCCCTCCAGTGCCTCCTCCATGTCAGGCATCGCTGCCAGCTTATTGAAGCCCGGCAACATCTCCATGACCTGACGCAGCGGACCCATACGCTTCAACTGGCGCATAGCCGTGAGGAAGTCCTCCAGGTCAAACTTTCCCTGTTTGAGCTTGGCCTGGGCCTTGAGCGCTTCTTCCTGGTCGATGGTCTCCTGGGCGCGCTCGATCAGCGAGAGCACATCTCCCATACCGAGTATACGTGACGCGAGGCGGTCTGGATAAAAAGGTTCCAGCGCGTCGGTCTTTTCGCCAACGCCCATGAACTTAATCGGCACGCCCGTCACTGAGCGGATGGAGAGGGCGGCACCACCCCTGGCATCGCCATCCATCTTCGTCAGAATCATGCCCGTGAGCGAGACCGCCTTATTAAAGTCGTCAGCCACACGTACCGCTTCTTGACCGGTCATGGCATCGGCAACGAGCAATATCTCGCCTGGGTGTACTCGGTTGCGAATATTTACAACCTCTTGCATCATACGCTCGTCAATGTTGAGGCGACCTGCCGTGTCGAGGATCGCCAGGGTGCAGGCTTGCTCACGCGCATAGTCGATTGCATGCGCGCAGATATCAACGGGGTTGGCTCCTGTCGGCTCTGAATAGACAGGGATGGTGAGTTGTTTGCCCAGCGTCTTCAACTGATTGACAGCAGCGGGTCGGTACATATCAGCCGCGACCAGCAGTGGCCGCTGGCCTTGTTTACGCAAGTAGTTAGCGAGCTTAGCAGCAGTGGTCGTTTTACCGGAGCCTTGCAGACCTACCAACATAATGAGTGCAGGTGGAGAGCCTCCGAGATTGAGGTTGTTCTTACCATCTGTGCCTCCGAGCACCTCAATCAACTCTTCGTTCACGATTGAAAGCACTTGTTGCGCCGGCGAGAGGCTCCCCATGACGTCAGCTCCGATGGCCTTCTGCTTCACACGTTCAACGAACTGGCGTGCTACCTTCAGATTCACATCAGCTTCAATCAGCGCCAGGCGCACCTCGCGCAGTGCCGCATTGACATCCTCTTCAGTCAGCTTGCCTTGCCCACCTAAGTTTGTGAAAATTCCTTCGAGTCGTTTTGATAAGCTATCAAACATCGCCATAATTGCGTTTCCTCTCTCCGCCAGTTGCTTGTCATGCGCCTTATTATAGCACGTTGTCTAGCTTTGCAACACACGTTTTGCTTCGAGCTTTTGCCCAGTTGTATGAGTACACAAAATGGTGTGAGGTGACTCGCCCTTCTCCTCGCAAGCTTTGATTGCTCGTTTTATCAACACGCAACGCTCTATTTTTTAACACAATGGAATCTTGCCTATAAGTCAGTACAATGATATTATCCTATATATGCGACCGCACCATCTTTCAAGGGAGTTTTCTGTGTAAAGTTGCAGATAAGGCAATGAAAGAGCCTCAAACAGCCTCTTAGAGGAGATTCTGGGTGCTTACAGTGTCGTCACCCCTTTCATAGCACGTAGATCATAGAAGGAGTACGCTTTATGCATCCACGGAATAGGTGCATCTCTCCGAGCATCACGCTCGAAGACATCTATGGCCCGAACAGCATTTACAACTCACGCGCATCTGTTTCTGCTTTTGAGTGGATTTTTTACGATTTACCTATGGTTGAGGCTTATACGGGCAATCAGCAAACCATTATGGGCAGGATGCCAATGATTTGTAGCACTTCTGTCTCCACTGCAGCAGTGCGCGACCTGTTGCAACAAGCAGGGCTGCAAGGTGCTTTACACCGCTATTCCTACTTCTCCGAAGAGGACTACCAGAAGCTGTTAGCACAGCTCATCAGTAGCCCCTACACGCTTGTCGTGCAACACGTCTATCCTCCGTCGGAGCTGCCAGCTCATAAATATTGGATATCGCCCGAGTTGCTCTCATTCTTGAACAACAAGGCTCACCTGACAGACCTTGTGCCAACAGAGTACGTAGCCCATCGTGTTGTTGTCGAAACCGCAACCATCGCAGAAAACTCTGTGCCTCCTCTTCCATTCCCATGCGTAATGAAAGTCGTGTCAGGCCGCTCTAGTGGGACTGGAGTTGGTGTCATGATCTGCTCTAACGCTGATGATTTCCAAGCGGCAAAAAAACATTTCCATAGCTGTCAGCAAGTCGTGGTTGAGGAATTTGTCACGGTGAAACGCAACTTGTGTGTGCAGTTTGCGACGACTCAGCAGGGTGGAATTCAGTATTTAGGTGCAGCCGAACAGGTCACCACTGGCCAGGTACACTATGCAGGAAGTTGGCTAGATCCACACGTCCAACCAACAGAGCGTATGCTCCAGGTTGGACAGCGTATTATGGAGAAGGCCGTTGCATTGGGGTATAAAGGAGTAGCAGGCTTTGATATAGTCTTGTTGCCTGATGACCGTGTAGTCGTGTTAGACTTGAATTTTCGTGTCAATGGTTCCACTGCTACTATCCTTCTCCAGCGGGGGATCATGGAAGCGTACGGCGTGAGTACCCTACTGTACACTTCTTGGCTGTGGCATGGTGCTACTGCTCAGCGTCTCGCTCGCGCCCAGCAGTTTATCCAACAGGGCTATTTCATTCCACTCTCTTTCTATAACGCTGAACTGAGTCCATACCCAGAAGCCGCTTCTAGACTGCTTGGTATAGTGATAGGGCAGTCACGGGAAGAGGTGGCTGCGAGAAATGAGCAATTCTCGCGAGAATTGGCCGCCACTCCTTCCGTGCTATGAGGACCTGCGCGAAGTAGCCAGTGAGTCAGGTTCTGGCAGGGGGTTCCGACAATAGAAGCAGTGCAAGCCGAAAAGTTTTGTGTGTAGAATTGCAGATGAGGCAGTGACAAAGCCTCAAACAGCCTCTTCGCGGAGATTCTGGGTGGTTACAATGTTGTCACCCCTTTATAGACAGCTTTTACAGCATATATCACAGAAGGAGTACGCTTTATGCGTCCAGAGAATAGGTGCATCTCCCCGAGTATCACGCTCGAAGACATCTATGGCCCAAACAGCATTTACAACTCACGCGCATCTGTTTCTGCTTTTGAGTGGGTTTTTCCAGATTTACCCATGCTTGAGGCTTTTACGGGGAATCAACAGACCATTATGGGCCGGATGCCGATGATTTGCAATTCTTCTGTCTCCACTCCCGAAGGACTCGACTTGTTGCAACAAGCAGGGCTGCAAGCTGCCTTACGACGCTATACCTACTTCTCTCAAGAGGACTTCCAAAAGCTATTAGCACAGCTTCTTCCCAGCCCCTACACCTTTGTTGTGCAACACGTCTATCCTCCGGCAGAGCTGCCGGCTCATAAATATTGGATATCGCCCGAGCTACTCTCATTCTTGAACAACAAAGCTCACCTGACAGACTTTGTGCCAACAGAATACGTAGCCCGTCGTGCTGTTGTCGAAACCGCAACCATCACAGAAAAGCTTTTTCCATCTCTCCCATTCCCTTGGGTGATCAAAGCCGTTTCAGATCACTCTAGTGGGGCAGGCACCGCCGTCATGATCTGCTCTAGCGCTGATGAGCTCCAAGCAGCAAAAGAATATTTCCACATCTGTCAGCAAGTCGTGGTCGAGGAATTTGTCACGGTGAAACGCAACTTGTGTGTGCAGTTTGCGACGACTCAGCAGGGTGGAATTCAGTATTTAGGTGCAGCCGAACAGGTCACCGATGGGCAAGGTCACTATTTAGGAAGTTGGCTAGACCAAGACGTGAAGCCATCAGAGCGCATGCTCCAGGTTGGACGACATATCATGGAGAAGGCCGTTGCACTGGGGTATAAAGGAGTAGCAGGCTTTGATATAGTCTTGTTGTCTGATGACCGTGTAGTCGTGTTAGACTTGAATTTTCGTGTCAACGGTTCTACTGCTGCTGTCCTTCTCCAGCGAGGGACCATGGAAGCGTACGGCGTGAGTACCCTACTGTACAATTCCTGGGAGTGGCATGGTGCTATTGGTCGTCGTATCGCTCTGGCCCAGCAGTTTATCCAACAGGGCTATTTTGTTCCGCTCTCTTTCTATAACGCTGAAGCCGGTCCATACCCAAATTCCGCCTCTATGCTCGTTGGTATAGTGATAGGGCAGTCACGGGAAGAGGTGGCTGCGAGAAATGAGCAATTCACGAAGGAATTAGCTTCCGCCCCTTCCATCCTTTGAGCACTGCCCACGTCGTTTTTTCTGTGAAGTCTGAGTGATGCATTCATGTTAGAGAAAAACACTCGTCTTTGAGCAAGAGGAGCAATAGGTTGTGCAAAGTGAAACAACAGAGACAGATGCTCTCCAGGTACCAGTGTTGGTTGTTGGAGGTGCCTTGGTAGGACTGTCCATGTCGCTCTTTCTCTCCTGGCAGGGAGTTCCATCCTTACTAGTTGAGAAGCACCCGCAGCCAGCCCGTCTGCCTCGCGCACGCGGGTATAACGCACGCACGATGGAACTGTTCCGCGTACTTGGGTTGGAGGAGGCTATTCGTGCAGCTCAGTTGCCCATAGCACAGAATCAGGGAATGGTGCGCGTCGAGTCGCTCGCGGGACGCGAGATTGCCCGTCTAGATGAGGATGGGCAAGCCGACCTCTCGGCTCTCTCGCCTACTGCAGCATGCATCATCGGCCAGCAACAGCTCGAACCAATTCTGCTCGATGCTGCAAAGAGGATGGGGAGCGATATCCGTTTCAACAGCGAACTGGTCTCATTTGAGCAGGATGAGACGGGCGTTTCCGCTGTCATTCGTGAACGCGTGACTGGACGCGAATGGCGCGTGCGAGCACACTATCTCATCGCTGCCGATGGCGCTCACAGCAGTATTCGTGACGCTCTTGGCATTCAGACCCAAGGACCAGGGACAATCTCTTACTCCACCAACGTTTCCTTTGAGGCGGATCTGCGTGAGGCGCTACGTGGGCGGCGCATCTTTCTCTACTATGTGAGCAATCCGCACTTGCCCGATGGACAGGCTGGCCTGATGCCAGATGATAATGAGCGACGCTGGTTTTTCGGTACTCCCATCCATCCAGAGCGTGGTGAGCGACGTGAGGATATGACCGATGAGCGCTGCATCGAACTCATTCGCATTGCCGTGGGTATGCCTGATCTTGAGGTCAAGATATTGCCTGCCTATCCGTGGGACCCTATAAAAGTGGGTGTGTGGGAACTGGCGGCACGCTACGCAGAGAGCTATCGCAAAGGGCGTGTTTTTCTGGCTGGTGATGCCGCGCATACGGTGCTGCCAAGTGGTGGGCTGGGTGCTGGCACTGGTATTCAGGATGCCTTCAATCTGGCTTGGAAGTTGGCTCTGGTCTTGGCAGGCAAGGCTGGTACTGGGTTGCTCGATTCCTATGAATCCGAACGGCTGCCAGTAGGCAAACTCGTCGTTGAGCAGACGCTTCAGCGTCAGTTCTATCGTACTGGTACGGCAGAGAGCACGTTAGTTGACAGTGCTGATCTGATCTTTGGCTTTCGCTATCGTAGTGCGGCAATCGTTGCCGAACCCGGCGCGAACGAAGCTCCACTTACCCAACATCCTAGTACACTATGCGGTGAGCCAGGGACACGAGCACCGCATATCATGCTAGAGCGCGATGGCTTACAGATCTCGACCATTGACTTATGTGGAGGCAGATGGACGTTGCTGGTCGGTGACCAGGGTACTCTCTGCAACGAGGCGGCGCATCGGGTGAGCAAGCGGCTGGAGCTTCCGCTGTCAGTGTATACCATCGGCGCAGAGCATGGGTTGAAGGATGTCGAAGGACGGTGGGATGCTGCCTATGGCGTGGGCGCAGCGGGAGCCGTGCTGGTGCGCCCTGATGGCTTCGTCGCGTGGCGTAGCAGCACGGTTGACGAGCAGCCCGAACTCGCGTTAGAGAAAGCGTTGGTGCGTGTGCTCGCCCTGTGCTGATAGATCATTTCATTTAACTATTGCTTTCGCGTACCTCTGCAAGCGATAGATCCCTCATTGCGTATGTGCTAAACTTAGAAGACGAAGCGAAGTAACGAGGCAGTGCAGAAAACAATCACCCAGACTGAGCGCTGAATAGTGCTCAATCATGTAAGGAGAATAGTTATGAGCAATCCCGACTACCGTGTGGTATGGGTACATGGCATAAGCGATTACAAGGCTGGCTATTCGATGCCGTGGGAGGCAGCATTTAATACCTACCTGAACTTTCCTGACAGTGACTATCTTGAAGTGCTCTGGTCTAGCGTGTTCACAGGCGTGAACAGGATATCGCTTACCCCCGAAGAGCAGTTAGCGGCTGATGAGCTACGCAAAGCATTAGCAACAACGTTGCTAGCTCGTGCGACAGCACAACTGCCTGGTGTCTCCGCATTGTTAGGCGAGTGGTCAACCCTGACAGACAAGCTAGCTTTGCTCCCTAACCCAGATGACTATATTGGTGAATTCACGAGGTACCTAGCGAGTAGAACCGTACGCAACGCAGTCAAGGAGAAATTGAAGGAGAAGTTACGCCCGCTGGCTGCGAGCGGAGATGACATCTCACTTATTTCGCATAGCTGGGGAACGGTAGTTGCCTACGAGAGCTTGCTTGATTTGCAGACAGAGCTTCCTACCTTTAAACTGAGGAACCTGTTCACACTCGGCAGCCCCCTCTGGATGGTACAACTCCTGCTTGATGATCGCTCGGGACGCAAGCCAAGCAATACTAGCACCTGGGTGAATATTCATGCTGTAGGCGATCTGATTGGCTCTTGGCTACGTCCAGGCTTCCAGGACGATAAGGATTTTGCCGTACCCTCATTTGGCACTGGCAATCCTCATTTAAGCTATTTTGTGGCTGGCAATGTGGCAGTGCAACGCGATATCGTCAAAGCCACTATTCTAGGACCGTATGAAGGCTCAATCAAAGACACATCCCTTGGGGGAATGAGATTGTAACTTGAGAACTCGGTGGATAATTGTAAAGTAATTATCTACCGAGTTCTCAAGTTACATCCCACTCCAGAATTTTTTATCCTCTTTCGACATCGTACTGTGCTTAACCGCCTCGGCAAAGCTTTGCTTGCGTGGCCCCTGCTGCTGTTGTTGCGCCGCATCACGCGTTTGGCGACGGTTCAGCGTCAAAGCGGGCTGGCTATTGTTGAGCAGATTGCTAAACTGCTCGACACTGACTTGGAAGAAGAGGGCAAGATGATTAAGCTGGCGCTGACTCAAACTGATCAATTCTATCGCACCAGCCTCAAACTTGCTCCATACCTCAACGCTAAGCCGTAGAGCTCTGGCGGTTTCAACTTTGCTCAGGTTGCGACTCTTGCGCAATTCGGCTAGGGTTGTGGCTTGTGGAGTCTGCATGGTCTGCTCTTGCGGGCTGAAAACGCGCTGCATAGCGGTCTGCAGGGCACGCTGCGTAAGAGGTAAGAGCGCTGCTTGTTCTTCTCCAGACGGAACAGTAGTAGCGTGATACGTAGCGATGAAGTCGATGAGTGCAGTCTGTTGCTCTGGATGGTCTCGCAGCAGTTTAAGTTGGGCCTGTGTATCGCCAGCCTCTTTTGCAGCCAGCCATGCCATCTTCAAGTGCTGTAATTCAGGAGTGTTTGTCTCTTGCATCTCTTCCAACCTTTCTATCCTTGCTGTGATACTCCGCCTGTCATGGGCGCGTTTACGGGCGGGTTCATCATATATTGTTCTTGGGCGAGGCATTCACGTAGACGAGTGCGCGCACGCTCGTAGCGTAAGCGTACAGTGCGCTCAGTCTTCTTACAGACAGTGGCGATGTCATCCCATTTCATGCCTTCTACGCCGCGTAGGACCATAACCATGCGGTCCAAGGGGTCACGCAAGTAGAGCAGAATACGTCGGCTCTCCTCCTGTGCGTGCAAGTGTTCGTATTGATCGTATGCATCGGCTACGTCGGCTAGGGGGCCACTCTCATCATCAGGCAGGGTTGGACGCAGTGGCTCCACTAATGCACGTGGCACATGTTGTGGACGCCCCAGCGGACGCCCCTTTTCGTCGCGTCGATACTGCAATCCCTCCTGGCGTAGCACACGATTAAATTCATCAATACAAAGGCAGCGCAGATAGTACATAAAATTCTGCGTCATAAATACTTCTTGCGCATCCTGTACCTCGCGTAAGAGGTGCTCAGCCATATTCGCAATGGCGTCTTCACGCAGGTCAGGTCGATGGCGCAGCCCTTGCGTATGGCGCTGAAATATCGGAGCACAACGTTGTAGCAACACCTCCGCTAGGTATTGTACCCCACTCATCTCATGGCTTGCCTTGAGCGTACGTATTGCCAACACAAGCTCGGTCTCGCTTATCTCGTAGCATCCCTCTGCTGTCCGACGCTGCAAGCGCTCAGCAAGTGTCGGATCACTCAGATCGATCATAAGTACCCCCCAAAAGTAGTACTACCTTCTGTGGTTCTCGCTTTCCTGTCTCCTCTATAGTATATTCTTTCTATCGTGGAAAAAGGTGGCAATGTGAAAGCGATAATATATATGAAAAAACTCTTTTAATTTACCCACATTGTCTAATTCTCAGGGGGAAAGCAGACATGCTTGAAGTCCTACCAAAAGTTGCGAAGATGCAGGCGTCATATGCTCTGGGCAAACCGCTTGCAAACCCGCTCAACCTAACGATTAGTGTCAGCTACCGTTGTAATTCTCGCTGTAAAACGTGTAATGTCTGGCAACGCCCAAATGACGACTTTACCATCGAGGAATATGATAAGACATTTGCCTCCATCGGTCGTGATGCCTATTGGTTCACCTTCAGTGGTGGTGAGCCGACGTTGCGTAAGGATCTGCCAGAGATGGTCGAGGCTGCTTATCGGCACTGTCGCCCTGGCATTATCAATATTCCCACTAACGGCATTCAAGACAAGATCATTCCGGGGCGCGTCGAGCGCGTCCTGCAGGCAGCTCCCACCTCTGACGTAATTGTCAATCTCTCGCTAGATGGCGTTGGCGAAAAGCATGATATCGTGCGTGGTGTGAAGGGCAACTTCGAGCGCGCCATGCGTACCTACGCTGGTCTCAAGGCGCTCAAAGAACGTTACAAGAACTTCACGCTTGGCGTCCACACCGTGATCTCAAACTTCAACGTTGGCGAGTTCGAGGATATCTATGCCTTCGTACGTGATGAACTGAAGCCCGATTCTTTCATCAGCGAGATTGCTGAGGAGCGCGTTGAACTTGATACCGTCGGTATGGGTATCACACCTCCTATCGAGAAGTACAAACCCGTTATCGACAAGCTGCAAGAAGGTATTCGCAACGCTGAGTTCAGCGGTGTCTCGCGCATCACCCAGTCCTTCCGTGACCGCTACTACGATCTGGTGAAGCGCACACTCGTCGAGAAGCGTCAGATTATCCCTTGCCTGGCAGGGATTGCTTCAGCGCAGATTGCTCCCAACGGTGATGTGTGGACCTGCTGTATCCGCGCCGAGTCTGTAGGCAATCTGCGCGAGCACAACTACGACTTCAGATCAACTTGGAATACAGTCAAGGCCAACGAACTGCGTCGCAGCATCAAAGCAGGGGAGTGCTACTGCCCACTAGCCAACGCAGCATACACCAACATGCTCTGCCATATACCGACGCTAAGCAGTGTAGCATTTGATGTGGCCAAGAGCGCAATAAACTAGTAAAAATGTCCTACTGCTATGGAGGGAGGTAGGTTCGCGTTCGTTACACGAAGTAGTCCCGCTGTAACAGCAGGATACTAGAGAGAGAACTCGCATGCAAGGCACCGAGACTGACGCTCAGGAAAAAGACGAGCAGCCAAGGCGTATTCGCATCCTGCTTGTTGACGAACACGAAGTAGTACGCAAGGGTCTCTGTGCGATGCTCAAGGAAGAAGCCGATTTCGAGCTGGCCGGACAGGCCAGCTCTGGCGATGCGGCAGTGATACAGGCTATACAGTTGCAGCCAGATATTGTCCTACTCGGTATCTTCCTTGGAGCATCTGACGGTCTGGATGTAGCACAACAGTTACAACGTGCCTGTCCTAGTGTACGCATCGTCATCTTCACGGCAGTGACAGAGGATGAGCATCTCATGCACGCTATGCGTATCGGTGTACATGGCTATCTGCAAAAATCGCAGCCGCTTAATGATGTGCTAGCTGCTCTGCGTGCTGTCTACCAGGGGGAACGTGTTGTAAGTAACCCTCGTGCCATCTCTAAGGTGCTTAGCGAGTTTAGTCGCTTAACCAAGGAGCAACAGCGTCTCCGTTTGGGGCTTAGCGACCTGGAGATAGAGTTGGTACGGCTGGTCGCCGAGGGATGTAGTAACAAAGAGATCGCCTCACGTCAATTCTGGAGCGAGGTCACGGTAAAGCGCAAGATGCAGGACATTTACCGCAAGTTGCAGGCGAGCGACCGCGCCCAGGCAGTAGCCGAGGCTATGCGCTTGGGCCTCATATAACTTATCCATTTTATCTGCATTGCAAAGGAGGAAAAGTTGTGATCATATGTCCGCAGTGCGATACTGAGAACGAAGATGATGTCAAAAACTGCAAGAAATGCCGTGTGAATATGTACTGGGCATTTCAGCACTATGAAGAGCTAGCATCTCTACGTCAGGCAAATCAACTGTCGCCACGCCCTCAGTCGGCATCTTTCCTGCTGAATACCAGCAGCAGAATCGACGATGGCCCAACTGTAGGCTGGCTGCGCAACACCATCAAGAAATTTGGTTTGAGAGAAGCCGGTAAAAGGGTATGTACCACTACTGAATAGATTGGCACGAGAAAAATGCCAATCTATCCAGTAGGGATTACTTGTTTGCACCAGCAAGCGGGGCAAACTGACTAGCCTGGGTGACGGACGCTTGAGCCATGCCGCCGCTATTGAACCACTCCGCAGCTAGCTTGATTCCCTCGCGCAGGTCTACTTTTGGCTGATAACCTAGTTCCCTGCGTGCCTTCTCTACACTATGCATGTTATCAGAACCAAACATCATCGCTCCCAGTTGCGTCAATATCGGTTTGCTGTGTGTCACACGGGCAACAATTTTCTCCGCAACAATGCTGCCGCAGTAAATCGGTAGATAGGGGAGATGGATGCTAGGACGATGGCCGCCGACGGCATCTGCTATCGCATTGAACATTTCCAACGCTGTGAGAGGATGGTCATTCGTAATATTATAGATATTGCCAGCAGCATTCTCGTGATAGCCAGCCAGCATAAAGCCCTGAACTATGTCGGTCACATAGCAGAAGGGAAGGTGCTGGTTCCCACTGCCAAGGATATAGGCCTTGCCCTGTCTCGTTCTCTCTGCCATACGCCCGAAGTGCAAGCGATCTCCAGGTCCAAAGAAGGTGCCAGGACGTAAGATGACAGTTTCGGTATCGCTGCTAACCATCAGTTTCTGTATCATACGGTCTCCCTCAGCTTTTGTTATGCTGTAGGGGTCGGGATCGGGCCGTAACGGGTCTTTCTCCGTCAAATAGCGGCCATGCCCGAGACCGTAGACGGTATGCGAGCTGGTATGGACAAAGCGGCGCACACCAGCCTTCTGTGCTGCCTTATACAAATTGCTAGAACCGGTCACATTCACTAATCGGTAATCAGACAAGGGACGCCAGACACCCATCATTCCTGCCAGATGAAACACAAGTTCAACATCTTTCACAGCAGGCTCTAACGTGCTGGCATCGGTAATATCTCCTCGTACTACCTCCACACCCTGTGCAACTAACCTATCAGCATCCTCGACAGGCAGCACAAGCGCACGAATCTCCTCGTTACGCTCTTGTAATTCCTTTATCAAGTGCCCACCGAGTAACCCGGTAGCACCACTAATTAGCACTTTCATTACAGTTCTCTCATTTCTCGCCTTAGAATGGCATACGGATGTACAATAAGATAAGAAGGCTATCTGCTCAACTAAAAATCTACTTGCCCTATTTCCTAACGAGTTAAAGAGATTATAAAAGAATTAGAGATCTTGAAGTACTATAGTAGGAGAGAACTATGTCAGACCAGGCACTAGAACAAGCATCAACACCTGACAGAGATAAGGTCACGCAGCAGCGGGCGAAGCCACGGTATCCAGATTGGCCCACTTCAGTGCCAGGGCCACTTGCTACTCCGCCACCTCCAGGCCAACATCCCATCAATGCACTGCGCTCCGAACAGGTAGTTGAGAGAAGAGAATAGACCTACTCCTCCACAATCGTCTTAAGCGCTGCCAGTTGTTCAGCGTGTTGTTTGTCATGCGTGGGTAATATATTTACCAGTTGGTAGAATTTGCATTGGTCTCCCCAGCGCTCACTTCTGAAGGGACGTTCCCACGCCTCAACAGGAAGAGCCGCTAGGTATTCAAAGATCTCCTCGCGTCGTGCAGCCATGCCAGCCAAAACGGCATCAAGCGACACGGGCGGCTCAGATGCACGAGTGAGATGAGGAGCAAGTTCGCCAAGGTCGGAGACAAGGGGATTGTCCTCGTCTTGTACGCGCCGCATCTGTTCAAGCGCCATATCATCGGTAACATAGAGATGATGTGCAAGCTGTAGCGGTGACCACTCACTCCCCATAGGCTCTTGAGCCAATGCCTGTTTGCTGAATTTTGCCAATTGCCCCATAAACTCGATGCGAGCTGCCACCATCTTGGGCCGCACCTCCTCAAATGGGTTCTCTACAGCAGTCACGAGTTCCTCCAGACTATTCTTCACGTTTTACCAGTCTGCTATATAAACGTTCAAGCTCATCGTGATTATTGAAGTGTAGGACTACTGTCCCCTTACCCCTGGTATCGCATTTGAGATCCACTTTCACCATAAGCGCGTCCCGAAACTGCGCCTCCAAGTCTTCTATCTCAGGAGAGCGGCGCAATTTGGGACTTATGCGCTCAAGAGCGGCATCAAGATCTTGGGCAGCTTTGATCTGTGTAGCAAGCTCTTCAGCTTGTCGTACGTTTAGACGCAGAGCAATAATCTTGCTCATAGCGGTCACCTGATCTTCTTCGCGTGTAATGCCAATCAATGCGCGTGCATGGCCCTCGCTGAAATGTTCGGGCTGTTTTATTAACGCCTCGCGCACTTTGGCAGTAAGTTGCAGCAGGCGCAGCGAGTTCGCTATCGTCGAGCGATCTTTCCCCACCCTTTTCGCTATCAACTCCTGTGTCAGGCCAAACTCCTGCACTAAAGCTTGATAGGCCAGAGCCTCTTCGATAGGGTTGAGAGCGGCGCGCTGAATATTCTCGATCAGGGCTAATTCGAGCATCTGCTGTGCAGTGACTTCCTTGACTACCACGGGAACTTTGCTTAGACCAGCTAGGCGCGAAGCTCTCCAGCGTCGTTCGCCTGCGATGATCTGATAACATATGGCATTGGTGCTAGCTGCATTCGACTGCTCATTGTCGGCGAACCAGCCATTGGCCTCCCTTGTGCTCGTATCAGAACTACTCAGTGGTGTGACGACGATAGGCTGAATCAGCCCATGTTCTTTAATAGAAGCACTCAATTCCAGCAGTTTGGGATCATCCTCGCTGAAAGCGCGTCGGGGCTGGCGCGGATTAGGAATGATGCTCTCAATTGCTACTTCAAGCGTCGTGGGGACTTCCGAGGCTTGTTGTGTTGAGGCCATGACCTCGGATGCACCAGAGATCAGAGCGTCGAGGCCACGTCCCAGGCCGAACTTTTGCTTAGCCAAGAGCCATTACCTCCTCAGCGAATGCACGATAGGCCAGTGCTCCTGGAGAAGTAGGCTCATAATCAAGTATCGCCAGTCCAAAGCTGGGAGCCTCGCTCAGGCGCACATTGCGGTGGATGATCGTCTGAAAGGTTTTTTCAGGAAAGTGCCTGCGTACTTCTTTTACAATGTCGCCAGCTAAGCGCGTGCGTGGATCAAACATAGTAAGGAGAACGCCTGCAATCTCTAAATCCGCGTTCAGCCTATTCTTGACGATAGTAACGGTATTGAGTAGTTGCGTCAGACCCTCCAGTGCCAGATACTCACACTGAATAGGAATAATCACACCATTAGCAGCGACGAGAGCATTGATGGTGAGTAAGCCGAGGGAAGGAGGACAATCGATAATGATATAATCACAGCGCTTCCGAATCGGCTCCAATGCACGTTTCAATCTCTGCTCACGTGCTATTGCCCCTACCAGTTCCATCTCCGCACCTGCTAGGTCTACAGTGCAGGGTGCGATTACCAATTCACGATGGTGTGACGGGACGATCACATCAAAGATTGAAAGTTCATCATTATCTTGGACAAGCAAATTGTAAATAGTATACGGCTTTCTGTTCTTTGCTGCGCCAGTGCTGCTAGAGGTATTAGCCTGTGGGTCCATATCGACGAGCAACACCTTGCGCCCTGCTGCGGCTAGATACGTAGCCAGATTAATGGCAGTTGTCGTCTTGCCTACACCTCCTTTCTGGTTAGCGATTGCAAACACTCTTGACACAGGTTGCTACCACGCCTTTCGTCTTACGATGTGTGATCCAATGTGACACCTATACGGCTCAGATTTCCTGCCACACTGCCATTGTAACAAATGTACGAGCCAGTTTCAATCCTCGGTGGTTTGTAGGGCACTGTCGCAAAGCCTGCGATTCGGTTTCTTCCCCGTTCACAGTGTAACGCGGTTTCCCCCTGCAGGCATAGTAAAACGCAAAAAGCCACCCCCCGCCAAGCGCGTGCATACAACGCAGAGCGTGAAGAGAGCAAACAGCAACGCCATAGTCTTCAGTTCAGAGAAGCCGAAATCGACGAGGCTGAGATGATTGGCACCGAGCGTGAAGAGGCGCACAAGGACTGGACCATGTTGTATACCGCCTAGCGAGCTCACGGGCAGACCAAGCGTGAGGCTCGCTACTAGGTCAATACTAAAACAGATCGCTGCCAGCCGTGGTCCGAGCAACCAGAAGCGCTTACTAAGTCGCTCGTGCTTTGTTGAGGCAATGCGGCGTGTTGCCCAAAAGGGTGCGATAAGGTACTGCAGTGCCAGAAAGAGCAAGGGAGCGGCAACGTAGGTCCAGTCGGGAAAAATGGCAGGATTGATCAAGGCACCGAGTCGTCCGAGCGTGTAGAGGATAACACCCTCTAGCACGCCACGACGATAACTCACTTTGTTGAACATGGATGACAACCCCTAGGGTTAGTGGCAACCGCAATCGCCACTGCCACAGGCGCAACCGCTCATCGACGGGGCAGTATCATCATATTCATATGATCCATCATCCCCACTGCCATGAGCCAAGGCGAAGAGAGAAAGCAAGCGACGTACTTTTTCGCTATGGCACTTCATACAGACAACGTCATTAGCATGTCTATGACTAACAAGTAATTCGAACCTGGATTTGCAGTTAGAGCAGTAATACTCGTACAATGGCATAGTGGGTTACCTCCGGTCTATGAGAAACGCTACATAATTATTGCATATTGTAGTGTCTGATTCGGATATCGTCAAGGGAGCATTATACAATCTTTAGGCCTTTGATAGCGAAATCTCGCGTTCTAGTGACCGCTTGCTTTCGCTATCAAAGGCTTGTTCTTTAGCTTCGTGAGGGGAACGACAATCCTCACTGGATGGACTACCAGGGATGCCAGCATCCCTTTACCATCCTCTACCCCCTCCGTCCCGAAGGCATTGGGAGCTACTTTGCGTCATGCGCTTGTCCATCTCGGCATAGCGTAGCCATGCCCCACCAGCACAAAAGGTTTGGCGTATCTCGTAGAGTGCGGCATTGTACAAGTTTTTGGAGGCAAAGGAAGCTGCATCAATGGCGGCAAAACGGGGGTCACTGCGATTGATAACGTGCTGTTCTGTTAACTGCATGAGACTGCTTCCTTTCGTGCTAGAACCCGTAGGAACAGGCCGTCCATCCCCCAATGAAGCCACGTTGCCATTCTCGCTTGTCGACACCGGACAGGGTAGCAGGAATGTACTGTCGAGTTAGATGAGCATACTCATAGCCGGTTAGGAAGAGGTATGCGCCCCATTCATCTTCCTCTTCCATCTGCGCATAGGCGCGGCGTGCGGCAAGATAGCCCTCGTGGAAGGTGGGCGAGACCTCAAAGTGGGACTTGCCCACACGCAGCGGAAGGTACGCACGAAGCTTGACAGAAGCAGGGGTGCTGTCCTGCTCATCAAGGGTTGTGCTGGCAGGACAAGGAAACGGGGTAGTGGCTGGAACGTGCATCTGATCTAACATGATGTTGCATCTCCTTTGTGCTTGACAGCTAGACCCTCAGGCAGGTATCATCCCGCGTGAGAGCCTAGGTCACGGTTAACTATGGCTAGACTCTTACGGCTAGCTCGCGTGTTCGAGACGCGAGCTAGGTTTTACGCTCTAAGAATAACGCACTACGAGCAATCATGACGACAAGGCTCTCTTGAGGAACGTGCAAGCAACTATGCGCCTAGCCGTTTCTCAAGTCCGATCAGTTCACCATCTCTAACTGTGTCTAGTGTGTGTACTGTGTACTATACATAGTACCTCAAAGATGTTGTTTTGTCAAGTATAAAGACACAATACACACATTAGACACAGTTAGGTACGTATGACAGGGAAAACTGTGTCCATTGTGTTTTGTATGTGAAAGTTTTATAATACAGGAGAGAAACAGAAATGAGGACAAGCAAAGACGTTGAGTTTTCAGCAACTACCAGAAGTTTTTTATAACAATAAAACAGCCCGCGAAAAACTTGGCATGACACGAGATGCCTTTAATCATTATGTTAAGACAGGAGCCATTACACCCACAAAGATTATCGGAAAGTACCGATACTTTGCGAAAAGCGAAATAGATTTGCTAGCTCGATCTATTCAGACAGCGATACTTACCGCCAAATCTCCGCATATTCAGTTCAAAAAGGCAACACTGGATCAGCAAGAGGAGGAATTGGAATTAGCGGAGTTGACATTTGGCGAGAGAACAAAGGCATTCCACCAGTATCGTCGCCAATTGCTTGAGATAAACCCCGACATGTCGTACTACTTGTACGATGGAAAATACATGACGGCTTCCATTAACATTGTACCGCTTAGCCATGAGGGCATCCTCAAGTTTAAGGAAGGTGAACGGGGATGGCTCATGGGCGACTATATTGAGCAGTTCAAGCCTGGCAAAGTAGAGTTGATTATCATTGACATGATGACAACGCCTTTGGCTCCAGCAAATAAACGGAAGGTGTATGCAGTTCGCCTCTTGCTTGGACTAGAAGCAGTTCTTATTGATTGGGCGAACCTAGGTATTGAGATTGTCAGCATCTATGCGTGCGGGGGAACGCCAGACGGACGAGAAATACTAGAGAATGCACATTTCGTGTACTTAGGAGAACCGCGCCCTAATCGACATATCTACGAATTAGAGATTGCCACATCCGGCTTGCATGTTCTTGAGCCTTACAGGCAAGCTTTGCAAGCATACAAAGAGAAGAATTCCGTAGATGCGGTAGAGTAGATTCGGACGGAGCTGCGAACAAAAGTGTCAGAAAACGCTAGATTTGTCTACAGTTCTTGAAACGTGATCACACTACAGTGTAGCACACTATAGAAGGAACACATATCTTGTCAAGAACCCCTCCCGTAGAATGGGAGAGGCTTGTGTGCAAGCAGAAGCCTGATCTTGACCAGACTCAGCCTGTAAGGGCTCTGTTAGAGACGAATGTATAGGTACCTACGGGTGCGAGGCCAGCCTGTAGCTCTACGGTCACTCATTAAACAGGTGTACGGGTGAAGCCAGTGTGAGTGACATTTGAAACCGTCGCATAACTTTGTCGAGGCCACCATTACCCTAGCAATAGGAGGCTCATCATGAGCAAGGTGTTTGTGCTGGATACGATGCATCGGGCACTTGACCCAGTGCGTCCTGGATATGCACGTACATTGTTATCATCGGGGAAAGCTGCTGTGTTCCGTCGCTCTCCCTTTACTATTATCCTGAAAAAGGAAGTGCCTGAACCAATTACACCACCACTCCGCTTGAAGATCGACCCTGGCAGCAAAACCACAGGGCTTGCTGTGGTCAACGATGCATCAGGGGAAGTGGTCTTTGCTGCCGAATTGCAGCATCGGGGACACACAATTAAGAAAGCTTTAGATGTTCGTCGCGCTGTGCGGCGAAATCGGAGACAACGCCAAACCCGCTATCGTCAACCTCGCTTCAAGAATAGAAAGAGGTCAAAAGGCTGGCTCCCACCTTCGCTAGAAAGTCGCATTGCCAATGTACTAACTTGGGCACAGCGACTTATGCGGTTGTGCCCTATTGCGGCGATCTCACAAGAGGTAGTCAAATTTGACTTACAGAAGCAAGACCATCCAGAGATAGCAGGAGTGCAGTATCAGCAGGGAGAACTCTTTGGCTACGAGGTACGAGAGTATCTGCTAGAGAAGTGGGGACGGCACTGTGCCTACTGTAATGCAAAGGACGTCCCACTGCAAGTGGAGCATATCACACCGCGTGCCAGAGGAGGCAGCAACCGTGTGGGCAATCTCACCCTCGCTTGTGAGCCGTGCAACATGAAGAAAGGCACGCAAGCTATCACGACCTTCCTTGCCAACAAGCCTGATGTGTTGAAACGGGTACTTGCCCAAGCCAAAGCTCCTCTCAAGGATGCTGCTGCGGTCAATACCACTCGTTTGGCACTCTATGATCGACTCAAAGCCTTTGGGCTGCCTATAGAATGTGGCTCAGGCGGTTTAACCAAGTACAACCGCACAACACGCGGGCTGGCTAAGACCCACTGGTGTGATGCAGCCTGTGTGGGCAAGAGCACGCCCGATGTCCTGTGTGTCAAGGCAGTGGTGCCACTGCTCATCATGGCGACGGGGCACGGTTCACGACAAATGTGCCGCATGAACAAGCACGGTTTCCCACGCACCGGACCGAAGCAAGCGAAGTCGGTCAAAGGCTTCCAGACGGGGGATATGGTACGGGCTGTCGTGGCCACAGGTAAGAAGCAAGGAACATATGTCGGGCGTGTGGCCGTACGGACACGTGGCATCTTCAACATCACGACCGCACAGGGCGTGGTTGCTGACATTCCTGCTCGTTTCTGTGTCCTTATTGCGCATAGTGATGGGTACAAGTATTCCCAGCGAAAGGAGGCGGCACTTCCTCCCTCAGCCTGAAGGCGTGCGGGTACCTGTGCCGTGATTTTTATGGCTCTTACTCTCGCTATTATTGGTCTGCCCCAGAGTGGTAAGACAACGTTATTCAATGCATTGACAAAAGCGGGTGCGCCTATTAGCGGCTATGCGACTAGCAGCGTGCAGGCTAATGTAGCGGTGGTACAGGTGCCGGATCCACGCCTTGCGCCGCTGGCCGAGATCTTCAAACCTAAGAAAACCACCTACACGACTGTCGAATTTGTTGATGTGGCAGGTATGGGACAGGCAACGCAATCCTCTAAGGAGAAGCGCGAGGGATTAAGCCCCGAATTTTTAGGCCATATTCGTAACGCTGATGCGCTAGCCATTGTCCTACGCACGTTCGTCAACGAGAATGTGCCGCATATCTATGGTAACATCGACCCTGATCGCGACCTAGATAGCCTCAATGCCGAACTGACGCTCACTGATCTTGCTACGGTTGAACGTCGCATCGAACGTACGACCAAAGCAGCCAAATCCGGTGACAAAAAGTACCAGCAGGAGCTAGAAGTGCTACGGCGCTTGCAAGATGCGCTCAACGAGTTGAACTTGGCCAGCCAAGTTCAACTCTCGTCACAAGAGGCAAGTATGCTGAACGAACTCTTCTTGCTGACTATGAAGCCGCGTATGTATGTTCTCAATGTGAGCGAGGAAGTACTCGGTGCAGCCAATGATATACTCGCTAGCATCGCACGGGGTGAGAGCTGCGAGGATGTTAAAGGTGAGCTGAAAGGCATTGTCACGGTTGCGCAACGGGCAAAAAAAGAAGGGGCCGAAGTGGTCGCCGTCTCTGCACGCTTAGAGGCCGAACTAGCCGAGCTGGCGGAGGAAGACGCACACGAGTACCTGGAATCGCTTGGCCTACCGCAACTGGGAGCCGACCGCGTCATTCAGGTAGGGTATCACCTGCTTAACCTGATTACCTTCCTAACCGCAGGCGAAGACGAGGTGCGTGCTTGGACTGTCACCAAAGGTGCCAAAGCTCCCGAAGCTGCTGGTAAAATTCACTCAGACATTGAACGCGGCTTTATTCGTGCCGAGGTGACGCGCTTCGAGGACTTCATGACTGTAGGCTCCTTCGCTGCCGCCGTCAAGAAGGGGTTACAGCGGCTTGAAGGGAAAGACTACGTTGTGCAGGATGGTGATATCGTTCACTTCCGCTTTAATGTTGGTAAATAAGTTGTTAGGGGCTGCAACCCCTAACAACCGTTGTTCATGACTGTTCCTGTGCCAGCAAACGCTGCTTACGCTCAATACCCCAGCGATACCCACCCAGAGAACCATCTTCTCGCACAACTCTATGGCAAGGAATTACCAACGATACCGGGTTAGTGGCACAGGCTCGCGCCACGGCTCGCGCTTTGTGAGCATCGCCAAGAGCTTGGGCAATCTCGCTGTACGAACGCGTTGTTCCATAAGGTATAGCACGCAGTTCTTCCCACACCCGCCGTTGAAAAGCTGTAGCCTGTACATCCAGCGGCAGATCGAGATGCGGTAGCTCACCTTGCAGATGACGGAGCAGAGTAGCAACGATCTCAGCAAGTTCCGCTGCGTCGCATTTCACCTCGGCATGAGGATATTCTTTCATCAGAGCCGTTTCAAGCTCACTATCAGCGCTGCCTATGCTCACAGCGCAGATGCCCTTTTCGGTGACGGCAACCAACAGACGACCTAGAGGGCAATCGACAATGCTGTAGCGTATGTGCATACCGCGTCCGCCGTGACGATACGTAGTAGGAGTCATGCCAAGACTGTCACCCTCGTAGAGGCGGCTGCTAGAACTGTAACCCACATCGTACAGTGCCATTGTAACAGATTCTCCCTCTTTAAGTTGAGCTTTGAGCTTTCCCAGGCGCTGTGTCTCGGTATATTGGCGTGGGGTAACGCTCATAACGTTCTTGAAGACGCGCTGTAGGTGATATGGACTCATATGTACCTGCGCACCGAGCGTAGCTAGCGTTAAAGGTTCGTCAAGATGCTCGTCAATATAAGCACACAACTGCATGACCAGTTCCACGTGTGCTGTACTTGCTCCATTGGAGGATGCTTCATGCGGCTTGCAGCGTAAGCAGGGACGAAAACCCGCCTGCTCGGCGACTGTCGGCAGCGCAAAGAAGACCACATGCTCGCGCCGAGGTCGTCGAGCAGGGCAAGAGGGCCTGCAATAGATACCCGTGGAGCGTACAGCAAACACAAATGTTCCATCTGCAGTAGCGTCCCTGTTCAACACGGCTTGCCAGTACATATCTTCTTGCATAACATTAGCCTTTCTGTTGATGAGAGAGTATTCTGTGTATGCTACTATGATAAGGTATGACAAGAGGAGAGTCTATCTGCTTCTTGCGCTGCAAACTCTTTCCATACCTATCAATCACATCTTGACATAGCAGATTTCTCCGCGTATACTCAATATTATGAATGCTCATCTGTAAATTACGGCTTGTTGTGTCCTCTAATCTGTATTTCTGTTGTCCTTTACATGGTGCTGGCAGCCTGTGGTGGGATACCTACCCCTGCTGAGGCACTCCGACCTCCACTAGTGCAACGTTGCTCGTCTAGAAAGGTTGCACCCACATGACCACAAATGAACCTTCTCTCGGCACGGCCTACAATCCTTTTGATCGGCATTTGGAGAACCCTTATTCGTTTTATACGCAACTGAGGCACGAGGAGCCTATCACCTTCAGTCCATGTATAAACGCCTATCTCGTTTCGCGCTATGACGATATTCGCTCTATCTTGTCACAGCCCGACATCTTTTTATCCAGGGATACTCTCACTCCTGGTATCACGATGTATCCTCGAACTATCGCCGAGTTGAGCAAGGGTTGCCCGTTTGTGCCCATAGTCGTCAATGCTGATGGGGCCAACCATACACGGTTGCGGGAACCGTTACAGAAGATGTTTGCTCCTACACGTATCAGGACAATGGAACCTTTCATCCGTCAAATAGCGACCCGGTTGGTGGACGGCTTCATCAACGATGGCCATGCCGAAATCATCTCGCAACTGGCGTATCCTCTCCCCCTGGCGGTCGTCCTCACTGTGCTTGGTGTTCCTCAAAAAGATATGCAGGAGATAAGGAGGCTGTGCGATGATTGGAATGCGCTGATCTTATCACCCCTGCCTGAAGAGCGACAGGTAGCACATGCACAGAGTCTCGTCGCCTTGCACCACTATATTGCTCAACTTATCGAGCAACGAAGAAGCTCTCCCCAAGAGGATGGGATTACGGACTTGCTTGACGCCCACATGCCAGGAGAGGAGCCACTGAGCCAAGAGGAACTCGTCCACACCATCGGAGGCGTCATTATAGCTGGTTATGCCACAACCACTAATCTGATCGGCAACGGCTTGGTGTTGCTCCTCGAAGAGCCAACGCGCTGGCAAACTCTCTGTGAGCATGCAGATCATATTCCCTTGGCCATCGAAGAGATTCTTCGCTATCATGATCCGGTCCCCGGGCTTACCCGTACAACAACCAGAGAAGTCACTGTCGGAGGAGTGGTTATGCCTGCTGGGACAAAGCTGTTTCTGCTCTATAGTGCAGGAAATCGTGACGAAACACAATTTCCTTGTGCCGACCAGTTCGATATGCAACGCAAGCCTAACCGCCACCTTGCCTTTGGTTATGGGGACCATTTCTGTATAGGGGCACCTCTTGCACGCCTGGAAGGGCGCATAGCCTTTGAGACGCTCACCCAGCGCCTTCCAGCTATGCAGCTTGTGCCCAACCAGAAACTCTCTCATATTCCCAACCTCATACATTATGGCTATCAACGTGTCGAGGTGCAGTGGTAACGAGCGTGTCACCGTTTCTTTGGTGCTGGCAGCGAAGCCACCAAGCGATCATGCAACAGCCTGACCAGCTCAAGAGCTTGCTGCTGTTCTGGCAAGACAGACGGCTGGCTTTCCACCAGCATCTTATAGCCATGAATAGCCACGCCCAAGGCGACCACTTCTTGAAGCGGGCCTGAATGGTCATAAACGACTCTGGCTTGTCCACAATGCTGTTTCCCCCAAAGCTGGTGGTGCGGCACTCTTGCTCGTACGCTTGCCTGGAGATCTGCAGCCGCGACTGAGCAGGCTGCTGACTGCGGTCCAGCGTCCACCCCAGCTCGAAACCATCCGGCAGCACGAGCTTGTACTTCTCGCTGCGTCCCCACTTGGGCAAGAGTTCGTGTGCCACGGTGCCCATGGGCAACAGAATGCGGGTCTGCTTGACGACACAGCCATGCCGCTGCAGCAACGAGACCATCACCGCGTCGCCGACCACCGTCTCGTCTACCTGTTCAATGACGGTAATGGGATGTCCTCTTTGCCAAAACGTCTGTTCTGTCATTGTGCTACTGTTCCTTTCTGTAGTCAGGAGTTCTTCCTGCTATCCCGCCTTCTCGCTATAGGTAGTGACCAGAATGTCTCTAGCTTGCTGCTGCCCGATGTATGTGGCGAGTTCGTCCGCACAGTCACCAATCGCTTGATAGCGGTGACGAATAATCTCGTGAGCCGCCACACTGGCTAAGCCGTAGAGGCCGCGATGCAGGGCCTCGCATTCCCGTTCGAGTTGCTGGCGCAAGCGGGCCACTTCGCTCTTGTTGGTGTTGTCCATATTATGTGCTCCTTCTGATACTTGGTAAGTGCTCAGATATAGGCTAATGTACCGTGAGTCTAAACACGTCCTTGGCGCTTATATGATTGACTTCCTTGCCGTGTAATGACATACTTGCCATTAAAGGAGGCTCTCGTACTCATCGGCCCGTTCCAAAGGGAAGTCTAGCAAGTGGATAGCTACGAGAGAGATTCTCTCTCTTCCTGATGCGCAGCTATTGCTTCGTTTTCAGCATAGAGGCACTCGACACAGACAAACCTCATCGCTATACTTGAAATCAGATGAGCAACTGTATTTCAAGGAGCGTGAAAGATGAATGAGCTATTCTATTGGGGAGAAGATGGTCAGTATGGTCCCTATCATAGGCAGGACAATGGGTGGCCCCATGCAGGGGAAGTCATGCGCGACTTTCGCCAGCAAAAGGGCATGAGTGCTGGAGAACTGGGCGAGGTCTATGGCAGAGTGACCCACAAAGAGCAACAACCGGTCAGTGCGAGACGGATGCAGCAAATGGAAGCAGAAAATGATGTGCCAGCAGATATCGAGCGTCGTCGTGCCTTAGCTAGCCTACTCGATATTCCTCCCTTCCTCTTTGGCCTTGCCAGCTTGGAGGATGTTGGTATGCAGCCGGCAGGCACACAGCAGGTTTCACCAGCAAGCAGGCCAGCTACTCAGTCGAAGAAGAGCATGGTGGTGGATCTGGAAGACTATAATAAGTTTTTAACGTTCTGTTGGGCACAACACTACAATAATACAGCTCATACTTTTGTGAGCAGTCTGCACAAGCGCATCAGGACGCTTGAAGCCTTTGCTCAAGAGGTGGGTGGTCCACAAGCCGAGCAAGCGAAAAACCTGTTGTGCCCCTATCATTTCCTGGCTATTGATATTGCCCGCGACCAACGTCACTATGGCATGGCATTTAATCATGTCAACAGCCTGATAGGGTTGGCGCAAGAGCTGAGCAAAGAGGATATCCTAGCGACGGCTCTGCTTCGCTGTGGCCTCACCAACTATGAAAAGAGGAACTACGGTGCGGCGGCGTTCAATCTTAAGCAAGCCCTTCCTTTTGTAGAACAGGCTCGTCCACAATTGAAAGGATATGGCTTGCAAACAGCAGGATTGGTCCTTTCTCATATGGCCACAACTGAGCAAGAAAAAGCTTTTGCCCTCAAGAAAATGGATGAGGCATACACCATTATCAGGGGAAATACGCTTGAGGAAGATGGAAGTTGTGTCAAGGTAACGGAAGGATGGTACTACTTTGTCAGGTCAAAAGCTCTCATTGCCCAAGGGAGGCCCAAGGATGCTCAACACCTCTCAAAACAGGCAGAGCGAAGTATCGGCCCTGACCAGCCACGTCGATATATCTTTGTCGAGATCAATCAGATTTACATCTACCTAGCTCTTGGCTACTTACCCGTCGCAACTGCTGCTGCACTACATATCCTGGAAATTGCAGAGGCAATTAGCTCAAAACATGCAGTGCTACAAGTTGCTGCTATCTACAAACGACTGCGCACGAGTGAGTATAAGAACCATGTGGATGTCGCAGAGTTGGGGCTCAAGTTGGGTCAAGTGAAAGCAAGGTTAAGCATCGTCTGATAAAGTAGGAAGTGTGAGCAGTCCACATCCACTGAGAATAGGCCTCAGTGGCCATCAACAACTCGGTGACCAAGTGACGATTGCCTTTGTTGCACACTGCTAGGAGGCAGAAGGACAATGTCTCTGGAGGAGAGAGAGTATGCAATCTCATAACAGGAAACGTATGGTATAGTTCGAGTGGAATGATTGCTATTTGAGTAGTCAGCAGTGATACGAAAGGAGACACACGTGGTGTATCTCATAGATGTTCTGCATATGGCAAACTCGCCAATGCCCGATGCAGATCCAAAACCATCCGAAGGTGGGGGGGACGATGACTAAAAAAGTGTCCCCTTGAACTAAGCCCTTTTTGTATGCTCTCTCTTTTTGAAGAGAGACGCGTAGGTGTGATTGAAGGAGAGCACATCAGGAGAAGGCAAGTATGATAGCATTTCCTCTCCTGAGTGTTCTGCTGCAATGAAAAGCAGCAAGGTAGACAGTTGCATTGAGAGTTCTTCTTTCATATTGCATACCCCCAACTTGGACGAAGCAGCCAAGCAGCAGTTGGGCAAAGGGGAAAACGTGTTATACGCCATAGACATTGATGGAACGATAGCTCGTCCCGAAGCAGTGCTCATTGCGTTTCATAACCAGGAGTTTGCTCTGGGCTTAACCAGTGAAGAATTACGCTGTACATACAGCCACTTCTTGCAACTTCCCCAAGTCGCAGAACTTCGTAGAGAAGCCCTGCAAGACTCACGACAACGGGCTCGCACCACACCGGAGACCGTGCTTGCATATGATGAGGTAGAACATGCGGCAGCGACTCTGAACCTACTAGCCAAACAAGGCGAGATCATGTACTACACAGTACGCCCAGCATGCGTGCAGGATGTGACCTACACCTGGTTGCAAAAGAAACATTTTCCTCACCCACACAACATCATCTTGTGCCACAGTGTGCTCAACAAACTGGTGCAGCTTTTCGTGCATGAGCGAGAGACGCACCACAGGATTGTGCTCATTGATGATCGCTATCAACAGATGATTGAAGACTTCGCCAGACTTGCTCATGGCGAGTTTTCGCACATCTCAGACTGGCAAGAGGTAGTGCATTTTGCACAGCAACGGGTGCTGCTCGTGGCCTTTGGTGCCACTTGCATGTCTGCCGACACTACGGGTCTTCAGGTTGTGCCTATGCAGAGTTGGAAACACATAGCTGCCGTACATCAGTTGTCGTTCATAGTCTAGATCATATCGCTTGAGAAAGGAGTCTAAGGTGTCAATCGCATTCGAGCAAAAGAGAGAAGCATTCGATCAGACAGAAAAGGGGAATGCTCTCCTTGTACAGATTCAACAATGGCCCTATTGGGAGGAAATTGGTAAGGTGGCCTTCAAGGAATATGGCATGACCGCAGAGCAATATGTAGAGGTCCTTCCAGAGTATCAGCGGTTCTTAACATTAATCTTGCTCGACACTTATCCGGGCCTTGGCATGTTTAGTCAACGAGTTGACAATGTATGGCATAGTCATATTTTATCGACGCACCGCTACCAGGATTTCAGTAACCGCTACTATCGTGGTCTGATGATTCACCATCTTCCATGTTTAGAGCCAAAGCCAAGGGGAAAGTGTTCAGTGTGCAATACCTGTCAGGGATGTAACACCAAGTGCAAGAACTGTCAGGGTAAGCCACTTATTGAGGTCACTGACCTAAAGTACACGGAGCCCGAGGAACCTAGTGCTCCTGGTTCACCTGAGCACTTTTATCAGGCGTACATGGAAGTATTTCAGCATGAGCCACCTGCACTCTGGACCCTTCCACTTGGGGAAGCCGAAGGCTTCGCTTGAGGCATACAGTGTGAGCAATCTACAACTACTGAGAACCAGCAATGGAAGTGTCTTTTTACTGCTGGGCTGGATGATGTGATGAAAGAGCAATTGGCAACCTTGATGATGCAGTCGAAAAATCGAGAACTTGCCGTATTTCGTGTAGAGCTACACAACGCTAGAAGGAGACTTGTATGAGACACTGTATGACTACTGCCTCATTAAATGTATTACAAGATGATAATCGCCCGACTCTCATCGTTGGGACAGGAGGGTGCGGCTCAACGATGCTCTATTCATATGCAAAAAGTCGGTATGCTTACCGTTTTATCAGTGATGGCCCGGCTTGACACACGCAACTACTCTGTTTTGTTGAGTTTTGTGGTCACTACAGTAGAAAGGTAAGTCTCGCTATGCATGCTCGTTCACATGTACGTCGCGTCCTCTCTCTGCTGCTCCTTGTAGTGTTGCTTGCCGGAAGTGCGTTTTTATTTGGTCCAATGAGCTATGCTGCCAGCCACGTGGTGCGGTCAAACGCTAACGCGTATAGTGCCGCACGAGGCGTTGTGACTCGAGTGGGAACAGTCAATCCCCGGCTGTTACCGACTGGAAAGGTGCCGCAGGCTTCGCCGCCTACACGGGTCATCCCCTACCACGGGGTACCTAAGCTGCAGAAGCAGACGGGCAAGTCTCCCACTGCCGTAGGAGTGCCATTGCAAAGAGGTACATCTGGGCTGCTCCTGCACAATTTCGATGCGCTAAAGAGCCTGGATGACCAGAACTTGCTGGGCTATCAGCTTGAGCCACCCGACCAGGGCTTATGTGTTGGTAATGGCTATGTAGTGGAGGTGATTAATACCGTCGGTGCTGTGTACCGTCCCGATGGCCTAGCTGCCGTCGGTCCGTTCAATCTGCAGAACTTCTTCCAGGAGGCACCCGGTATTAATGGCACGTTTATCTCCGACCCGCGCTGTTACTACGATGCAGTGACACGTACATGGTTCGCCACCATACTGGCCCTTCCCCCGCCGCCCCCCATCTCGCCACCACCGCCGCCTACCACACGCGTCGATATAGCCGTCAACTCGTCGGGTGATCCAACCACGCCGTGGACGGTCTACCGTTTGGATACTACTGATACCGGTCATGTTGGCTGTCCCTGCCAGCCCGACTATCCTATCTTGGGCATCGACGCTTTTAACATCTACATCACTACCACCGAATTCCCCCTGTTCAGCGTCGGCTTGAACGGTGCCCAGATCTACGCTATCGACAAGATGCCGCTAGAGAGTCCCAAAGGCACCGTGAGATTTGTCCAGTTTAGCAACCTAAGCACGGGTGGTTTCCCGACTTTTCATCTACAGCCCACAATCACCAACGGCTCTGCCGCTGCCGAGTACCTGATGAACTCAGTGCCTTTCGACAGCCTAGACAATCGTCTGGGTCTGTGGGCGATAACCAATCAGCAAGCTGTCGGCAAGGGCGGTATTCCCACGCTCAGCACCACCACGCTGACTAGTGAGACGTATATCACTCCTAGCTCGGCACCGAACCCGAACGGCAATTTCCTCAGTCCCGATGATGACAGCCTGCAGAGCTTACAGTATAGCAACGGTACGCTCTGGGCGAGTCTGAACACGGCCCTCTTCGTTTCCGGCGATCCGGTCTCGCGTGACGGAGCTGCTTGGTTCGCCGTGCATCCCAGCATCTCCGGTGGCAATGTGAGCGGAAACATCTTCGAGCAGGGCTATGTGGCTTCGCAAGGGCAGTACGTGATCTATCCCGCTATCGCCAGCAGTCCCGATGGCAACACCGTCATGGTCTTCACCGTCACAGGCCGCAATACCTTGCCTAGTGCCGCCTATGCCGTTCTGTCCAGCAGTGCCTCGTCTTTCGGCCCTGTGACCGTCGCTGCACCAGGAGCCACCACCGACAATGGCTTCTCTTGTGGCGGTCTCCTCTTCGCCTGCCGCTGGGGCGACTACTCCGCCGCCGTCGTTGACCCTGGCAGCACCAACGTCTGGGTCGCCACTGAATATATTCCGGTTGTCGGAGCTAACTTCGCGAACTGGGGAACGCGCATATTCGAAGTAGGGGCCTGACTTATCACGCCTGCTACTTGAATTTTTTCAATGGGCAGACAAAGGTTTCCTCGGCTAAGCCGAGGAAATTTTTTGCCTAAGAGAGGAACTTAATGGCTCAATCTTTCTCCTAGCCGCTGTAATCAACCCTATCTTGACACGGCGGGTTTCTCCGCTTATACTCAGCGTATGACTATTCATCTATAAAGTATGTCTTGTTGCGTTCTCTTATCTACCATCATGAGGAGGAAGGACCCTATGAAACGTGTACTATCTGCATTTCTGTTGTCGGCTGTCCTTTGCACGCTGCTGGTAGCCTGTGGGGGGACACCTACCCCTGCTGGCAGCACTCCAACGCCCACTAGCGCAGCAGCGCCTATTACTCTCAACGTATTCGCAGCCGCGTCATTAACGGAATCTTTTAACGAAATAGCCAGCACCTATCACCAGATGCATCCTACTATCACTATTAAACCAAACTATAACGGCTCGCAGATACTTGAGCAGCAAATCGCTAACGCTGCACCCTGCGATGTCTTTGCCTCTGCTGATCTTACCAATATGCAGAAGGCGAGCAGTGCCGGATTAGTCAATGCATCCCAAGTGTTTGTGAAAAATCGGTTGGTGGTGATTATTCCGGTCGGCAATCCTGGTCATATCACTTCGCTGAAAGATCTGGCCAGACGAGGTGTCAAGATCGACCTTGAGGCTTCTACTGTTCCAGCGGGCAAGTACTCACGACAGGCTCTGGCCAACCTCTCTAAGTCCGCTGACTACGGCTCAGGCTATGGGAGTGCTGTTCTGGCGAATGTTGTTTCGCAAGAGGATAACGTTAAGGCTGTGGTGCAAAAAGTGCAATTGGGCGAGGCCGACGCTGGCTTCGTCTACCGTACCGATGTGACGGCGGCTGTCGCCAGTAAGCTCACGGTGATAGAGATCCCCGATCCATATAACGTGATCGCTCAGTATCCCATCGCCGTCGCCAAAAGTTCACCGCATGCAACCGATGCACAGGCATTTGTGAACTTTGTTCTCTCGAAAACTGGTCAGGACATTATGAAAAAGTATAACTTTATCCCGGTCAATGCGTAGATGAAGCGCCTAGGGACGCAACTCAGCCTCCTGAAGCAATACTCGGTTGACAGGGCCTGGATACGTTGGCCTGCTAGGTTGCTCATAGGCGTTCTGGCGGGAAGCTTTTTTCTCTTCCTGGGCATCCCGCTGGCGGCTCTGGTGATACGGGAGCCGCCAGCGACCCTCTGGCAGGCGATCCAGCAGCCCGAAGCAATCCAGGCCCTGCAATTGAGTCTCATTACCACATCCATCAGTACACTTCTGACGGTCGTGTTTGGTCTACCCGTAGCCTACGTGTTGGCGCGAATGCGTTTTCCAGGTCGTTCTGTTCTTGAGACACTCGTGACCATGCCAACAGTCCTGCCTCCGGTTGTCGGGGGCATTGCTCTGCTGATCACCTTCGGGCGCTTCGGACTGCTTGGTCGCTACCTTAGCCCGTTGGGGATTACGCTGCCTTTCACCAGCGTGGCCGTCGTGATGGCTCAAATGTTTGTCGCTGCCCCCTTCTTTGTGAACAGTGCCAAAGCTGGTCTTGAGCAGTTGGACCCACGCTACGAAATGGCTGCCTATACGCTGCGAGCTTCGCCCTTCTATGCCTTTCGCAGAGTCGTCTTGCCGCTCATTCGCCCTGTCTTGCTTTCGGGCGCAGGCCTAGCGTGGGCACGCGCCCTTGGAGAATTCGGCGCGACCATTACCTTTGCTGGTAACTTTCCAGGAACTACCGAGACCACACCTATCGCGGTGTATGTCGCAGCCGAGAGCAACCTGGAATCAGCGGTCTCACTGGCAGTTGTCTTGCTGGCAGTTTCGTTCGGGGTGTTGCTCGCCTTACGGCTAGGTCGCAGTGCAACGCAAAAATGAGTGGACATATCAGCAATAGGCACGCGCTTCAGTTGCTTTGAACGCTGCGTAGATAAACTTGCCCTCTTGCAGTTCCAAACGTGCCGTTGAAGCTTCGGTTACCTCGGCAATCAAGGGAAGCGTGGTAGTTTCCGGCATAACGCTGACGCGCACTCGCCCATCGTGCAGAGGCTGTGTTGCTCCGATTGCACTTTCCATGTGTAAGATCTGGACAATTTCGCCTCGAAATACATTTGATGCTGAGGTTTCAGGTGCAGTGAGTGAGAGGGTAATACTACGTGGATCAACGACCACGTATGCCTCTTCCCCCTCATGCGGTGCCTGCTCGAAGGGTGGTTGTCTCTCCAAGGTAGCCTTGATTTCGATTGCCTGCTTGCCATCATCCTGTACCCGCACGGCGCAAATGGCCTGTGATTCACGCCGTGCCAGAAACCCACGGAAGAAATTTGTTCCCACTAGTTCGGCAATATATGATGAGCGGGGATGTTCGTGCAGATCGCGCTGATTGCCTTGCTGCAGTATGCTCCCTGCCTCTAGGACCACGATTTGATGGCCAAAAAGCAGTGCATCCAGGTATTGGTGGGTCACCATGACTGTCGTGATCCCCAATTGTGAGAGGATGCGGCGCAGCTCCTGTCGCACCTCGCGTCGCGTCTGCACATCGAGCGCAGATAGTGGCTCGTCGAGCAGCAGCAGTTGTGGTTGCAAGGCGAGCGCTCGCGCAATGGCCACCCGTTGCTGCTGGCCACCTGAAAGCTGTGCAGGACGACGCTGGTCGAGGCCAGACAAGTGAACTTTTTCCAATGCTTCTCCGACTCGCTGTACAATCATCCGTTGCGGCAGGTGCTGGGTACGTAAACCGAAAGCCACGTTCTCAAACACAGTCAGGTGGGGAAAGAGCACATAATCCTGGAAGACATAGCCAAACGGGCGCTCCTGTGGTGGAATAGAAATGTGTCGTCTACTATCGAAATACGTTACACCGTCCAATATGATCTGTCCCTGCGCTGGCTGAAGCAGCCCTGCTAGCAGCCGTAGCACTGTCGTTTTTCCCGAGCCACTCTCGCCAAGCAGGACCGTCGTTTTCCCCTCCTCTGCAGACAGATGCAGTGCGAGATGGAAGCTTCCCAAGGACGTATCGAAGCTAGCTGTAAGCATGGGCCTTCTCCTCCAGAAAAACATCGTGTCATAGGTTTTCTGATACTCTCTTGGTAGCGTCACGCAGAAATTGGTGGAGTTCTTTGGGCGTATGGATGTGAATGATGCGCTTGTCCTTCATGTTGGGGCTATCCAGGAGCTTTATAAGCTCGAGTCTGGAGTGTTTGTGAACCGTGTAGATCGTCTTCATCATCTGCCAAGTCATGGGCAGCAGTGGGCAGCCTTCGGGACCTCCAAGACGCGGACGGAAAATGGACTGGATTTGTCGTTTCATGGCCCATCGCAAATGAGTTTGCAAGGAGAAATCAACGAAGATGATGGTGTCGGCTAGCTCGAAACGTTTCTGAATGGTATCCCATGGGCCCCAGCCGTCGATGATCCAGTGTCCTTCGCGCAAGATCGCATCATGCTTCTCCCGAACCTCATCCAGCGGAGTACGCACCCAGCCAGGCTTGAATTGAATCTGATCTATCTCATAGACCGGCAGATGTAATACATTGTGTAGTCGCAAGCATAACGTTGTCTTCCCACCACCCCCGTTGCCAATGACTGCAATACGATCCATCACTTTCTGCTCCTCTCCAAGCGCTTTTTCCTGGATTATAACGCTTTTTGAACTACACGTGAAGCCCAACAGTTTTATTATTCTACGCTCTTGCCAATTATTTGACAAGTTCTCCGTGCTTGGCAAGAGGTCTACATCGTATAAGTAATAAGGAATATCAAGTTAGCGAAGAGGAGCTTTTCAATGGCACGTTTCATCCTGAGTTTGGATCAAGGCACTACCAGCTCGCGTGCAATTGTCTTCGACCATAGCGGCTCCGTCGTCAGCGTCGTACAGCAGGAATTCCCACAGATGTATCCTGCCCCTGGACTGGTGGAGCATGATCCAGAGGCGATCTGGTCGAGCCAATTGACGGTGGCGCAAGAGGCGATAAAGAAGGCAGGAGCTACTGCCCATGACATCGCAGCACTTGGCATTACCAACCAACGCGAGACGACGATTGTGTGGGAGAAGGCCAGCGGGAAACCTGTCTGCAACGCCATTGTGTGGCAGAGCCGCTTGACGGTTCCTCTTTGTAACGCACTGGTGGCAAAGGGCTTCGATAAGGAGATTCGCGCCCGCACTGGTCTGGTCACCGACGCCTATTTCTCTGCCACCAAGGTGCAGTGGATTCTTGACAATATAGCAGGCGTACGTGAGAAGGCCGAGCGCGGCGAAGTGCTCTTTGGCAACGTCGATACCTTCCTTATGTGGCGTCTCTCCAAGGGCCGTGTCCACGTCACCGACCCCTCTAACGCCTCGCGCACCATGCTCTACAATATCTACCAAGGCGACTGGGACGATGTTATCCTCAAAGAGCTAGCAGTGCCACGTGCCATGCTGCCCAAGGTCATGCCGTCGAGTGCAGTGTATGGCGAGACTGACCCACAGTTCTTCGGTGCAGCTATCAAGATGGCAGGCGATGCAGGTGACCAGCAGGCGGCCACCTTCGGGCAGGCTTGCTACGAAGTCGGTATGGTCAAGAACACCTATGGTACTGGCTGCTTCATGCTGATGAACACGGGAAACAAAGGCGTACCCTCGAAGAGTGGATTGCTCACCACTCTTGGCTGGGGTATTGGCAATGAGATCGTCTACTGCTTGGAAGGGAGTATCTTCATCACAGGTGCCGCCGTGCAGTGGCTGCGTGACGGTTTGAAGGTTATTACCAAGAGTGCTGATGTTGAGGGGCTGGCAGCAAGTGTGCCGGACAATGGAGGTGTCTATATGGTACCGGCCTTCGTCGGTCTAGGTGCTCCCTACTGGGATCCCTACGCACGCGGCAGCATCATAGGCTTAACACGCGGCTCAACGGTCGCACATGTTGCACGTGCCACGCTTGAGTCGATGTGTTATCAGACACGCGATGTGCTTGAGGCGATGAGCGCCGATAGCGGCGTGCAAGTCAAGACGCTGCGTGTCGATGGCGGTGCAGTCGTCAATAACCTGCTCATGCAGTTCCAGGCCGACATTCTTGGTGTTGCCGTCCAGCGCCCGAAAGTAGCGGAGACGACAGCTCTAGGTGCGGCGTATCTCGCGGGACTGGCCGTCGGCTTCTGGAGCGGCCAGCAAGAAGTCGCGGAGCAGTGGGCGCTCGACCGCAGCTTCGAGCCGCAGATGAGTGCCGAGCAGCGTGACGAACTGTACAACGGCTGGAAGAAAGCCGTGCAGCGCTCGCTAGGTTGGGCCGAGTAACTATGCAACCCCTCTCATCACGCGTGCGCAGGCAGAATTTTGCTAAGCTTGAGCGCGAACATTTTGATGTGCTGGTCATCGGTGGCGGCATCACGGGAGCAGGTGTCGCCCTGGACGCGGCCGCACGTAGCTACAAGGTAGCACTCGTTGAGAGGGCCGACTTTGCCAGCGGCGCGAGTAGCAAATCAACCAAACTCATTCATGGTGGCATTCGCTACCTCCCCAACTTTGATTTTGCCTTAGTACATCAAGGGTTGGTGGAGCGTGGCCTGCTGCTACAAAACGCGCCATTTCTGGTTGAACCGTTAGCCTTCGTTCTACCCATCTATGAAGGTGATCGTCATCCGGTGGGCATGCCCTTTACCACACCGGGCGGCATTGGACTCGGTCAACTGCTTGATCTCGGTTTGTTGCTCTACGATGGCTTGGCCGGACGCCGCAACATAAAGCGGCATCGTCATCTCAGCCGGGAGCAGGTACAAGACTACGCGCCAGCACTGGTGACTGAGAGGCTCAAAGAAGGCTTCATGTACTACGACGCACACACCAATGATGTGCGTCTGACGCTGGCACTGCTACGTACTGCAGCACAGTTTGGGGCCACTCTCGTCAACTACGCTGAAGTGACCTCTTTTCGGAAAGAAAGCGGGACAATTACGGGTGCATGTGTCTGTGACCGGATGCGCAACCAGGAGATGATGGTGGGTGCTCGGCACATCGTCAATGCCACAGGCGTTTTCTCACAGCGGGTTGAAGCACTCACAGGTGCCGTACCTATGGTTCAGATTGAACCAAGCAAGGGCATTCATCTGGTATTCTCACGCGAGGATGTGCAGCTTGCTGATGCAGCCCTTGTGCTGCCGGAGACAGACGACCGGCGTCTTCTCTTTCTTGTTCCCTGGCAGTCGCGTGTCATCCTGGGTACCACCGATACAGGAGCGGATGACTTGGATCATCCAATGGCGACTCGCGCTGACGTAGCTTACCTGTTGAATCATCTTAATCGCTACTTCTCTCTCCATCTTACGACGGAGCATATCATCAGTACGTACGCTGGCTACCGTCCGTTGGTGAAATCACGCACGGGCGCTGCGACAGCCAAACTCTCGCGTAACCATACGGTGCTGCAGAGTCCATCGGGCTTGGTCACAATTGTCGGTGGCAAACTCACAACCTACCGCCGCATGGCACAGGATACCGTTGATGTGTTGAGTCGTCGCGATGGTTATAGGCTAGTACATCCCACGGAGAACTTACCGTTACAAGGAAGCGTGGGCTGCCTGAAGCTGCAGCAGGTCGCGGGCACAAGCCGAAGCACTGTGGGCACCCTGGATGAAGAAATCGTAGCACACCTAGGCAGAAGTTACGGTACAGAGACGCAGAAGGTGCTACAATTGATAGCAGAAGACGCCTCGTTAGGCAAAAGACTCGTCGACGATCTTCCTTATCTGCGTGCCGAAGTAGTCTACGCCTGTCGGTACGAAATGGCAATGACGCCCTACGATGTGCTAGCACGTCGCACCTCCATCACTCTAGAGGATCGTCAACGTGGCCTAGGCGTCGTGGATACGGTAGCGCGACTCATGGCACGCGAGCATGGTTGGACGACAGAGCAACGAGCAGAACTGGTTGTCGCCTATCGCGCTGCTATTGAGCAGCAAATGGCCGCAGAAGTAGCGAGAGGAGAGACAGCGTGAAGAAGCTTATCAATAACGTCGAAGATGTCGTCGAGGATGCACTAGCAGGTATGGCTACGGCACATGCCGACCTGCTGCGCGTTGACCTGCCGAGTCAAATCGTGGTACGCAGGAGCGCCCCTGTGTTGGGCAAAGTGGGCGTGCTCTCCGGTGGTGGTAGTGGGCACGAACCGATGCATGGCGGCTACGTTGGCGTGGGTATGCTGGATGCTGCATGTCCCGGTGCCATCTTTACCTCACCCGTTCCAGACCAGATGTTAGCTGCCACACGAGCAGTTGATGGCCAAGCAGGGGTGCTGCACATCGTGAAGAACTATACGGGCGATGTGCTAAACTTCGAGATGGCCGCCGAACTAGCCGCGGCAGACGGCATCAAGATCGAGAGCGTAGTGACCAACGACGACGTAGCTGTGCAAGATAGTCTCTACACAGCAGGGCGTCGCGGCGTAGGTGTAACAGTACTGCTAGAGAAGATCGTCGGGGGGCTTGCGGAGACGGGCGCACCATTAGAGCAGGTAGCAGCCCTAGCCAGAAGAGTCAACAGGCAGGGGCGTAGCATGGGTATGGCTCTCACTGCCTGCACTGTGCCAGCGGCAGGTAATCCCACCTTCGAGTTGAGCGAGGACGAGATGGAGATCGGTATCGGCATTCATGGTGAGCCAGGGCGACGACGCCTCAAACTAGCCTCAGCCGCCCAAATCACCGAGATGCTAGCAACGCCGATCATCGAAGACCTTGAACTCAAAGCAGGTGAACAGGTACTCGCCTTTGTGAACGGTATGGGCGGCACACCGCTCATCGAGCTATACATTGTCTACGACTCGCTTAACCGTATTTTAACAGACAAAAACATCAAGATTGTACGCAATCTGATAGGCAGCTACATTACCTCATTGGAGATGGCAGGCTGTTCCATCACATTGCTACGCCTTGATGATGAGATCACGCGCTATTGGGACGCACCTGTGTACACGCCCGCACTGCGCTGGGGTATGTAAACAATTTTCGTAGGGACCCGATTTATCGTGCCCACGATTTATCGCGCCCAGGGGGAGGGGAAAAGTAGTCATGACCAACAAAGACATCATACGCTGGCTAGATTGTATAGCAGACGAGCTAAAAGCAAAAGCAGACTACCTCACACAACTGGACTCGCCCATAGGGGATGCAGATCATGGCACCAACATGGAGCGTGGTTTTAGCGCCGTTCATGCTAAATTTCCAACCATGACAGCAATGGATATAGCGACCCAATTGAAGACAGTCGGCACAACCCTTGTCTCAACTGTAGGTGGGGCGAGTGGACCGTTGTACGGTACAGCATTTCTGCGAGCGGGAGGCGCAGTCGCGGGCAAGCAAGAACTGATAGCAAGCGATATCGTTGCCATGCTCGAGGCATTCCTGGGTGGTATCACAGCGCGAGGCAAAGCACAAGTGGGAGAGAAAACGATGGTGGATGCCTTGACGCCAGCTCTCCATATGGCAAAGCAAGAGCTAGACCAGGGGGCGAGTATCGCAGACATGACGGCCAAGGCGGCTGCGGCTGCTGAAGAAGGGATGAAGGCGACGATTCCGATGCTGGCAACAAAGGGCCGTGCTAGCTATCTCGCAGAGCGCAGTATCGGTCATCAAGACCCAGGTGCAACATCAAGCTGGATCATGCTGCGCTGCTTGGCTGAGGTTTGTGCAGAGCAGTAGGGAGAACATCAATGACAGTGGCACTCGTCATTGTCTCGCACAGCGCTCAACTTGCGAGCGGTGTTGCCGAACTTGCACGCCAGACGACAAAAGGAGCAGTACCCATTATCCCTACTGGAGGCGTCGGTCAGGTAGATGACAGCAATGGCGACATTCTGGGGACATCTGCCGACGTTATCCTAGCAGCTATTCAATCCGTTGCCGGGCCAGACGGAGTCCTAGTGCTGTTCGACATGGGCAGTGCGTTGCTATCCACTGAGATGGCTCTTGAACTGCTTGATGAGCAGCAGCGTGCAACTGTTGTGCTGACCTATGCCCCACTGGTAGAAGGAACCATCGCCGCCGCTGTAGAAGCTTCTTTAGGACGCTCACTCACGGATGTGAAACGAGCGGCGGAACAGACAGCACAAGTCGAGCAACTCAGAAAACTGAAACCGATAACACAGGACGAGACTATAGCGGAGCAGACAGCGCAGCCCGAGACCATACCTATGGTGGGCGAGGTACATGAGATCAGCCTGACACTGCGCAATCCGGCAGGGCTGCACATGCGACCAGCCAGTCTGTTTGTGCAGACCGCCGCTCGCTTTCGGGCGACCATTCACGTGCAAACACGCGGAAAACAGGCAGATGCCACCAGCATTATGAGCGTGCTCTCTCTAGGTGCCCGCCAAGGAGACACCATCGTGCTGCGTGCCACTGGAGCGGACGCTCAGGCCGCGCTAGCGGAGATGATTACGCTCGTGCATGCCGACTTCTATGAAACTCCCTCCGCTCCATCGACTGCAAACAGCGTTTCTCAGTCCTCCCTTGCCACTGCTACCTCTACCCCGCAGCAGCCCAATACATGGCAAGGGATCTCAGCCTCGGCTGGCGTCGCCATTGGCCCAGCGTTCCTCTACACATCAACTGTGCTAGACTTGAGTACAGTGCAGCAACGTACTATTGCAGCCACATCCATTGCTACAGAGCAGCAACGACTACAAGAGGCACTGCAGGCTGCAGCTCATGAACTGGACTCACTAGCGCAGCACCTGCAGAACCGTGCAGGAAAAGCAGAGGCCGCTATCTTTGTAGCACAGGCTCTGATAGTGCGCGACCCCGCATTGCACGAGACTGCAACACACCTAATTGAAGATCAGCACCTCGACGCCTCTTCTGCTCTTACGCTAGCAGCAGAACAGTATGCCTCCCAACTTGCAAAACTGGATAACCCTGTGTTAGCAGCCAGGGCTGCCGATGTGCGTGACGCAACTAGTCGAGCCGTGCAACGTCTGGGCGGCCCACACGCAGTACAGCAAGACCTCAGTAGCTTAAGCAAACCCATTATTCTCGTTGCCCGTGACCTCACTCCGTCAGACACCGCACAACTGCACCCCGAAATCGTGCTGGGCATCTGTACCACGCAGGGAGGTGCAACCTCCCACGCCGCAATTCTCGCACGCGCACTAGGTATACCTGCCATCGCCGGACTCGATGAATCGCTCCTGGAACGTATTCACTCCAATGACGAACTAGGCTTGGATGCCGACGCGGGCCTGCTCTACCTGCATCCCAGCGACGAGCTACGCAATACACTCACACAGCGCATTACTGAGCGGCGACAGCAGCAGAGCGCGCTAAAAGCAGCAGCACAGAGCAACATGGCTCCCTTGACGATTGAGGGCAGGCGCATTCTGCTACGAGCGAATGTGGGCAGCGAAGCAGAGGCCGAGGCAGCAAGGCTGTGGGGAGCCGAGGGTATAGGCTTGTTGCGCACCGAGTTTCTCTTCGCAGGTGCCACTACTCTACCGGATGAGCAAGAGCAGCGCACACACTACACACGCGTCTTTCAAGCATTTCGTGGAGACCGCGAAGCCTCTACAGTAGGACCTATCGTCGTACGCACGCTTGACGCTGGAGCCGATAAACCGCTACCAGCGCTGCAACAAATCATCGGCACTACCACAGAAGCTAATCCGGCACTGGGATTGCGTGGCATCCGTATCCACCTCGCCCATCAGCATTTGCTCAAGCAGCAACTCCGCGCTCTGCTGCTTGCAGCTAGTGATACGGGAGTCGAGTTACACATCATGTTCCCCATGATGAGCACCGTCGAGGAGCTACGCACGATCCGCACCCTCTTCACGGACGTGCAGGCAGAACTGACACAACGTCAGGCTCTCACACCCCCTGCTTCCTCACACATTCCTCTCGGCATCATGATTGAGGTACCAGCCGCCGCTGTGATGACCACCGAACTGGCGGAGCTTGCCGACTTCTTCAGCATCGGTGCCAACGACCTCCTACAATACACTCTGGCCGCCGACCGTACCAACACCGCCGTTGCCACTCTCTACAATCCCATGCAGCCTGCTCTCTTGCGGCTCATCCAACAGATAGCCAACGCTGGACACCGTGCAGGCAAACCTGTAGCCGTCTGCGGCGAGATCGCTAGTGATCCCCACCTCGCCCCTCTACTCGTTGCGCTCGGCGTTGACGAGCTAAGTATGACTCCCACTGCTCTGCCAGCAATCAGAACTGCTCTGACAGGTCGAACCGCTCAGGAATTAGCGGTGTTGGCGGAGAGGGCTGTTAATGCTAAGACGGTGGCGGAAGTGGAGGCGATTTGCGCAGCTAAGTGGCTAACTTAGGAGCCATACCATTTTGCTTTGAGAGCACGGTGTGCGCTTATCTGAAACAGCCTCGAGTGCAACTCGTCAATTATCACATAGAATAGCTCTTGCATATGGCGCTATTGTTGTGCTATGATAACACTACGGAACCACAAACGCAACAGGATCGTACAGTCATCGCTAAGAGGGCCTAATAGGCCTTAGAAACTGTCTGAAAATGTGCTTGACTGTCGTTGCTCATGCCCCTTCTGGAGCCACTTGAGATGACTTTTCAGACAGTTTCTTATATCAAATCCGGTTAATCAGTGTACATTCACATAACGGCAAGTTGGCTTCTCAAGCCGATTGTGTCAGCCGAATGTATAGTAATCATCAGGATTCGATATTATTCAGAATCTTGCGAGTGTGTCCAGATTTTGACGAACAGTGGGTATTGGCTTTTATATCTGAGAGTAATACTTGTAGTGTAACCTGCCCGCAAACCTCAATATGAGATATCTCGTTACAGAGATCAACTTGAGTAGATGCTAAGCAGAGGGTGATGCTACCAAGTCAAATATGATGCTTTACAGTAGGAGAATTTTATGTTCAATCTGAAGTCTATGGCAACACAACTTAACCGTCGTAGGATATTATTAGGTGGATGGGCAGGAGCGGTAGGGACATTATTTACTCTTGGCGTGTCTTCGCCTGCACGGGCGGCAAGTAGACCAGCGTCTCATTGGGGAACATTTACCAAGGGCAATCCTTTAAGCTATTGCCAACACTTTGCAAAGGAAGCTCTCCAGAGTATTGGTTGCACGATTGCAGCTTCAGATAACTTTCTTATTATTGGTACGAGCGGCGATGTATCTGCTAGTGTAACCCTTGTGCCGCTTAGTACTTACAAAACATATATAATTGTGATAGCAAACTCAAGTGATTATGAAGTTGCAGCGAAGGCAAGAAGTGATATTAGGTCATATATTCAGAAACAGCAGGTTATTGACTATGGTACTAGGTTGAATCCAGTCAAGGAGAGAGTGTAAATCGGGGCTTACGGCTCATTAGGAACAGAAGCTTGGGATAGGAAGTAGGATAAAACAGCAAGGAGGACACATCCTTATGGAGCAACAAGAGCAAAGGCCCAAGCGACGTCTACCTTCATGGAAGATCTATAGCGTTGCCAAGCAGGTTTCGGAGGTAACGATTTGGATATGGACAGCTGTTATCGTAGCTCTGCTTGTTCAGATCATACCTGCTTACTTGTTCGCTAACATCAAGGATAACACGGCTTGGGGTTTCACGACCTCTTGGCTCCAAAACACACACCTTGTCTTCCCTTGGAATGTTTTGAGAACGCTTGTTGAAGCTGCCGCTCTTCTTCTTATTGTTGTTACCTTTTTGGCATGGGTGATCAAGTACAGCCTACAAAATGCGAATCCAGATGCCTTCGACAAACTTGGTCAACTTGTTAGAGTGCTTCAACAAGACTCGTCGCAGTTGGAGTCACTTCAGCAACAGTTCCAACAGCAACTTCAAAAGCAAGATGCTTGTATTGAGGCATTGGAGCGCATCTCCAACTTGCTTCAACAGGCTCCTACTTCCTCTAGCTTGCTGGGATTGCAGGTGTTATCTCAGCAACAATATGCCTTGCAAAAGGAATTCTCTCGTCTGCTGCAGAATATAGAGACGAGAACCTCCGAACAAGCGCAGTGGTTAGGTGATCTCTATCAACAAGATCAACAGACACAGGAAAAGATCTCGGACAGTTTGGGGAAGATCTCTGTTCTCCTTGAGCAAATGCGAGACAGTCTGATGTAAACACGCGAAGAGCGATCAGGAAGGAGAGAGAGTGCAAACCTGTAGACGCTGCCATACGTCAGACCATCCCAATACAGCCAAATTTTGCTCTAAATGCGGAGGCCCTTTAAAGCCGTCCAGGAGGAAGGAATTTCCGGACCTCTCTCCTTCAGATCTGCCTCATCTGCACACTGGGGGCATGGCTGGCGCACTTACAGCAACTCCGTTGCTCTTGCTCACCGTTGCTATTCTTATGCTTCTCAGTCCTAGCTTGCTCTTCCCTCGAGACGCTTCTGGCTCCTCCAGAGTAGTTCTGCCACCACCAGCACAACTCTGTCGTCTAAAAGGTGTAGACTTGGGGAAAGTGCAGCCGGGAAAGAGGGTCTTGAGTGCAATTACTTTTAGCAATTGCGGGGAGCAGCCTTTGGTCTGGCAAGAACTAGGGGTCGACTTCTCCTGGCTGAAGCTTAACAAGAGTAGTGGTACTCTTGCTCCCAACAGGACTGAGCACATTTCCTTCACTGCGATTGTTCCATTATCTGAACTGGGGCTCCTCTCTGTTCCTGTAACGATCATCCCTGCTGTCGGTCAGTCCCAGCAGGCAACGGTCACCATGACGGTAGTTTCGCTTCCACCATCACCAGCGCAACTCTGTGAGGTAAAAGATGTAGACTTAGGGCAGGTAGAGATAGGACGAAGTATCTCAGGCACCATTCCGATCGGCGACTGTGGGGGACAGCCGCTCCAGTGGAGCATCCAGCAGAAGGACGGCTGGGGTGGAGTTTCTATTAATAACAGCAATGGTACCGTGGTCCCCAACGGCGGTGGTCAAATTTCAGTAACTGCTCGTGTGGGTTCAGAGCATGCTGGAAAATACCGTACCAGCATCTCCATCACCTCCAACGGAGGGACTCAAGCGGTAACAGTTTCTGTTGAGATAGTTCAGACAGCGCCGCCACCTGCTCAGCTTTGTCATGTGCAAGGTGTAGACTTGGGACAAGTACGGCTAGGACAAAGTGTCACAGGCACAGTTACCTTCGGCAATTGCGGAGGTCAACCTTTGACTTGGCAGGGGCAAGGGGATGGTTCATCGTGGTTGCAGCTTAGTAAACCCAGCAACGGTACGATAGCCCCCAACGGAACAGACCAGATTCCCTTCACAGCCACAGCTAGCACATCTGCCCAGGGACTCGTCTCTGCAACCGTTACGATTATCCCTGCTGTCGGTCAACCGCAGCAAGCAGTCGTCTCCATGACAGTCGTTCCGCTGCGACCCAGGCTGGTCGTCACGTCGAGTACAATAGATGTATTCCAAGAATTACAGAAGAGACCGTCACAGCAGACATGGTGTTTCCTTACTGATCTTGATGGGTTGGAATGCACGCTTTCGCTCAGCAATACAGGAGATGCGGCTGATTCCTGGAAAACAACTCAGGGAACAACAACTCCACCGTCAGGCGTGCTACCGGTGGGAGCAACGAATCAGCCCATAACAGTCTTTTTAGGAGTGTATTATTGTACCAGCTCGTCGTCCATCATCACAGTCCAAGGGCAAGCTAATAGCGTCAGTGTGCAGATAACGGATTGTCCAGTGCTGCAGCCGCATCGCATTGCCGCAACAGCGGGCGCATGTACGTATCACTACTTGCCACCGCAGGGCCCGTTGCAGTTGGGGGGATACTATTGGGCCTGCACAGTTCTGCTTACCAACCTAGTAAAGGCTACTTGGTTTGATACAGGTACCACCACCTCCTGGCATACAACCAGTGGAACAACAAAGCCACCGTCAGGCATACTGACAGCAGGAGCAACGAATCAGCCTATAGAAGCAGACATCTATAATGGGTGTAGCACCTCCATCACGATCCAAGGGGAAGCTAATAGTGTCACTGTGCAGGTAGGGAATTGTGGGCCACCACCAGTCGCCAAGTGAATTTAAAGTGTAGTCCACCTTTTGACCAGTCAGAGGCGAACATCTCGTTGGATTAAGAGACTGGCTAGAGGAAAAGTGATGCATAGCATCGCTGAACGTATTCTGTGCGTTATCGAACAAGTGCCACATACTTGGATAGACAGAGGAAAGAAGGAAAGAAATGGCAAATCATGAGCATCTTGATCTCATCAAACAGGGCGTAGACGTTTGGGGAACTCCGTCAGATTTGAGTCAAACGACAGTTGCACATGTGACAATTCATGACAGCTTCCGTGACACTGAGCCAGCACTCTCACTTTGGCAGAAAGTACGGTATTGTCTGAGGTTTACGGCTCATAGGGACAGAAGCTTGGAATAGCAAGTAGGATAAATAGGCTATCTGAGAAGCAGAAGAGATGGGCAAGTAGGGCTATTTATGCCCCTCTCCGTGTTCATCCACGGTTCTGCTCATACAATCTCTCTTTGAATTCTCTTACTGCCTTCACGTCATCATAGCCTTTCTCGGTCAGTTTCAGCATATGGATGTTTATTTTCGTGAACACGAGCGGTGATTGTAATTGTTTCGTCATCCTCTCATAAAAATCAGACAGTGCCATCATAGATGCTTCTACCTCATCCATAATGAGGTAAGCCTGCGCGTAGTCCAAAGGTATCCACGCATCCAGATAGTTATTGTTATCCTGCTTTATTTGCTTCTCTATTTCCTCTTGCATGCTCATCGTCTTCTTTCCCAACCCTAACTCTATGCATCCATTAGTTTTCTCTTCCAGTATGTCGCTCAAGGTATGGATACAAAAATCTGTACCATCTCCATATGCCTTCCCCAAATTCTTCGCAATCCTATATGATGTGTCTATGGTTCTTTCAAAGTTGTAGCTATCGCCATCTTTTGCATAAGAGCGTGCTAAATAGGCAGTGACAAGGCCCGATAATTGCCTACTCGTCTCAAATGTGTAGTCACGAGCTTGTTCTAAATACCTGATTGCCTCTTTATGGTTGCCTGTTCTCGAATAACCTGTACCTATACCCATACAAGCGAGAGCTAAGCCTACTGGATCACCTATCTCTTCCGCAATCTCGCGCATCGTATTGAATGAACGAGTAGCTTCTGCCTCGTTTCTTTCCTCTACATACACCATGCCCTTCAGCCGCAAAAGCTGTACATAGAGCTTGTTGTACCTTGTTTCCTGTCTTGCTTGATGAGAAGTATAGACACGTATATACGTAAATAAATTGTCGAGCCTTTCAATATTCTTAGTAACGACAGGAAAAGAAGCTGTCTGTCTCAATATCCACGCATTATCAATAAGAGCCTCAATCGCATCTAACGTCTCGTCGTAGAGGTACTTCCCTTTTCCTGGCAACGTAGTAGGATCAAAAGGGTCATACTCACTCAAACCCACTTTCCAGAGGGGAATATCTAAGATATCACATAAGCGGCGAAGTGTCTGAGAATCAGCAATATACTTTATACCGCGTTCAACATCAGATACGTAACGTACACTTACTCCAATCCCACCGCCTGCTTGGGGCCATTTCTCAGCTAATTGTGCCTGTGTCATATTAGCTGCCTCGC
>JAFAXQ010000167.1 GCA_019240835.1 Ktedonobacteraceae bacterium
AAAGCGCTTGTACCGCAGCAAAGATGGGCGTATAATCTGTGCGGATATCAATGGTGCATATAACATCTTGCGCAAACGTAGACCCGATGCCTTTGCAAAGGGAGTAGCGGCCTATGTAGTTCAGCCCTCACGGCTTGCCGTGTAAACACAACAAATCGCTATGCGCTTTGGAACTATATCATAATGGCTTGGGGTAGCCAACCCGATTTGTCTTGACTTCAGGGGTTTACACGCCCCTCTGTTGTAATGCAGCCAAACTGTGATATAGTATAAGTGTATCTATGCTCGAACTCTCAGCAGATGCGATGCCGCAGAAGATACGTGAATTGAAAGCCCGATTGAGCAAGGCGGGCTTCTTCCTCTCTAGAACGCGAGGAAGTCATACTGTCTGGAACCATCCCACTTTGGTTACCACAGTGGTGCTTGCTGGTAAGGATGGTAATGATGCGAAACCTTATCAGGTGCGTGATGTCGAAGCAGCCTTGAAAGCCCTAAAGGATATGTAAATGCATAGACATCTCTACGATCACTATTCGATGTTTATTCAATGGAGTCAGGAAGATCAAGCGTACCTCGTTGATGTTCCTGAGCTTCCGGGGTGTAGAACGCATGGCGATTCTCACGAAGAGGCTGTTAGGAACGGTTTAGAAGCCATTCAAGCTTGGATTGAAGCAAATGAGGCTTTAGGCAGACCTATTCCGCGACCAAAAGTTTTGACAGCTTGATGAGAGCACAAATCTCTTTGTTATGAGAAAGCAGAGCAGACCAATTTGTCGAGGGTGTGAAACACACCCTCTAACTTGTGTCAATTACGTTATTATCGCACACTGCATGGCAGATACAATAGAAAAAGCTATAGATTATTAGGTGAAAAATATGCCAATTGTCAATGTAACACAGGTAGGGAAGTCTTTTGGTGCTGAACGCATTTTTGCGGGAGTAAGTTTTCAAATCGGAGAACAGGACCGCATTGGGCTGATTGGGCCGAATGGCACAGGCAAGTCAACACTTCTTACTCTTCTAGCTGGTGATGAAGAACCCGATGAGGGCATGATTGCCATCGCACGCAATACACGTGTCGGATATCTTTCGCAAACAGTGGATTTTCAACCGCAGCATACATTACGTGAAGAGATGTTGACAGTGTTTGCACAGTTGCATCTGTGGGAGCGCGAGTTAAGCGAACTGGCCCAGGAAATGGCCTTGCCAGCAGTACAAGAAGACGCAGCGTTACATGACCGGTTGCTAGCGTGCTATGATGACCTTCAGAGTCGCTATGAACATGGCGGGGGCTATACGTATGAAAATCGCGTGGACCAGGTGTTGGATGGCCTAGGCTTCACGCAAGAGCAGCAGAATGCGCCTATCATGCACTTAAGTGGTGGGCAGCAGACCCGTGCCGCGCTAGCAAAGTTGTTGCTTCAGGATGTCGACCTCCTTCTACTAGACGAACCCACAAACCATCTCGACCTCGCGACGCTTGAGTGGTTGGAGACGTATCTCGCTGCTTGGAAAGGAGCGATGGTCGTGGTGGCTCACGACCGTTACTTTCTCGACTCGATTGTGACGCGTACCATCGAACTAGCTTTTGGGCGGATTGAGGAGTATCCTGGCAACTATAGCAAGTATCTCCGTTTGCGTGAAGAGCGCATGGAACGACGTATGCGCGAGTACAAGGCTCAGCAGACCTATATCGCACATACTGAGGAGTTTATTCGTCGCTATAAAGCCGGACAACGTAGTCGTGAGGCGCGAGGTCGCCAAACACTGCTCAATCGTATGGAGCGCGTTGAGCGTCCTCAGGATTTCCCTGAGCTTCATTTTGAGTTCGCTCCATTGAGTGTCGGTAGTACTGTAGTGCTTACCACACGTAAACTGAGTGTAGGCTATGGAGGCGGAAAACGCATTGCACATCCTGCTGTTGAGTCGAATGTGTTGGTACGGGTAACCGACCTGGAATTGCTGCGCGGGGATCGCGTTGGGTTGATTGGACCAAACGGAGCTGGCAAGACAACACTGTTAAGGACGCTTATTGGTGAAATTCCACCCGTAAGTGGGCAAGTCAACCTGGGCCATAATGTCCGTGTTGGCTACTATGCGCAGACCCACGCAGGACTCAACATGGAACGCACTATTATTGATGAGATCCGCCAAGTAGCTGCATTGAGCGAGGAGAGCGCACGTGGATTCCTTGGGCGTTTTCTCTTTTCTGGCGATGACGTGTTCAAACCTATAAGAGCACTCAGTGGCGGTGAGCGTAGCCGCGTGGCTCTGGCAAAGCTAACGTTGCAAGGTTCTAATTTCTTGGTGCTAGACGAGCCTACAAATCATCTTGACCTACAGTCGCGCCAATTTCTTGAAGAGATTCTCAGTGAATTCGAGGGAACACTGCTCTTTGTCTCCCATGATCGCTACTTCATTGATCGGCTAGCAACTAGAGTGTGGGCTATCGAAGACGGCGCATTAATTGCTTACTTGGGCAACTACACCGAGTATCGCACACACAAGCAGCGTCTCATGCTTGATGGTTCCACTTCTGCTGTAAAGACAACCTCTCGCGAAAAGTCTATTCAATCCTCAACAAAGGCCAATGGAAAAAAGGCACCCGCAGCAAGGACGCGCACCGTAGAAGATGTAGAACATGATATTGAGAAAGCAGAGCAGTATGTGAAGGCGATAGAAGAGGCTCTAAATCAAGCAGCCCTACAGGCCGATGCCGTACAACTCGCACAGTCGTCGGTAGAGTATGAGCAGGCCAAAGAGCAGGTGAACATGCTGCTTGCGGAGTGGGAGCACCTGGTAGGGGTGGCGTAGAGCCATCCCTACCAAGTTGGCCTAGTCGCCCTAGCGATAATAAACCCTACCATACCTGACAATAGTGGCAGTATGCTTACCAGTACCACCCAGGCTATACAGAAAAGTGTGGGTAGAAGCAGCATAGGGTGGGTCTTGAGAACTGCGAGAATGCGTGTATAGCCAAAGGTGTAGAGTGTCCCTAGTGAACCTGTTGCCAATACAGTTATTCCCATTACGAATAGCAGCCGCACAAAACCGTAGCGGTATGCACCTGTGGCAGCATTTACACATAATACTGCCAGAGCGGCACTTTGTAACGCCAGCGCCATGTTACTTGGCACACTCGCGGATAGTAGAAGAAAAGAGCCAATTGCACCTACGAGAAAGGCGAGAGCATCAATCGCTGCACCTCTCAAAAGTGGAAGCGGTCCTTCTCGGTGTTTCTCTACAATTTGGGGTTGATAGCGCTGTGTACTCTGGGCGGTAGCCAACTGTGCCATAATATTATTTTTGATCGTATGTGTTTCAGCGTTGGTCACGCCTAGTTCAAGTGAGTGTTCGATAGAAGCAAGCGCTATCTGATACTGTCCAAGGTTGGAGAGAAGAACAGCGCGCATATTCCATGCCAAGACATTGTTTGGGTCGAGCTGTACCACTTGCTCAACCACGGCTAGAGCCTGCTGAAAATGTCCCATCGCGCTTAGCAGTTGTGCCTTGAGTATGAGTGCAGCAACGTCACGTGGCGCAACCTGAAGCACATATTCTACTGTCTTGTATGCCTCTGCCGGATTTTGCATACTCATGCATTGTCGTACCTGATCGAGGAGAAGCTGACACTGCTGTTGGCGATGTTGCTCAATAGCACTAGCGAACAAGTAGCCCGACGTTGTACGTGTCGACTGTGGTGATAATTGAGCGACGGCTGTAGGCGAAACTTGAGGAGAAGGTTGACCCTGAACCTGCTGAGTTGGTGGGAGTGAAGACCCCAAGGCAGGCGATGCGTGTTGCAGTATAGAAAGAGAGGTGCTATCTCCAACCAATACAAAGGGGAATTGCTCTTGACCGAACAGGACCGGGCGCTGTTGCTCAGCAAGATTGCTAGAGAGAAAAGGGAGCAAGCGTTGCAAGGTCACCTGTTGCGTTGCCGCATCAACAGCCAGTCCAGAAAGGCCGACAAGAGCACGATACATAAAAAGTCCGATATCGCGCTCTCCAGCTTCTGGAGCTATGTCATTGCCTCGACACGAGCAGAGAAATAGCCTGTTGCCTTGTTGTGCAAGTGCTTGTGCCAGTGTAGAGCTAAGCAAAGGTCTAGAGTCATAGGGCGAGGTACGACTTACACTCCAGAGTCGTCCTGTCTGAAAGCAATCGAAAATGCAGAGAATATGAGAGGCCCGGCTGTGTGCCATGACCCGTTGTGCGAATGATCGAAGATGAAGGCCCGTGTTTGTGTCGTAGTAGTATGTATTTGCCAAGGCGAGATAGCCATCACCGCTTTTCTCGTCCATGTAGGCATGCCCTGCGAAGTACATAAGTACGAGATCACCTGATTCAGCCACGGTAAGACATAATTGTGTGATAAGCGCTTCAACGAGTTCGCGTGTGGCGTATTCTCCCTGGACAAGCTGTACATCCGTTGGTGACCATTGCCCTCCTTTTATGTTAACGAGCCACTGGGCCAATGCCCGCGCATCCTTCTCTGCAAATTGGAGTGGTCGAAATGTGGCATCTTGGTACTGATTGACACCTACGATAAGTCCAAGGCGTCTGCTCACCGCATTCTCCTTGCTATTGGTAGTATAGTGATAGCGTCTACTATTCTACGCTACATGATGTCATTGTGATACGAAAAAGTACTTTTTGGAAGGAAAGCATACTATGCCGCGTGTTATTGGTCTCACCGGGAATATCGCCTGCGGCAAAACTACTGTGGGGCATATGCTGCTGGAACTAGGGGCCGAACGCTACATCGATGCAGATGCCATCGTGCATCATCTCTATGATGGTGGACAGCCAGTCGCTAAGCAAGTCGTCAAGGCATTTGGCCCTATCATTCTGGCAGCAGACGGCAGTATTGATCGCAAAGCGCTGGGAGCGCGTGTCTTTCAGGATGCCGAGGCGATGCGTTGCCTGGAACGCATCGTTCATCCAGCTGTCGCCATAGCGGTCATGAATGAACTGACTGCAGTGAGTGAGAATGGTATCGCCATTATCGACGCTGTGAAGCTGCTAGAGGGTGGTTCAGCAAAGCTATGCCGGAGTAAATGGCTAGTCGTTTGTTCAGAAGAGCAAGAACTTGCACGTCTGTTGGCGCGAAGCTCCATGACCAAGCAGGAAGCGCTGGCTCGCCTTCATGCACAACCTTCCATCAGTGCGCGATTGCCGCTGGTTGACGAGGTAATCGACAATAGTGGCTCCTTAGAGCAAACACGCCGGCAAGTTATAAGGGCGTTTGAGCGCTTCTGTACATGTTGACAACATAGTGACATTTGTATATACTTGCGCTAGTTGTTAACTCGTGAGTTGGATGTGGGTAGTGGTATATAACCCCTTCAAAGCAGTGTTCATTAAAACTAAGCAATTATATACATGAACTGGTGAGATTTACTGCACTGTTGACGTAGTATCATGATAAGAGAAGGGCAATCCTTTTATTTAAAGGGGAAGTTCACCTTTCTGTGATTCCTCATCTGTAAGAAAAACTAAGTATGCTTGATATTACCAAAGGAGGCTACTGCACTATGCAGAAGCGTTTGTCTCGTATTTTGGCCCTTATGATGGGCATTCCCCTGCTGCTAGGGTTGCTGGCAGCTTGTGGGTCTGGTACTGGTACCGGAACTACCAGTGCCAGCGGCTCTACTATCATCAAGGTTGCTACCGATTTCCCTGTATCAGGTGGAGATGCAAGCATTGGCAAGTCAACCGAGAATGGTGCTGCATTGGCAGTCAAACAAGCTAACGACAAGAAGACAATACCCGGCTATACTCTCCAATTTGTGCCTAAAGACGATGTTGGGGTTGCTGGCGTCCATGACCCAGCTAAAGGTGCAAATAACGTTACCGAGCTAATTGGTGATGCATTGGTTGCTGGCATTGTTGGACCTTTCAATAGCAGTGTGGCTCAACGTGAAATGCCAATTGCAAACAATGCTCCCATTGCCCTTATTAGCCCGTCTAACACCAATCCCTGCCTTACCAAGCGCGGCGCTGAGGTCGGTTGCACTGGAGCGGACGATCAGGTTCCGGCGCTACGCCCAACAGGTAAGGTCACCTACTTCCGCCTTGCTGCAACGGATGACCATCAGGGGCCAGCGATGGCCGACTACCTCTACAAACAGTTAAAATACAAGAAGGCATATGTGATTGACGATACCGAAACGTACGGTGCTGGTATTGCCAAGTACTTCGTCCAGGAGTGGAAGAGCCTAGGGGGCAAGGTTGTCGATGATAAGAGTCACTCCATCAAGAGTACCACCTCATATACTCAAGTACTGGATGCGGTTGCAGCCGCCCGTCCTGACGTGGTCTACTTTGGAGGTGTGTATGCCAATGGTGGTACACTGATTCGTAAGCAAATGGAGGCCAATCCTGCGCTGCAAGATACCGCGTACGCAGGAGGTGATGGCATACAGGATATTAGCGTTGCTCGGGCCGTTGGAGTGACGGGTGGGCCAATCTTTGCTACTGTGGCAGCCCCAGATGCGAACAAAATTGCTAGCGCCCAAACCTTCGTCAAGGACTATAAGGCTGCCTATGGCGGTGACGTGGGACCCTATAGCGCAACTGCCTATGACGCGATGAACATCCTTATTCAAGCGATCAAGGTAGCCCTCGCTAAGACGCATACACCTAAGGACTCGAGTGATAGTGCGCAAGCGCAGGTATTCCGTCAGGCAGTCATTGATGCCCTGAAGGGTATATCCTATGATGGGGCCACTGGTCACACGTCCTTCGATGCGAATGGCGACACGACAAACAAGATCTTCACGATCTACCAAGTTGCTACTGTGAGCGGCAAGCCCGATTGGACAGCTCATGCTGTAGTAACTGTACCGTAATTGTCGCTCATGCTAAGAAGTGGTGGGGGAGTCAACAGATTGCTTCTGTATGGCTCCTTCCCTTCTTTATTACATCTTCTGCTGATCTTGTGTATAATATAATAAAATATTCTCAGGGTGAGGTTGATATGTTATGACCCTTTTGTTTCAGTTATTAGTTACCGGTATTGCGACTGGGGCAATTTATTCACTTATCGCTCTGGGATACACGATGGTCTATGGTATTATCGAATTGATCAACTTTGCTCATGGCGATATCTTCATGATTGGTACCCTTGTCTCTCTCACCGTCATAAATGTGTTTGGTATTACTGATTCGTCGAAACCTGCGGGATGGGCGCTGGTGGGTATAGTGCTTGTAGCTTTTCTCAGTGCAACGCTTGTTTGTGCAATACTAGGGGTAGTGATGGAACGTGTTGCATATCGTCCGCTACGTAATGCTCCACGCCTTGCTCCGCTTATCTCAGCTATCGGTGTCTCGCTAATTCTGGAGGATCTCGGCAAATTTACGTTGGGTCTCACACCGGTCTCATTCCCAGCAATTATTCCTAAGATCCCTTACTATCTAGGCCCGATAGTTATTAATAATACCGACATATTGGTAATTGTTGTCTCAGTTGCGTTAATGATAGGTCTTCATGTATTGATTAGTCGCACACGCGTTGGGCGCGCTATGCGTGCTGTGGCCCAGGATCGTGAAGCGGCAGCGCTTATGGGTGTGAACGTTGATCGCATTATTGCAGTCACCTTCTTTATTGGTGCTGGACTTGCAGGTGCGGCAGGATTCATCTATTCGTTGCAAATCAGTGTTACAAAGTTTGATATCGGTTTCCGCTTAGGTCTGATTGCCTTTACTGCGGCAGTATTAGGTGGTATCGGCAACATTGTTGGCGCTATGCTCGGAGGTTTGTTGATAGGTCTGATCGAGGCACTGGTAATATTTATTCCTGACAGGGACCTACCATATGGACTGCCACATGGTGGTCTAGCTTGGTCGCAGGCTGTCGTTTTTGCTATTCTCATTCTGATCCTGGTTTTCCGCCCCTCTGGTCTCTTGGGGCAGCAGGTTCCTGAAAAGGTGTAAAGGGAAGAAGAATGATGCAAACGCGCTTTGTCTTGCTCAAATGGGTTGTGGCACTGCTTGTCCCTATAAGTGTGTTTACCTTTGTCTGGAGTGGGGAAGCTATTGTCAATAATGTACTGCTCGGCTTGTTTCAGCCAGGGCTTGCTGGTTCCGATACTGCGTCCCTTATCCAGGCGGCTATTTTTATAGTTATCTTCTATAGCGTAATAATAACGTTTGTGGGTTATCTAGTAGCGGCTGATAGCGGTCGCCGTGGCCTGCTCGGGCTATGGACCGACGTAGCGATCTTCGCCTTGCTCCCTATCTTTATGGTGATTGTTTTCAACGACCTGTTTATCGGCCTTGCCGTGTGTGCTATTATCTGGCCCGCCTATCTTTACGTGCGTGGTCGTGTGCGTAAAGCAAGTCACTACGAAACTCCTCCACCACTAGACACGCTGAAAGTTACCAATAGTAAGCAACGAGGCATGTTAATAGAACGTGCCACAGCAGGTGGTTTCTGGTTTGCGGCACTATTTGCATCGGTATGGTTGATTGCTGATCTGATCTTTTACTTCGTGGGACAACTGCCGCTCCTGCTTTTGGCTTGGGTAGCTGTTCGTACACTCATTCTACCTGTCGCAGGCTATTTTCTAGGGCGCTTAGGTGGCCTGATTGCCTTGCGACGTACCATTGCTGAAAAAAGCAATGGCACAAACAATGCTGCTGCGAACAAAAGTCGTCAACTTGAGGTGCTTTCTGCTACCCGTGTACGGGAAGAAGTGAAGGATCTAGTACCTAACGACCTGCCATTACAAAGCACCGGTGCTCAGCGTTTTTACATCCTGCTCCTTTTTGCTTTCCTACTCTTCTATCCTGTACTTGATCCTTTCCTGTTTGGTTTTGGCACAGCAGGTCGTCTGGCTAATTATGGAGATGCAGGTCGCTATGTGATTCTGGCACTTGGCCTCAACATTGTTGTGGGTTTTGCAGGTCTACTTGATCTCGGCTACGTTGCCTTCTTTGCTATCGGTGCCTATACCTGGGGCATGGTTGGTTCACAGCAGTTCACAGTGTTAACAGGTATTGTAGTGAATCCACAGATATGGCCATGGTTTTTCTGGCCAATGGTGCTGGTGACGGCGCTGATTGCAGCATTTTGGGGAGTGGTGCTCGGAGCGCCAACATTGCGCCTGCGTGGAGATTACCTGGCTATCGTAACACTGGGATTTGGTGAGATTGTGCCTATTATCTTTCTGAATATGGATAAATATACCAATGGCACCAATGGCCTTACTGGTGTCTACTCACCCGCGTTTCCTGGTATCCGCTGGACAGTGTCTACGCCGCTTCCTTACTACTATCTGATACTAGTGCTCATTGCATTCGTGTTGCTTGCCAATGTTCGCTTACGTGACTCTCGTTTAGGTCGTGCATGGATTGCTATCCGTGAGGATGAGGTTGCTGCAGCCTCGTCGGGGGTCAACCTCGTGCGCACCAAATTGTTTGCATTCGCTGCCGGAGCATTTTTTTCAGGTATCGCAGGGGCTTACTATGCTGCAAAGCTGGGTGGGGTGTCACCAGACAGCTTTAGTTTTAGCGACTCGGTCATTTACCTTGCCATGGTGGTTATCGGTGGTCTTGGTAGTATTCCAGGCGTGATCGTTGGAGCGTTAGCTGTTTACGCTATCAACGTACTGATCCTCTCACAACTCGATACTTTGGCTACCAACCCAAGCAGTATAATATATCCCATCAATGCACTGATTGTGCATGTCTTCCCTAATTTCTCCTTCGGCAATATTCGAAACCTGATTTTCGGAATCGTTCTGATTGTGATTATGATTTTCCGCCCAGAGGGTCTACTGCCGAGCACACGTAGGCGGCGTGAATTGCAGCGGATAGAAGCACCTGACGAGGCGGTCGAGATAAGTTCACTGGACGCAACACCAGGAGCACCAGGCTTCGAGTCCGAAGTGCATGTAGAGTAACAGCAGGAGAGAAGTGTTGCAATGAGTATCAAACGCGTGAGGCTGGAGGGAGTCGCCGTCCAGCCTACAATTGCGTCAATACTAGAGTTGGTGAATGTAAACAAGAGCTTTGGCGGTCTAGTTGCTGTACAGGATGTCAATTTACAAATCAGACCGAAAGAGATTGTGAGTATTATCGGTCCCAATGGGGCGGGTAAGACGACTGTGTTTAACCTGATTACCGGTATCTATCGCCCAACATCTGGCGATATTCGTCTGCAAGGCAAATCGCTGGTGGGTCTCAAGCCCGATCAGGTGCTAGTACGCGGTATTGCACGCACTTTTCAGAACATTCGTCTGTTCAACAATATGACCGTGCTGGAAAATGTGCTGGTGGGTCAGCATACGCAGCTCAAGGCCAGTGTGTTGGATTCTCTCTTGCGTACACCTCGTGTGCTGCATGAGGAGGCGGAGGCACGCAAACGGGCACTTGATCTTCTCGGTTTCTTCGGTTCTGCCTTGATAGAGCGACAGGAGGAGTACGCAATCAATCTCTCTTATGCTGATCGCAGGCGTGTTGAGATTGCACGTGCGCTCGCTGCAAAACCTCAACTTCTGTTATTAGATGAGCCGACTGCAGGCATGAATGAGGCAGAGACACTGGAAGCGGTTAAATATGTGCGTCGTTTGCGTGATGAGATTGGCCTCACTATCTTGTTGATCGAGCATAAGTTGACGGTAACAATGGGCATATCCGACCGTATTGCCGTGCTTGACTATGGACGTAAGATTGCAGAAGGGTTACCTGATGAAATACGACGTGATGAGCGTGTCATTGCTGCCTATCTTGGCAAGCCAACGACCTCTGACCAGAACACGCATGAATAACGCAGAGAAAACGAGGTGAGCATGCAGCCTTCTACTCATACTTCACAAGTTGGGCAAAAAACTGCATTTGCAATGCTACAACTTTCACATGTAGATACCTTCTATGGTCCAAGTCAGGTCTTGCATGATGTCTCGCTTGAGGTCAACAAGGGCGAGATCGTCTGTCTATTGGGAGCGAACGCTGCAGGTAAGACAACGACGATGAAAACCATTTTTGGTCTGCTGCGACCGAAGCGTGGCATGATCGAGTTTGAGGGAAAGCGCATCGATCATATACTGCCAGGTGATATTGTGGCCTCTGGTATGGCACTTGTCCCCGAGGCGCGTCGCATCTTTGCTCGCATGACTGTACTAGAGAATCTAGAGATGGGTGCGTTCACCCGCAGAGATCGTGCTGAAATTAAGGCAGATATGGAGCGCGTCTACGAGATCTTCCCTCGTCTCAAAGAGCGCTTGAAGCAGGTTGCGGGTACTATGTCCGGCGGTGAGCAGCAAATGTTGGCAATGGCTCGTGCATTGATGTCTCGCCCGCGCTTAATATGTATGGACGAACCATCAATGGGTCTCTCTCCTATTCTGGTGGAGACAGTATTTAGTATCATTACGCGTATTCGTCAGGCAGGCGTAACGGTTTTCCTTGTCGAGCAAAATGCATCGATGGCCTTGAGCTTGGCTGACCGTGGCTATGTCCTGCAAACGGGTAAGATTGTGTTGAGCGATACGGCGCAGAATCTCCTGACCAATGATTTGGTGCGCCAGGCGTATCTTGGTGGGGCGTAAGATCTAGCCTCTCTCTTCATCCTCGCCGGTGGGCACTACGCACGTTAGGCTGAGCCTGGGCCTTTAAGAATGGCAGTGACTTCTCCTCCTAATACACTAAAAAGCTGAGTGGCTATCGTTTATGTGGTGAGGCTCTCTCTTTTCTATGGAAGTGAGATACTCATTTTTGCTGAGACATAAATTGTTACTTCAGAAATAAGTGAAAAGGAGATACATTTCATGTTTGGTCCAAAGCAGCCTCTCAGCACTGGTGTCGTGCAGACCCCGCTACGCGGTGCGGATATTCCGCAGTTTGTGGAGCGGCTACCAACCTTCGCAGGGCACAGAGTCAGCTCCAGTTCATTCACCGTCACTATGCAGGAGTTCCAGCAGAAAATTTTGCCGTCGAGCCTGTATGAGAAGCTATCTGCTCCCTTTAACGCGGGAACGTATGTTTGGGGCTATAAGGTCGGCCAGCGAGCACCTTTTTTTCCTGGCTATACGGTTGAGGCACAACATGGCACACCGACGACGATTACCTATGTCAATAACTTACCTCTGCCAGGCAAATCTGAGCTTGAGAAGTACTTGACGATTGATCAGACAATCCACTGGGCCGATCCGCTGGGCCAGAAGCATATGAACGTGGCCATGCATATGGCAGGACCGAGAGACCCTTATCGAGGGCCGATCCCCACGGTGGCGCACCTACACGGAGCTGAGGTTCCCTCAGTGTGCGACGGCGGCCCCGATCAGTGGTTTACCCCAGATGGGCGTCATGGCAAAGGCTATGACACAGTTACACCTACCTCCCCCAACGCCTGCGTCTTTCGCTACCCCAATTCCCAGTTGGCTACAACACTGTGGTTTCACGATCACGCGCTGGGGATAACGCGCATCAATGTCTTTTCTGGACTTGCTGCCTGTTACCTGCTGCGTGACCAGTACGATACTGGTAGAGTCGATAATCCCCTTGGTCTGCCAGCCGACGACCGCGAAGTTGAGCTGCTCATTCAGGATCGGCAGTTCGATATTAATGGGCAATTGCTGTTCCCCGACGGTACTCCTACAGATAATCCTACTGGCCTGAATGGTCCTCCGCCCAATCCTTCCATACATCCCTTCTGGATTCCTGAGTTTTTCGGTGATGCGGTTGTGGTCAATGGCATGACTTGGCCCTACCTTGATGTCAAGCCACAACGCTACCGCTTCCGTATCGTCAACGGGTCCAATGCTCGCTTCTACCGCATGCGCTTGGTAGATGCAGATACCCAGGCACCCGGCCCGGTTTTCTGGCAGATCGGTACCGATGGCGGCCTGCTCGATACGCCGGTAATGCTCAACAATCCACAGACCGCGAATCAGCTTGAGCTTTTACTGGCCCCGGCTGAGCGCGCTGATATCATTGTCGATTTTGCTGGCTGCGAAGGTCATAATTTCGTCCTTGTCAATGATGCCCCGGCTCCCTACCCGTCTGGGGGGACCCCGCTAGATGCGAAGACGAATGGCCGCATTATGAAGTTCCGTGTAGAGAAGCACTCCTCTGGTCCCGATAGGACCTATGATCCCACCAGCGGCTCGCCCTTGCGCGGACGTGCCCATCAGGCACCGGCGATTGTGCGACTAGCGGACCCGCGAACCGGTACGTTGCCCGCAGGGGTGAAGCCCACGGTGAAACGACAACTGGTACTGGTCGAAGTCGAGGGACAGGGTGGCCCCATTCAGGTATTACTCAACAATACGAATTGGGAGGGCATGCGCGAGGGCACGACGACGCCGATTCCAGGTTCGCAGCTTGTAGATGGAAACTATCTGACCGAGTTGCCCAAGGTAGGTGCGACGGAAGAGTGGGAGATTATCAACTTGACCGAAGATGCTCACCCGATCCATGTTCACCTGCTCCAGTTCCAGATCCTCAACCGCCAAGAAGTCGATACCGAGCGCTACCGGGCTAAGTATAACTCGTTATTCCCTGGCGGTACCTATAGCCCTGGCTTTGGACCGCCGCTGCCCTACACCGAGCCCAATGCCAGCGGTGCGCTTGGAGGGAACCCAGATGTCACACCTTATCTGCACGATGCTATTACGCTGCCCAACGCTAATGAAGCTGGCTGGAAGGATACGATCAAAGTCTATCCCCATGGGATGACCCGGATCGTGCTACGCTGGGCTCCCACGCCTACGGCGGTCGATGCCGTCAAGGTGGGGCAGAATCTCTACCCGTTCGATCCGACCACTGGTCCAGGCTACGTCTGGCATTGTCATATCCTCGACCACGAGGATAACGAGATGATGCGACCCTACTCGCCTGTCTCGTAGCAAATGAGCATGGCGACCCTTGCGGTCGCCATGCAAAACATGCAGCATGCTCTTCTGGCTAGTACAAAAACGATGTGTCAGCGTCCTGGTATGTCCATGCGGCCTGTGTATCATTGCTGCCATCTACAAACACAGGTGTTCCCTGCAACCGACCATGAGTATCTAGAGCTATGGTGTATAACCCTTGTTTGAGTACATGGCCTTGTAGAGACAAACGATTACGCGTAAGAAAGAGAAAATGACGGCTGTCAGCCGCCCACGGACTAGTTGTTACGGGTTGAAGCAGCGTGCTTTCTTCTGCAGAAGCTACACGTCCTGCCGGGCCTACCGATGCTGCTGCGTCACTAAGAATTAGTTGTTGCTGAGAAGCAGCAACCTGCACCAGTAGCAGTGTATGGGGACCGTCAAACAAGAGAAACTTGCTATCTGGCGACCAGTAGGGCACACTTCCTTGCTCTGCTCTAATGGTAGTAGAGGTGTCGTCGTTCAAGTGCAGAACGGTGTAACTCGAACTAGTACTATACAAAACGGCGTTGCCGTCAGGCGACCAAGCGAACTGTGTGCAGTTGCACGTTACAAGTGTCTTCGTACGACTGCTCACTGTATCGGACAAGGTAATAGCAGCTCTTGTTGAAGACGCGGTTTTTACGGCATAGAGAAGGCTTGGGTGTCTGTGGGCTGGTTGCCATAAGATACGCTCTAGGGAAGCTGGTAGAGGATGACCGGGAAGGGAGCTGTGTACGAGATAGTGTTTATCGGTTCCATCTAGGCGCACAGTGAAGAGTCCCTGTTCAGAATTTCCTGCAACGAGAGCATCTGTAAACGCGGGGATAGAGTAGCTACTAGGAAGCAGTTTCGTTGCGATGCCGACCGGCTGATCGTTTTGTGCTATCCACCAGAACGTGCTGCCCGCTGGATGGGACGATGCACGCGACTCCTGGCGGTACAGTAAGCGCATGCCAGTAGGATTCCAGATCGGGTTGCTGTAGAGCGTATCAGGACTTGAAAGCGTGGTAAGTATGGGCGAACCGCCATCGATGCCAACGGTATGTATACTGCTTGGTACGTCTCCCACTAGGCCCGTAATGGGATTGCTTGCGAGCTGTTTGGCTGTGGCCGTTTTAGCGAAATCAGCATCCAGCGTGCGGAAAGCGAAAATTTGATGGGCCGGCGACCAACTGTAGCCAATGACGGCTGTGCTCTGCGCTACGACTTCAAAAGCGTTTGCTCCATCTGGATCAATAGTCCAGAGGTGGCCAGCGCGTAGAAACGCAATTTCGTTGCTCCCATTGTGCCCCGGGCTACATGAGGGGAATGCTACGGCCAACGAGAGTAGCAGGAGCATGTGCAGAAGGCAACTTGGTTTGATTACCATGTTTTTAACAAATGTGCTACCTTACCGTTCGGTGTCAACTCGTAGCGAATACGATCTGGATTGATGTCTGCAAGCTGTGCGTCATTAGCTGCAGCAACCACCGTGTCGTGTGGTTGAATCACTTGCCAGGCGTAGGCTACAGCGTCCGGTTGCTCTTGCAGATAGAAGAAACGACGATTGGCAATCTTTGCCTTTAATGCAAGATTTTCTGCTTTCCCAAAGTATTCTTTCGCCTGCTCGTCATCCAGGTAGGGGTCAACGATCTCCATCATAGTTGGAGCCTCTCGGCGTGGCGTATGATCAGTTAGATATAAGAAGGAAACAGGAGTTTTTTCTCCCGCCTCATGAAGAGCAGCATGGATCACTGCATCGTTGTGGCCGTTACCCGCCGTCAACACGGCTAACACAGAGTTGGGTATACGCTGGCCAATACGCGTGAAAGCGACAGGTACAGGAACTCGTCCCCGTCTCTCGTGGAGCCGAGAGTTAGTGTAAGCAACAATCATGCCCAGTACAGTGACTCCACCACCGAAAGCTGTGGCGAGCGGCTTTGTAACGAGGTTAGTAGACCACGCAAGCATAACCAGCAAGGTTGTTACAATACCCAGCCAGAAGCTGATTTTAAACCACAGACTTCCTGCTTCTGCAACCTCGGAGACAGTGCCCTGTAGCATTTCTTTGCTCGCTGCCGTGTTGACGGCGAGGTGGCCATTCTGCTTTGGCTGCTCGTCAACCGAGGGTATCAACTGCTCGAACGTAGCATTAGTGTGCAACTGCTTATTGCTGTTGCCTCTTTCTTCATAAGGGATTGCTCCAATGCTATGCCTCTTCCTGCGAGCCATCTTCCAGTCCTGATAACGCACGATATCGAGGCCTAGGCACGTAAGAGAGAAAGCTCCCAACAGGCCAAAGGCGTACATGTCTCCCAGGATGTTTATGTTGCCCAGCACGACGATAAGTATGACGATGGGAATGGCTGTAGCAAGCGTAATAGAGTAATGAGGGGTACCACGAAGCTTATTGCGTCGCAGGATGAATGATGGCAAGAACTCCATACGCGAGAGCGCTATGAAGACGTGGTAGGAGCCGATAATAGCGGTGTTGCTGGCAAAAACAAGTAGGGCTGTTGCACTAATTGCTACCTCTGTTTGCAGAAGTATACTCCCCCAATGACCAGCCAACAGTGAGATAATGTAAGCCGATTCTATTGGATCAGCGGCCTTCTGAGGGAGCAACAGTGTTGATAGCATCGTGAGCAGGGGACTCGTTATGCCGATAGTAAGCACTACGAACAGCAGAGCCATACCCGCCACCTTCTTATGTGGCTGTCTCATAACCGGAGAAAGCTGCGATATACTCTCTAAGCCTGAGAATGCCAGGAAAGAACTGGCGAAACCGGTGAGGATGGTGTAAGGTGTAAGCACGTGACCTGCAAACATCTTTGGAAACAAAGAGAGGAAATATGCAAAGGAGATGTGCGTGAACACCGTAAAGAGAATTGCTATATCGCTTACAAACGCAATGACTGCTCCTACAAAACTCACCCGCGCACTCTCTTTGATGCCGATCCAGTTGAGGATGCCTAGCAGGATAAGAATGCCAATCGTGAGTAAAAGAAGAGGGAGTTGGAGTTGTCCCAACCCCGGTACAAGCAGCGATATGCCGAGTATGGGTATCACCACGCTCAGATACTGCATTCCTGACAGGCAGCTTATCGCTGCCGTGAGAAAGTAGTCCACCAGGATAAACATGCCGCCCAGTGCCCCCATCCAACGATTCATGGCCTGAGCTGCGACGGTTACTACTCCCCCGCCTTGAGGAAAACGATGAGTAACCTCGGCATATTTCAGCGTAAGCAGGACAAAGACGGACATGGTCAAGAAGACGAAGAATCCTGCAAGGCTTCCGACTCCTCTCGTGCCATAGAGAATACCTGGAACGTAGTAAACAGAAGTACCTATGTCTGCAAAAACGACAGCCCAGCAAAGCAAGGGGCCAAGCATACTCTTTCCCTGGTTATGTGCGTCCCCGGAACTGCTATGTGTTGCCTCTTGCTCTACGGATCCTTGTGCCATATCGCTACCTCACAGCGTCACTCAAGTGGTCGTGTAGCTATAGTAGACGACTTTGCCGCTCTCTATACCTACACGACTTACGTACCATGAAAGTGCTACTAGTCTAGCACAGAAGACACGAATATACAAAAAAACTTGAGAAAATTTTTAGCTTGTCTTCTTTGTAACCAAAGATCTGCTTCAGAGCTAGGATGATTTACAAGGTGGGAAGACCGATGTCACCACTATATGCTATACTACAAGGTAGGGGCCGTCCTGTTTTTCTAGTAGAGGAAGAGATAATGACTGTTAGTGAAACCTTCGAAATGATGCAAACGTTATTTAATCCAGCAGCAGCAGCAGGTATAAGCAAGACCTTTCAATGGAATATTACTGGCGATGAGGCTGGACAGTGGGCATTGAGAATTGCTGATCAGACGTGTCAGCTTATTGTCGGTGGTGTTGAAAAGCCCGATATCACTATGACTATGAGCGACAAGGATTGGCTCGCTATCACAGAGGGGAAACTGGATGCGATGAATGCTTTCCTGACAGGTAAGGTGAAGGTCTCGGGCGACATGATGCTGGCGACCAAGCTACAGAGCATCTTTGCGGTACGGCGCTAGTTGAGCAATGAAGTGTAAGCCATTGGCGCTGACTCCATCGGGTCCTCCGGCTGAGCTTTATTTATTATGAGTGGGGCAATAGCGCAGGTTCAATGAATGGTGCTAGGTGCTTGCTCTGATCGGCCAAAGCCCGCAGCAGGCCAAAGCAGCCCGCCTCCATCATATCACCGTGTGGTACAGCTTCGTAGGGATACAACGTTGACCCGCGTAGTAGTTCGCGCCGAGGTCCAGTGACGGAAAGGAAAGGAAACTCCTTTCTCTGTACTAGTAGTATCAGACGTTTCCCCTTTCAGGCCCATCATGACTCATGGTTTGACCTGCCGCTTGCACCTGCTCCTCTTCCCCCATGCTTGCTATATCATGTCCACTGTGTGCTCCGTGCCCCATATGCATCATCGGATGTTTGACGTTGAGGTAGATCAGCACAGCAATCACGACAACCGACAGGATATTCAGCACAGCCGTGTAGTCAAACGAGAACGTGGTCGCCTGCTGGAGGAAGTGCGAGTTGGCGGTGGGAATGAAATGCACAGTTGGCAAGAGCCGATCTAGCCCAGAGAAGACGGCATCAACAATGATAGCCGTGAGCACCATGGTAGCAAACAGGACACCCGTGATGTAGGCCGCGAGCCGCCAACCATAATACTTGCGGTAGATATCCAGAATGGGTAGTACGATCAGGTCTGCATAGATGAAGGCAATGGCCCCGCCAAATGTTATGCCACCAGCAAAGAGAACGGCGGCCAAGGGCACATTACCGATGGAGCAGACAAACGAGATCACGGCAATGATCGGGCCAACAATGGCATTCTCGACCACCTGAATAGGCAATGGTACCCCCTTGATAAAAAGTGCATTCCAGAACGTGTTCGGCACCAAGACGCCCAGAAAACCAGCAATGAGAAAACCAACGATCATATCTTTCCAGATCATCGACCAGTCCATTGCCACATAGTGCGCCACGTAGACCCAGCCCTGACTCGAGCGCACTTTCTCCCACAGATTGCCGCCTGGAGCTAGCTCATTGCCATGATGCATTGCGTTGACATCCCCTTGCTCCTGGAAGACACGCCCCTGCTCGACGATCTTCTTGGGATAGGTCAGTTTCACTAGTAGAGTCATGATGGCAATTAGGACGATGCCACCCAGCCACTCGGCCAAGGCGAACTGCCAACCCATCAACTGCCACAGGATGAGACCCAACTCGATGACCAGATTGGTAGAGGCGAACATGAAGGCCAAGGCTGGAATCAGATGCGCTCCCCGCTTGAATATGCTCTTAGCCGCCGCAATTGCAGCGTAGGAGCAGGACGAGCTGGCTGCACCAAAGCCGGTAGCCAGTGCTACCTCTTTGAACCCGGCTCGCCCCAAAGCTCTACTCATAGCTGCACGACTCACATACGCCTGAATCATTCCTGATATCAGGAAGCCTAGCACGAGACTCCACATCACCTGCCAAGCCATACCGACCGAGGCCAGGAGTGCTTGTCCAATCGCTTGTAGAATGAACATTGATGTTCTCCCTTCAGGAGCTTGCGCTTTCGTATAATGCTTATTACACCCCTGTAATCTGGATCATACTATCGACATAATTTCGGTTCCCCTCATACAACTGGAGATTGTCTTATCAATATACTCCATGGGGGTATATGTGCATAATATAATACTAGTGCCAGATTGTGATATTCTTTTCGGGAGCAGGAAAAACAACATGTTTCAGATTGCATCTTTCGACCATCTCGCTCTTACCGTTCGGGACCGCGAACGTTCAACTGATTGGTATCAAAAGGTGTTTGGCATGGAGCGGCGATATCAGGATGTGTGGACTGGACTAAAGAATCCGGTGGTGCTGTGTACGGGCAGCGTCTGTGTAGCTCTTTTCCAGGCTGGTTCTGCAGAACCACTGCGTCCACGCGGTCAAGGGCAGAATCACTTTGCTTTGAAGGTTGATCGTGCAAATTTTGAGAAAGCCCAAGAGGAACTGCGCCAGCATGGGATTCAGTTCAAGTTTTGGGATCACCAGATCTGTCACTCGCTCTATCTGTTTGATCGCGATAGCTATGAGATTGAGCTAACAACGTATGAGCTTCCGGCACAAGGTCTCAGTAAGAAAGTGCGCGACGTACCTTAACAAATGTGTGCCATGCAGAGTAGATCAGCGGACGGTAGATATAATCCTGTGTGGGCATGTGCAGACGCGAGAACCCCCCAAACCCTTTTTTGTAGTGGTACACCCCCCACATCGGCTCATCTGGTTCCAAGACTTCGGGGATAGTGCGAAAGTCGAAATATTTGCAACCGTGGGACTTGGCCCATTGAAAACTGTGGTATTGCAGAATATGGGCTTTAGGCAGATCGGGCTTGTTGTTAGATGTGCCTGCAAACATATCCCAACACCAATCACCCAAACGGATCACGAGCTTAGTGGCGATAGCTTCACCTTCATGCTCAGCTAAAAATAGCGCAGCGTTGCCTTGAGAGACAAACTGACGCACAATCTCTCTATGATACTCCTTGCGATGCAGGAAAAAGTGATCCCGTTCGCTCGTTATCTTTAACAGCTCGTAGTACAGATCAAAATCAGCATCACTCTGGGCCTCGCGTACGGTCACACCCATGCGCTCGGCAATGCGTATATTTCGTCGCCATGCTTTTCTGAAATTGGCAAAGAGCTGCTCAAGATCGGGACGAAGGTCCAGCACCCAACTTCGTCGAGGGTGCATCGCATACGGGTTGGTTTTAAAGCCTAACGCATGGTAAGATGCCAGCCATGCATCCATATCAGGGTCGTCATCAGCAATGTTTGGCTCCAAACGCAGAAGCACTGCATGCTCTTGTCGTGCGATGCCGTGTGCAGCTTCGATCAGAGCAGTCAAGGCCGGCGCATTTGGCTGTTCCAGTGTAGGCCCCCGCAAACAGTAGAGCCACTTGAGAGGCAGCCCTGGTATTTGCCTGGGAAGGGGGACAGGTCTGACTGAGAGTAGCATGGCCCCCACCATGCGCCCATTCTCTATAGCGGCTAGGCGGTAAATGGGCCTGCCAAGATAGCGGTTCAACTCGCCCCATTCATACGATTGCAACAGATGTCCAGGATGGCGCTGACTCAGTAAAAATTCGGTCCATTGCTTGCTATCTGTAATGATGGATATTTCCGTTACAGGATGAAGCACATCTAGCATTAGTGACCCTCGATAAAACACCTTGTATGCAGATACCCTTGTTGCTTCCATATTACAGTATACAGCGGCGTACTGCTTAGCGATAGTACCAAAATCCAAGGATGGTTTCATGTGATTTCGTTCTATGCTAGTCGCTGTATACTGTAGGTGAAGTTGATAGTGTTACTTACAGAGCAAGAAAGAACAGAATCATAGAGAAGAGGGAAATATGCAGATCAAGCGCAAAGTAAAGGTAGAGGGTGGGAACTTGAAGTTTAGCTCGGCTCACTTCATCACCTACGGGGGGAAATGTGAGCGGCTACACGGTCACAACTACAGAGTGCAAGTCGAGATTGAAGGTGAACTGGGTGACGATAAGCTAGTTTTTGATTTTACTGTGCTTAAGCGACTCACGCGTGAGATTTGCCAGCGCCTGAACCATCACTTTTTGTTGCCGCTGCATAATCCCCATCTTGAGCTTACCTCTTCGCCTGATTCCTGGGAAGTGCGTTTTCGGGGAAGATACTATGTCTTTCCACATGTCGATGTGGTTGAATTGCCAATTGATAATTCAACCGCAGAGCGCCTGGCAGAATACATTTGTAATGAGTTGTGCCGAGAGCTTGCCGAGTATGATACTGTGCGTCTGCATACAATCATGGTAGGTGTTGAAGAGGCCCCGACGCAGATAGCATACTACCAGAGATCGTTACGTGAAGACTAAAGTGTCTAGCGCTTGAAACGTCATCCGCAGCGATGATGCTTTAAGTGCTAGAGGGGACGGCCATCATGCTACATTGGATAACTGCCCTGTGGCTTGCTGCTCCATTGCCGCGTGGAGTTGCTCCTGGCGGGGGAGCAGTGGTTTGCCGCTACCAAAGGTAGCTTTGTATGCCTCGAAGTTCCAGGTGCTGAAAAACTTCTGGGCTGCCTCTTCTCCGCTCTCGAACAGCATCTGTGCCTGCTCGTGTGTCAGGTCGAACTGCGTTGCGCTGATGCCGTTGGCAGGAATAGCAATGGTACGTACAAAGGTTGAGTCACTCATGTAGAGCTTATCGTGTGCTGACAGCATGGTGCTGAGCAAAGCTTTAAGCATACCAATTTTACTGTTTGTCTTGCTGAACATCTCAGCCTGAATATGTGCTCCAACTGGGTGCGGATCAACTAAGCGGAAGCCAAGCGTTGGCTTATCGGGCTGTACACTGGGTCGCTCGAACAGGAAGAGTGGGAAGTTACTGAGCAAGCCCCCATCGACGATGCAGTAATCAGTGCCATCGACTTGCTTGAGGTACATCGGCACGAAAAAGAAAGGCAGGCTCGCGCTCATACGTACAGCCCGTGCTACGTCGAGGTCATCGGGATCCTGTCCAAACAAGACTGCATCTTGTGGCAGGCGCAAGATGCGTCCCCCAGTAATGTCCGAAGCAATGATGGTCAGGCGATAGCGCATGAAAGGATCGGGATTGTCCTCCTGCCCTTTAGCCAGCAATTGGCCGAACTTCTGAATGCCTTTCTTCTGCAACTTTTCACGCATGAATGTTTCAATATATGAGCCTGTATAGAACCCACCTTTGATTATCATGCGTATCACTTCTGAAAAGTGCAGCAAGTCAAACAGGGGGTGATCGATGAACTTGCGATAGTCAACTTCCTGCATGATCTCACGCATTTCTTCTGCACTGTAGCCAGCGGCCACAAAAGCTGCCACAATGGCTCCAGCAGACGTTCCTGCTACATGATCCCACTGGTAGCCCAGGCTCTCCGCTACCGTCAGCGCTCCCACGTGAGCAATGCCCCGCACACCACCGCCTTCAAAGACTGCATTTGCATGTATCACACTGTTTTCTTGTTTTGCTATAGTAAGTGCTATATCAGGCATGGAAGGGTCTCCTAATATGGGTAGAATAGACATACATGCTTTTTTGAAGGGTCATAAGCTAAACGGAGAAGGCAAGGGGATTTGGGTGAGGAATATGTCACAAATATACCTTGCGATGAGCCAGTTCTGCATGCTATGATAGTACTATAATCGAATACAAGTATGTCTTCGGGGCAAGGTGAGGGAGCCCTGTGCGGCGTTCCCAATTCCTGATCGGCGGTAAAGCCCGCGACCTGTTGCTTAGCAATGGCTGATCTGGTGAGATTCCAGGGCCGACGGTATAGTCCGGATGGGAGAAGGCATTCAGGGCATGTTCGTCGATTGCATCTGTGTGTGGGCGCATCTCGCCACACATGGATTATCTGTACATGTATTCAGGTGAAAGACGAAGAGTCTCCTCTTTTCCGCTTCATCTTTGTGCCCTCATCTCTCCGGCCTCTGTTGTACGTCCCGCATACCTGTTTTCCTATCCTGGGGGACCCTTGTGGTCGCCCTGGCTGAATGTTGATGAATGGAACTATCAACTATGCGTGACAGAGAGGCGATGCTGCAGGCACTCACCTGTGCAAGAAGTGTTGAAGGTCGCACCAGTCCGCGTCCGCCCGTTGGAGCAGTGATTGTGCGCGACGGTGAGATCGTGAGCACAGGCGCAACCGCACCTCCTTATGGACCACATGCTGAGGTGCAAGCACTCACCCAGGCTGGAGTAGCCGCAGAGGGTGCAGAACTGTATGTGACGCTTGAGCCTTGCTGCATTCATGTGCATACTCCGCCGTGTACCAAGGCAATCTGCGCAGCAGGTGTGCGCCGTGTCGTTATCGCAACGCTTGATCCCAATCCTCGTGTATATGCGCAGGGCATAGAACAACTGCGTAATGCTGGTCTGCAAGTCTCCCTTCTGGAAGATGATAAGCAGGCTCGTGAGGCTGCAGAACTGGTCAAACCCTTTGCTACCTTTATTACTAAACGGCGTCCTCATGTGACAGCCAAGTGGGCGATGACGCTCGATGGCAAACTAGCTAGCTCTACGGGTGATGCATACTGGATCAGTGGACCTGATGCGCGAACATGGGTACATGATCTGCGAGACCGTGTCGATGCCATTGTGATTGGCGCAGGTACAGCGCGTATCGACAATCCACGCTTGACCGTGCGTATCTTACCTGAGCAGTGTCTCTATCCACGCATACCAAGAGGCAAGCCACCCCTACGCGTGGTACTGGCAACTCATGGGCAGTTGCCCGCTCACCTGCATCTGCTGCAGCCCGAATTGGCTGCAAACACGTGTGTCATTGTTGGGGAAACCTGCCCTTCTGAGCAGAGAGAGCTTTTGGCCGCATCCAGTGTGGAAGTGGTTTCCGTGGCTGTTGCTGTAGATGGGCACATTGATCTGGGCGCGGCCCTACAAGTTCTTGCACAGCGTGGCATCATGCACGTTCTGCTGGAAGGGGGGTCCACGCTTCTAGGGAGCGCCTTCGATCAGGGCTATATTGATCATGTGGCAGCCTTTGTTGCGCCTAAACTCATCGGAGGTCGTGGTGCTCCTTCGCCTCTGGGCGGTGCCGGGGTGTCGTTGATGGCCTGTGCGCGTTGGCTGAGCAATGCAAACGTCGTAACGTTTGGTGATGATGTGCTTATAGAGGGTGATGTCGTGTACGATAAGGGAACGGCGTTCGATACACATCCAGCTTGAGAAAGAAAAGAGATATGAGAGACCTATTCGACATTACTAGACAGAGCCTTACTGTTGCTGAAGCCGTGCGCGAGGTGCGTGCAGGCGGCATGGTGCTGATCTGTGACGATGATACTCGTGAGCATGAGGCTGATCTATGCCTAGCAGCGCAGTTTGCGACGCCGGAGGCTATTAACTTTTGCGCGCATCAAGCGTGTGGCCTGATCTGTGTCGCACTCGCTGGTGAGCGGCTCGATGCTCTGCGTATTCCTCTTGCCGAGAAGGGGGGCGACCCGTTGCAAGGTACCGCCTTCACTGCTTCGGTCGATGCTCTACGTGGCACGACGACAGGTATCTCTGCACGTGATCGTGCCTTGACCGCACGTGTGCTGGTCGATCCTATGACGCGTCCTGACGATCTTGTGCGTCCGGGGCATGTTTTCCCATTACGAGCGCGACCAGGGGGGACTCGGGAGCGACGCGGTCATACCGAGGCTGCGGTCGACTTGATGCGCATTGCGGGACTGGAGCCTGGCGCAGTCATCTGCGAAGTACTGGATGGTGAAGGAGAGGCAGCACGAGGGCAAGTGTTGCTCGACCTTGCCCACAAATGGGGACTTGGCATCATATCCGTCGATGCCATTGCTCGCTACCGTGCTACGCATAAGGTGAGCCTGCTCACTGAGACGCAGTTGCCTACGCCTGATGCCACCTTTCGTTTGCTTCACTACCGTGAGCTGGAAACGGGTCGAGACTATCTCGCATTGCTACTGGGCAATATGCATTATGAGCCTCGTCATACCGCACAAAACGGGTCTAGTGGGCAAGAGCAACCGCCACTACTGCGCCTGCACTCTGCCTGTATAACAGGTGACATCTTTGGCTCTCAGCGTTGCGATTGCCAGGCGCAGATGCATGCAGCACTGCGCATGATTGCCGCCGAAGGTAGAGGGATGCTGCTCTGGGTGGGGGAGGAGGGGCGGGGCATCGGGGTTGGAGGTGGGCTCCAAGCGTATCTACTGCAAGAGCAGGGACACGATACG
>JAFAXQ010000200.1 GCA_019240835.1 Ktedonobacteraceae bacterium
TGAGGTACTGCTCGATAGAGTGGAAGCACTCTTGGCGATGCCTGAACGCTGAGCGATCTATGCTACATCATGCGTTGCTAGACCGGAAGGTGCTCGATTATTTTTATATTGTGTTAGACGGTATTTGTAACAGAAAGGAAACGGATCGTCATGCGCTTTTTATTTGGACTACTGCTAGGTGTGATCATCGGACTCTTGATTGCGCCACAACCAGGTGAGGTTACACGCGCTCGGCTTGCTCAACAGGGTATTCAATTGCCCTTACGGGGCGACCTAGGCGCACGTGCCCTAGAAGCTCTTGCTCAGGGGCAGGAGTTGTATACGCGTACCAAGAACGAACTGACCAACCGCTACGCTGCCTAAGTGGGCAACATGACAAGAGAGAGACAAGCACCTGAGGTGGCTCAGGTGCTTGTCTCTCTCTTGTCATGTTGGTAGAATCTGTAAGGCATCGGCAAAACGATTGAAGAAATTGAAGAGGCCAATAACGCTTGTAATCTCCACCAGTTCCCCATCGTCAAAGTGTGCCTGCAGCTCGTCCCAGAGCTGCTCATCTACTTCTCGCGCACTCGTTGTCATAATCTCAGCATAACGCAATGCCACCAGTTCACGACTGTTAAACAGGTGTCGGTGCGTGTCGATATGGTACAGTGCATTCAGCAATTCCTCGCTTACTCCCATCTGCCTTGCCAAGGCAGTATGTGCAGCCATTCAGTAGGAGCAATGATTCACCTGCGAGACGCGTACCGCTAGTAACTCTTTCAGTTGCGGCTCAACGCTCCCCGAGCGCATAGTGGTCTGCAGCAGTTGTATAGCATGGTGCATGATCTCAGGCCGATGGGCCATAACACGGAACAGTGTAGCCATCGTGGAGACACTGGTAACCTCTTCGAACGAGATCTGTACCGTATCGTCCGGTGGGATGCGTGGCATAGCTGGAACTCCTCTTTATTCGCGAGTACTCTTTGCTCTGTTATATTCTACTCCATTTTCCCCCTCGACGTGTGTAGACAGCTTTGGTATAATGAACTGGCAATATATAGAACACTAGTTTCATGTGGGAGTAAACTATGAAGGACCGACTCGTCTCGCCACGTATGAGCGAAGAGGAACAGTTGATTGAAACTAGCCTGCGTCCTCGTCGTCTGGCGGAGTACATCGGGCAGGAGAAGATCAAGCAGAACCTGAGCATTTTGTTAGAAGCTGCTCGCCGTCGCAATGAGTCGGTTGATCATGTCTTGCTCTACGGGCCTCCGGGGCTGGGCAAGACTACGCTGTGTAACATTATCGCCGCCGAGATGGGTGTAAGCATGAAGACCACGTCGGGGCCAGCGATTGAACATGCGGGGGATCTGGCTTCTATTCTTACGGGATTGCAGCCAGGTGAGGTACTCTTCATTGATGAGATACACCGTCTCGCCCGTGCTATAGAGGAGCGCCTGTATTCGGCAATGGAGGACTTTGCGCTGGATGTGGTAATTGGTAAGGGACCAGGTGCTAAGTCACTGCGCCTCTCGCTGCCTCCGTTCACAATCGTAGGTGCGACGACACGCGTGGGAGCACTGACGGCACCACTGCGCGACCGCTTTGGGGCTATCTACCGTCTGGAATATTACGAGGTGTCGGCACTCGAAAGCATTCTCACACGTTCGGCGCACATTCTGAAGGTGCCTGCTGAAGCCGATGGCATTCGAGAAATAGCTAGCCGCGCCCGAGGTACGCCGCGCATCGTCAACCGCCTGCTCAAGCGTGTCCGCGACTATGCCCAAGTGAAAGCGGACGGCGTTATCACATGTGAGGTGGCACGAGCAGCACTCAACATATTAGAGATTGACGAGATCGGGCTTGATCAGACCGACCGCAACATGCTGCTCTGTATCATTCAGAAATTCAACGGTGGTCCGGTTGGCCTGGACACGCTCGCTGCCAGTACCAGTGAGGATACAGAGACGATTGAGGATGTGTACGAACCTTACCTGCTACAACTCGGTTTCATCGCACGTACGCCACGTGGACGCGTCGCTATGCGTGCTGCATATGAACATCTTGGGCTAACGCCCCCTGCAAGCTTGTGGACAGCAACACCTTGAAGAGTAGCGATTTTAATTATGATCTTCCGCAGGAATTGATCGCCCAGACGCCCATTGAGCCACGCGATTCCTCGCGCTTGCTCGTAGTTCACGGCGCTACTGGCCAACTAGAGCATCGTCACTTCTATGATATCGCAGACTACCTACGCCCCGACGACCTGTTGATTGCCAATCAGAGCCGTGTCATTCCAGCACGTCTAGCAGGACGTAGAGCCGAGACTGGAGGTGCAGTCGAAGTCCTGTTGCTCTGCGAACGCCCGGACCTCGGTGCGCATTGCTGGGAGACGCTGGTACGCCCCGGCCGCCGCTTACACGAAGGGGCGCGTATCCTCTTTGCTGACGCCAACGGAGTAGATAGGTTGGCCGCTGATGTGGTGCAGCGCACCGACGTAGGAGGACGCATTGTACGCCTTTCGCTCATCAATCCATCAAACTCGGTAGGGGCCCGATTTATCGTGCCCCGATTTACCATGCCCCCCCTTGACCCCCAGAGCGTCTCTGGAAATGAAGAAGAGATACGGCAGCGCATCGAAGAATTGGGCAAGATGCCTCTACCACCTTATATTCACGAGACGCTGCACGACCCAGAGCGCTACCAGACGGTCTACGCCCGCATTAGTGGCTCTGCTGCGGCTCCTACTGCAGGACTACACTTCACACCCCAACTGCTGGATCAGCTCCGCCAACAAGGGGTGCGTATTGGCTTCGTTACCCTGCACGTGGGACTCGACACGTTCCGCCCTATTGAAGTTGAGGACTTTACCGAACACAAGATGCACAGTGAGGAGATCGACCTAGATTCACCCACCGCCAAACTCATCAACGAGACAAGGGAAGCTGGCGGGCGTATCATCGCCGTCGGCACAACATCCGTGCGCGTCCTAGAGAGCGTGGCCAATTTCTGCAGCGGGCACATCGAGCCATACAGCGGGCACAGCAGCCTGTTTATCACGCCGGGCTTCCCCTTCCAAGTCGTGGACGCAATGATTACCAATTTCCACCTGCCACGCTCGACCTTGCTGCTACTTGTGAGCGCGTTCATGGGCAAAGAACTGATGGAGCGTGCCTATCAAGAGGCTATTCGCGAACGTTACAGATTCTATAGTTTTGGGGATGCGATGCTGTTGCTATGATGAACACGCACATCCGTATACCTGTCGCTTTCCCCAATAAGTAGCCCTCTTTCCTTCATAACTATTAAGAATCATGTGTGTCAGTGTCGTGCATCTCTCTGCCACTTCCGTTTGTGTAGGTGCTAGCTTCGTGCGCTGACTCTGCTATACTTGTCCTTCCTTAAAAAAACACAACATTGACGAGTGTGAACACCCTTGCTACTCTTACAAGAGAAGAGTATGAAACAAATACAAAACAAGACAACACTGGGACGGCTATGCTATACTCTAGGTAGGCCCTGCATAGCCGCTCGCCGGTGTGAGAGAGGAAGCAGCACATGAGAGCACAGACAGTGACACAGACTCTTGTGCATCCGGCCTTTCGCATCTTTGTGCTTGGCCCCTTGCGTCTCGAACGGCGCATCTGCTTGACGGGAGAGCCTGTGCAGTTTACCGAGATTGAGGGCAAAGCCCTGGGAGATCGGCCAGGCGTGATGCTGGCCTTACTCAAGTTGTTGCTGAGCAGTGAACAGCGCCATGCCACCAAAGCTTTGCTTGCCGAGACGCTCTGGCCCGAGGCAGAGGAAGAGAGCTCGCAACGCAGTCTGCGCATGGCCAAGCATGAACTGAGTAAGCTGTTGCGCACACCCGAGGGCCACAGTTTGCTGCGTGAGACGCCTGACGGCTTGGGGCTCTACCTCGTCTCACAAGACGAACTCGAGGTGGACGCCGACGTATTTGAAGCTGCGGTGCAAGAGGCTTCGCAGGCTGAGCAGACGAGCCCACCCGAGCAGGTGCTCTGCTTGTGGCAACATGCCTACGACGTGTGGACGGGCGTCTACTTGCCAGGGGATGTCGGGGTGGACTGGACCGAGCCGCGACGGCTGGAACTGGAGACGCTCTATGCTTTGTGTGTGCAGCGCTTAGCGTTGCTCTATCGAGAGAGTGGACAGCTTAGTGAGGCCGAGCGCATTCTGCGCAGCTACTGGGCCACGCACCTGACGGACGAAGAGGTGCTCTTGCAGTTGATGGAACTGGTGGCAGCGCAAGGCAAGCCCTTGACGGCGCTCCGTTTCTACCACGTCAGTCTCCAAGCGTTGCGCCAAGAGTTGGATGTCGCGCCTTGTGAGCAACTCAGACTGCTGGCTGGACAGCTTCGCAAGCAACGCATCGCCGTCAGTTTTGCCCTAGCAGGCATGCACCAGGACCTGGATGCCTCCTACCGACTTTCGTCGGACGGATTGTTACAGCCTGCCAGCATCTTCATGTTGTCTGAGATGGCGCTAGAAGAGGCGGAGAGCGTAACGGCGTTGGGCGAGCGGACGATGCGGCTCATACAAGCGATTACACGCTGGTACGGGCGGGCCGTCTTCTGCGATCATCTCCAGGGTCTGCTCCACCAGGAACTAGAAAGGTGGACTACGATGACCCAGTCGAACGATGAATTAGTGATGTCACGCCGGACGGCGCTTGCCACACTGGCGGCCATGCCGCTTGGGCTGGTTCCTGCCATTCTAGCAGGACAGCGCTCGCCTTTGGTGCTGGAAGAATTCCTGCCAGAATGCGCTGCCAGCATCTCAGCGTGTTGGCATCTGATGATGGGGGATGGCCTCGCCACCGTTGCCACGCAACTCCCAAAATACCTGCCAGCCCTTGAGATACTTGCTCAGCAACCTTCCCGCTATCAGAAGATAGCGGCAAAACTGACGGCACAGGGATATCTCCTGATGAGTCTCGTTGCTCTCCACAGTCTGAATGGTCCTCTGCGAGAAGCTTACTGCTGGCGCGCCGAACGTTGCGGTCGTGAATCTGGCGATCAAGCCCTCTATGTTGCTGTTTTACTTTTTCTCGCTTGCTTGCTTTATGAAGAGAACAAGCTGGACAAGTCGCTGTCTGTCTACGAAAAAGCGATGGTCATCGTCTCTCATCCCAGCAGCCAAGCTTCACCACTGCTGAAGAACAAGGTCTTTGTCAATGCCGCCGCTTGCTATGCCCAAGTTGGACGCGTGCAAGAAGCACTTCGTTGCTTGGGTAAGGCGCGTGAGTTCTTCCCCAAAGAGGCGCACGACGAACCAGTGTATCTCTCGACGGACCACGGGGAGTACGCGATGTTACAATGGGAAGGGCAGACCTATCAGAATTTGGGGAAATTTAGCTTTGACCTGCCGAAGCGTTCCCGTGTGCTCTATACAGCAGCGCAAGCATCGCTTGCCCAGATTGGCGATCTCGGTCCAGCGATAGTTGTGCCAGAGCGCCTTCGTCTCGAAATAATTAACCAGCAAGCCGCAACCGCTCTTGCTCTCAATGATATGGACCGCTTCCAAGCGTATCTAAAAGAAGGGGCACTGGGAGCAAAGGCATTGGGTAGTGAGAAGCGCAAACAGGAGGCGATTGACAACTGGAGACTAGCACGGCTGCGTTGGCCTGATGAAATGGTCATCAAAGATCTGGCCGACCTGCTGTTGTAGGAGATATGAGATGACTAAGCAGACGCACGAGAGCGCTCTTCTTTCTCGCCGCATGGCGCTTGCCACGTTGGCGGCCATGCCGCTTGGGCTGGTTCCTGCTATCCTCGCAGGACAGCGCTCGCCTTTGGTGCTGGAAGAATTCCTGCCCGAATGTACCGCTAGCCTGACAGCCTGCTGGCACGCGATGATAGAGGAGGAGGACTTCACTACCATTGCCACTCAAGTGCCGAAATATCTGCCAGCACTGGAGTTACTGGCGCAGCAGCCTTCCCGCTACCAGAAGACTGCAGCCCACTTGACGACACAGGGATATCTGTTGATGTATCATGTTGCCTTGGGCAATCTGAACCTTCCTCTCACCCAGGTGTATTGCCGACGTGCCGAACGCTATAGCAGAATAGCAGAGGATCAAGCGCTCTCTCTCGAGGTCATGACGAGGCTGGCGTATACGTTTCTAGACAAGTCACTGTCTGTCTACGAAAAAGCGCTAGCCATCCTCTCTGATCCTCATCATCAGATCTCAGCGTCCTTGCAACACAAAATCTTCATGCAAGCGGCTGCATGCTATGCCCAAAACGGGCAAGTACAGAATGCCCTCCGATGCCTAGAGAAGACGCGTGAAACACCCTTAGAGCAGGCCCACGATGAGCCAATTCCAAGTGGGTGCAGAATCTTCTCAACACTCTCATGGGGTGCACAAACGTACGAATATTTGGGCAATGTGGCATTGAGTCAGGGGCTGTCGAAGCGACCCCGGGTGCTCTACACAGCAGTCCATCAGACGCTGACACAGGTCGAGAAGCTCGATTCTACCATTCTTGTCCCAGAACATGTCCGGGTTGAAGTTATCCTACATCAGGCGAAAACAGCCATTGACTTGGGCGAGATGGACATGTTTCAGATGTACTTCCAAACAGGAGCTCAACGAGCCAAAGGACTCAGCGGTCAGAGGCACAAGCAGGCGGCAATTGACAACTGGAAGCTAGCACGGCTGCGTTGGCCTGATGAAGTGGTCATCAAGGATCTGGCCGACCTGCTGTCGTAATTGAACACGAGCGTCCGCCTATTGAAATCTAATGTATTCCACAGTATGATAAGAGCAGCAGTACTAATGTCAGCTTCAAGAAGGTCTTAGTATGGTAGCCCAAAGAGAACCACCGCACATGACTGTAGAGGAATGGCGCGAGCTAGAGCGCAACAGCCATGAGGCCAAGCATGAATATATTGACGGGCAAGTGTACCTTATGGCAGGGGGAAACGCTAATCATGCCCGTATCGCCAGTAATACTCTCAGACTCATTGAAGACGCGCTAGGTGACAGCCCATGCAACGTGTACAACTCGGAGCTAAGTGTGCGCTTGTCACCGACACACTATACTTACCCCGATGTCTCGGTGACGTGTGACGAGCGTGATCAGGGTGAGATAGACATGGTGCAATCACCCCGCCTCATTGTCGAAGTGCTCTCAGAGTCAACGGAAGCCTACAACCGAGGCAAGAAATTTGCCCTCTACCGCCAATGCCCAACCATCGAAGAGTATGTACTCATCTGCACCGATCATCAAGCCGTTGAAGTGTTCCACCGTACAGCGCAGGGATGGATGGTCTATCAGGCTCGTGCCTATGGGCCAGACGATACTGTACAGCTTACAAGCATCGGCGTCCAGTTCCCCCTGTCTGCACTCTACAGGCGTACTACGGTCAGAGAAATGCTACAGGAGCAGGATGGTGCGCAAGCGTAAAGCCATCAAGAAGAGACTCAATTTTCCCTTCAGATTTTCATAGTATTTTTAGTAGCATCGGACATTTTAGTTGAGCAAAGATATCAAGTCTTAGAGCACCAATCAATAAAAATACTACTTGATTTATGTTCTAAAATCCCTAGAATACAACTATGAATCGATGGCTGCAAAAAATTTTTAGAGAGTTCTTCAGAAACATCGGCGATTACGTGGCAATATCCATTGCTATTGTATTAGCCGTGCTTAATGTTCTCGGGCTAGCCGCTGCTCAATTCCTAACATCTATTACGCTTGCCGTGCTAGGTGTCGTTGCGTTTAGCGTGTTGAGAAATCGCCACATTGATGAGACTATTAAGACGATGCTTGCACAGGTTGTAAGCTCTCTTCCACCAAGGGCAAAAGTCTATGACCAACAAGAAAATGCCTACAAGTTTCTTGAGGAATATATTCAACGTCATTACGTAAGAGAGGCTATTTTACTCCAATATAGCTGCACCTCAGCAAAGAGGGTGCTACGAGCGGCACTAAGTCGTGGAGCGACTGCTATAGTTTATATTCAGCATGAAGAAACTGCCATGACTGTCGGTAGTCATGAACAGGGTGATCGAGTTACTCATTGGTGTAAAGGTTTACATGGTGATTTGGCTGACCTCTTCAGTCCACATCGGATAAAGGTATATAAGTATCATAGACCGGGCTCGGTCAGCGGCATCAAAATAGACGTTGGAACGGAACAAGTACTCTGCATGGGATGGTATACCTACGAATATGTAGATGGATCAAACCGAAATCTCTTTTATCCCGCAGATACTGTTTTGGTATTGCCCTTTCTTTCTCGTTCCCCGTCGAGTTCTCTTAACTTTTACTATGCAAAAAGAAATAGATTGTCAAGCTCACACCCACAACTATCACAAAGAGGCGTACCCACCTCTGCTCAATCTTGCGTGCATAGTAGGCAGCACCGTAACCGCCTATAATCGCGCCCACGATCATCACAATCGCTTGCGGCCAGAAGATGGCTCGCCCTACGATAAAAGCAATCACAGCAATGCCATTGATGCAACTTGCCAGCAGCGTCTTGAGGGCGTTCATAACATGAATATTTTCCACACCCATCAGTGAGAGAGTCGCCAGCATGAGAATGCCGATGCCCCCACCAAAGTAGCCACCGTAGATAGAGATGATGAGTTGGGCAAAAGAGACGCCACCGAGCACACGCCAGGTGAGACGAGTCTTGTCTAGCGCATTTGTTCGCAGAAGGGTCGTAATCGCGGGGCTACAGGCGAATAAGGCAGTCGCTATCAGCAGCAAATACGGGATAAGAGCAGTGAAGGTTGTCGCTGACGTCCTCAGCAATAAGACTGCTCCCAACACACCGCCGACGAGACTGGTACCGACGAGCAGAATGAGGACCTCTCGGCGTTGCGTAATCAATTCGCGCCGATATGGACCGACGCTAGCAACAGAGCCAAGCCAGAGCGCTATCGTATTGGTCGCGTTAGCTGGGATGGCAGGCACACCGCAAACGAGAAGCGCCGGAAAGCCGAAAAAGCTGCCGCCACCAGCCACAGCGTTAAGCATACCACCAATCACTGCGGCCAAGAAGAGCAGAGAGGCTTGTGCAATGTTCATGAGTAACCTCAAAGATTCACGTATGCTACCTAGAAATAAGCAAAAAGGTTCCTGGCGATGCCAGGAACCTTTTTGCTTGTTTCCAACTAGTCTTTCATCCTGAATATTTTGACTCGGCGGTGTGGCTCTTTGCCACGACTGCGCGAGAACAAGTTGTAGCGCGTTGCCATCTGGTGCTGGAGGCGTCGGATATAGGCATTGGCAGGAGCAAGTTCTGCCGTCGTCAAACCTTTATTGAGAACCTGATGAATAGCGTCCTCGGTCTCTAGCATGGCACGTTTCGTTGAATCGTCAGTTTCAAGGCACGTAGAATCTTCCTCTTCCTCTTCCTGCTCAGAAGAGGCAGGGATTTCTGGTAGAGCGAAAATGCGGGCTAGGGCATGCTGCATCTGGGTTACAGTATTGCTCTTGAGTATAATAATTAACTTGCGGTCCTGCTCAGCTTTCTTGAGTCGCTCCGGCTGGCGACGATAATAGTTTTTAATCGTGATCACAGCATCGGCGTCGTCCTGGTTGTTCATCACGATGACAGGTAAGTGCAATTGACGGGCCGACTCGGCGAGGCGATCACGACTCACGCCGAAGGGATAGACGCGCAGCGTCTTCAGCGCTGATAGCTCCAAATCCTCGTCTGGAAAGATGGTTTCGGTAACTACAGAGGAATCGGTGGCTACTAAGGTAGCAGCAGAGCGTGGCTCAACGTCGGCGGGTGCAGTGCCAGTAGGTGCCAGCGCCCTTACCTGTGACCGATTGTGCCCAATGTGACGCAGCGTGCCCCTGCCACCATTGCCGTTACGATCATAGCGCTCCGAGCGGTTAGCGCGGTCGAAGGTGCTGGGTGAGAAGCCATAGTCAGGACCCGCTAGAGTCAGGCCACCGCTACCCCAAGTTGGCACCTCCATTCCACCAGTTGAGACGCGATGTATCAGCACCTGCTCCGTCTCTGGGTCGCGTGTACGCCGCTCGGCAACCACAGGCTGACCACGCAACATATTGTCGACGGTATCGGCGACATCGCAGTGGACAATCAGCTCTTCCCAGCTCTGCTGCTCAACCACAACATTGAAGGTGGGCGGAGCTTTGCGCTCTAGAATACTTTTTTGTGTATGACGACGCCGTGCCTCTTCATCACCAAGAGTCACAGTCTGAATACCACCCACCAAGTCAGAAAGCGTCGGATTGACCAGCAGGTTACCGAGGGCATTGCCGTGGGCAGTCGCAACAAGTTGCACACCACGTTCGGCAATGGTGCGGGCCGCCGCCGCCTCCAGCTCGGTACCAATCTCGTCAATAACAATTACTTGCGGCATGTGATTCTCCACTGCCTCAATCATCACCGCGTGTTGTTGCGCTGTGCGTGCTACCTGCATGCGGCGAGCACGACCAATGCCAGGATGTGGGATATCTCCATCACCCGCAATCTCATTGGAGGTATCGACCACCACCACCCGTTTATTGGCCTCATCTGCCAGGACACGAGCTATTTCACGCAGCAGGGTGGTTTTTCCCACACCCGGGCGACCAAGAATCAGGATGGATTGACCCTGCTCGACAATGTCGCGGATCAGGGCAATACTGCCCAGCACTGCTCGCCCGATACGACAGGTCAAACCGACAACCCGCCCCTTGCGATTGCGAAGTGCGCTGATGCGGTGCAGCGTGCGCTCGATACCAGCGCGGTTATCGTCCCCAAATTCACCGATATGCTCACCCACGTATTCGAGGTCGGCATAGGTGACTGGCTGGGTACTTAGGATCACCTCCCCGTCTGGGAAGCGGCCCTCGGCAAAACGCCCGAGGTCCATTACGATCTCCAGCAGTTCACTTCGGTTCTCAAGCCGATTGACCGCGTCGTGGATGCTAGGCGGAAGAGCAGCCAGCAGAGCCTCTAGATCGCCAGTGATCGCATATTGCATAGGCAGTTTTATCACCTCATTATTTTTTGGCGTGAATTGATGGT
>JAFAXQ010000082.1 GCA_019240835.1 Ktedonobacteraceae bacterium
CTCGATCCTCTTTGGGTAGCTTCTTCTTCAGTTCTTTTATGCGCTTATTGTACCATTGGTTCCACGCTTTAAGCGGACGACCGTTAACCAATCGCGGGACAAAGCCCACACGGTTTGCAGCTATCGCCGCTAAATCCGTGACCCCTAGATCAATCCCAACGCAGAAGGACGGGTCTACCTCAGCTTGCAGACGACTCAAGTTCATCTCGACTTCCTCAAGCATCTCCTCTTCGGTGAGCGGGGCTTCTTCGTAGCTGTCAAAGAAGCACTCCTGTGCCAGGGCTAGCCCTGCTTGAAACTCAGGGTGCTCTAGCAGAGCAGATAATACGGGGACAACGGGTCGGTCGTGCATCTGGTCTGACATGATGGTGCGCCTCCTTCATGCGCTTGACAGCTAGACCCTCGTGCAGGTATCATCCCGCTTGAGAGGCTAGGTCGGTCTTTAGTAGCTGGACTCTCACCGCTGGCTCGGTGTTCATAGCACCAAGCCAGCAATATATAACTATTGATAGTATAAAACGAACTAGTTTGTCTACACTTGACAAAACAAACTAGTTCGTTTTATACTTCTTCGAGAAATGTTTTTGGGATAGAGTTCATGCTTAGTCTTGTGTGCTAGAGTAGTCATAGGTCAGTTCACAGAGACTCCCATTCCACACAATCTTTGAGCAAAGGATAATGGTTCCGTTGCTTGCTCGACCGACACGCATAATTTCCAAGATAGGTGCTTGATTGAGTAACCGCAAGAGATCGCGTTCGCTAGCTGTAGGATAGCGGGCAATAACTCGCTCATGAATCTGTGTATGATAGAGTCCTGTTCTTGCCTTAATTTCCTCTGTAAGAACAAATTCAGGTTCGATTTTCATGCGCTGTAGGAGTTCGTCACCCACTATTTCCCACGGATAGAATGATTCTATTAAGCGATATGGCTGTGTTTTAGTCCCTTGTCGGCGCGTCCGCCGCACTACCTCCATTCCTTCTGGCACGCCAAAAATGCTGGCCTCTTCGCTCGACAAGGTGATGCGCTCTGGCTCATCAAGATATTCCACCATTGGTTCAAGCCCTAATCCGCGAACATAGCGGGCAAATGATTCCATCATCCCCGGCACGCGGATTGGCGGTGGACTCACTGCAACGGATCGGCCTTGTGCTACAAGAAGCCCTTCAGCTCGCAAAACATTAATGGCTTTATTGATGGTCTCTGCGGAAGTCCCGAACTCTTTTGCAAACTGGAGACGAGAAGGTAACCTTCCACTGCGTCCATATTCCCCATTTTTGATACGCTGGCGAAGCTCATCCAGCACTCTATTCACTTTTTCAGGATTATGAGGCACCGCTTCCCCCCGATACATTTTAAAAACAGACTAGTTTGATTATATCATCTGACATAATCAGGGTAAAGTCTTGTTGGCTAGTAGAAGAGATATGAGAAAACAGGGTAGTTTTGGAAGTGAGAAGACATATGCTATACTTACATCACAGACGAGGGTTAGGGTAGCCAGGGCAATCGCATCCAATTTTCAAGAGCCTTACAGAGCGCACACGTATAGCAGAGATTTGTAAGTCGGTTTGTTATGCTGCACCTTGCAGGGCCAACTCCTAAAATTAGATAGGATTGCCCAGGTGGATGGTGGCGGGCACAAACTTCTTTTGAAGGAAAGTAACATATGGCAAGTGAACAAGGGAGATCATTAGAGGGCAGGGTAGCATTAGTAACGGGGAGCGGACAGGGTATAGGCCGCGCAACGGCGATACGACTGGCGCAAGCTGGTGCGGATATTGTCGTGAACTATCGCAGCAATACGGCAGCCGCCCTGGCGACCAGAGCAAGTATTGAGGCTCTTTACAGGCGTTGCATCGTGGTTCAAGCCGATGTGAGCCAAGAAGAGGAGGTCACTAGGCTCTTCTCCCAGGCAAGCCAGCAGCTTGGGCCAATCACTATCCTTGTGAATAATGCCGGTACCACACGCGATAAGCTCATTGTTCAAATGTCTCTCAACGATTTTGAGCATGTCATGGATAGCAACTTACGCTCAGCATTTCTCTGCACTAGGGTGGTGCTGCGCGGCATGATGAAGGCACGCTGGGGACGCATCGTCAACGTGGCCTCAATAGCAGGGCTTGTTGGCTCTGCTGGACAAGCAAACTACGCTGCTTCCAAAGCAGCGATTGTTGCCCTTACGCTCAGCACCGCCCGCGAAATGGCCAGTCGCTCCATTACTGTGAATGCCGTCGCTCCTGGCTTCATTCCCACAGAACTGACCTCTACGTTAACAGAACAACAGCGCAAATTCTTGGTTGACGCAACACCGCTAGGACGCGCAGGCACCGTTGAAGAGGTTGCTGCCACTATTGGCTTCCTGTGCTCTCTAGAAGCAGGATTTATTACGGGGCAGGTGCTTACTATCGATGGTGGTGCCTCTATGCACATCTAACTCGTGAAACAATATGGGGACAAATTCCATCTAACACATAAACATCGAGACTGTTACTGAGGAGGATATCCCATGGGGTTGATCGAGACCGATGAAACCAATCAGTTTACCTATGAGCACTTTGCTGCCCACGCGCCTTATGTCCAAGTCAATCGTGTGCTTGTCCAACAAGCACTCGCTCATCTGGCAGCAAAGTCTCAGTTTGCCCCGCTCACTATCGTCGACATGGCCTGTGGCACAGGAGCAGTGACCCGTCTTATCATTGAGGAATTGGCCCGCCAAGGCTGGCTAGTTCAGGCACATGTGGTAGGAGTCGATCCATCCGCCGAGGCCCTGCGCAGTGCTAAAAAGAGCATAGAGGCAATGGAGCTAGATGTCAGAGTAGATTTCTTGCAAGGAGAGGCATCCGATCTGCCTTGTGTGGTGCAGAACGTCGACATAGTCTTCTTTTGCAACGCGATTCATCTCATTGCCGATAAGCTGGCTGCATTTCGAGAGATAGCCGCGATTCTGGCCTCCGACGGTATCTTTGCCTGTAACAGCGCATTTTACCAGGGAACCTATGTCGAGGGGACGGAGCGTTTTTATCGCCTCTGGGTACGTAGGGCTGTAGGTTGGCTAAGAAAAGAACATCCAGAGGTGCAGCTTTCACGGACAACGAAAGCGATGGCAATGCAATGGCTCACGCCAGAACAATACAGTCATACCCTGCAGCAAGCTGGCTTTGAGCGTGTCCACATGGTACAAACCGATGTACCCCTCTCGCTCGATGCATTACACGACATTGGGCACTACTGGCTCTTCATTGAAGGGGCACTGCCAGGCGTGCCGCTCGCCTTGGGAGCCAGTGCGCTCGAAACGGCAGTGTATCAGGCAGGACAGGAGTTAGGCCTGAACGCAGTGTCACGTGCTTGGCTGCAGTTGATTGCGACAAAAAGCTAGCAATTAGGAGAAGAGGCATGCAATGGGCGGTAGCTACAGCCGCATTTCTGGCTTCTGCAGTAGAGTTTGTTGAAGCATTCACTATCGTTCTAGTGGTTGGACTTACTATTAATTGGCGCAGTTCATTGCTTGGTGCATTTGCCGCTGTAGCTACACTCGCGCTTATCGTGGCAACATTAGGCGTGGCACTTGTTCAATTCGTTCCTCTGAATATTTTGCGCCTTGTTGTGGGGGTATTGCTGGTACTCTTTGGTTTAAAGTGGCTCAAGAAAGCTATTTTGCGTTACAGTGGCCTGAAGGCGCTCCATGATGAAGAAGCCATCTTTGAAGAGAGGATAGCTGAGATACGGGCACGAGGTGATACGGTTACGTCAAGTATACAGCCCTTTGGCGTCGCGTTGTCATATAAAGCAGTCCTGTTAGAAGGTCTTGAAGTTGCCTTTATCGTCATCACCTTTGGTAGTAGCGCGGCAAACAGCGTTTGCTCACAGGGGTGTGGCATCGGCTCAGCCAGCATTGGTGCGCTTGTAGCAGGCGTTCTAGTCATCGTTGTAGGCATGGTAATACGCACGCCACTCAAGCAGATTCCAGAGAACACGCTCAAGTTCATCGTAGGTATTATGCTTACCGCCTTTGGCACTTTTTGGGCAGGTGAAGGGCTAGGCATCGATTGGCCGTTCGCCGACGCTTTTCTCCTCGCATTGGTAGCAGTCTACCTGTTAGCATCCTTCATGCTTGTTCTATGGCTCAAACAGATCAGGCAACAGCAGCAAGTGTTGACTACTACTGCATCATCCAGAAAAGAGTTACACTCGTGAACGTTATCAAAGCAATCTACAACTTTATTGTTGGTGATATGATTATTCTGATTGGCGTTCTTGCTTTAGTACTGCTAGTAGCTTTGCTAAACAATGTCGCTGCACTGACCCCTGTACGTGGCATCATTTTTATCGTCGCTGTATTGGGCACACTTGCTGCCTCGCTGAGCCGCGAGGCGAAGGGACAAAGAAAGTAGCACCTTTTCAGTGGTAATGCTATAATGATGAGGTGGAGGTGCTTTGATGACTACTTCTGAAGATGGGAGAAAAGATACATACGAAGCACAGACGTGGCGCGAGTTGTTAGGCATAATTACTCGCGATGCAAGAGAAAAACAGCGTATTGCCGAAGAACTAGGAATACGCACTATTACCTTAGGCCGCTGGATCAGCGGCGAATCGGACCCCCGTAGCCAGAATCTTCGTCGCCTACTCGAAGTGGTTCCTCACTATCGAGAGCAACTTTTTGATCTGATTAGGGAAGAGGAGGGATTTGAGGAGTTTGTGGAAAAGACACAGCATGATCCCTCTAAAGAAATCCACACCGAGTTTTATGATAAGGTTCTAGTCGCCCTCGCAACTTCGGCACCACACCTGCGCTTCTGGTCCATTTGTAATCTTGTCTTTCAACAAGCTATTGGCCAATTGGATCCCGAACGATTGGGGATAGTTATGTGGGTTATTCGCTGCATGCCACCCTCCGGCCCCCACAAGAAGGTACGGAGCCTGCGCGAAGTTATCGGGATGGGCACTCCTCCCTGGGGTGGTAATCTAGAACAAAAGGGAGTGTTCTTGGGCGCAGAGTCTCTGGCGGGAAATGTCGTGGCACTGTTCCGCCCTGCTGTTATCGAAAACCTTGACGAGGAGTATAGCCTACCTGCTACGCGCATGGAGTACGAGAAGAGTGCTGCCGTCTATCCTCTCCTCTATGCCGGACGCATTGCTGGTGTATTCCTTATCTCCAGCACACAGTATAATTACTTCTTGTCACGATCTCGCTCTGCCCTAGTTCAGGGTTACGCAGACCTACTTGCTCTCGCGTTAGACCCTGAAGACTTTTATGCGCCAAAGGATATCGCTCTAAGCATGATGCGCCCTGAGCAGGAACAGAAAAAGCTCTTTGTTAATTTCCGTCAACGAGTTGCCAATAGAATGATAGAGGCTTCTCGAAAAGGAGAATATCTCAACAATCTTCAAGCCGACGCACTGGTGTGGCAACAGTTGGAAGACGAATTGCTACAAGGCAGCCCTTAGCAAGAGGAGATACCATAACAGAAAAGTGCAGGCAAGATGTATATCCTGCCTGCATTTCTCTGTTACCTTTCGACTAATGTAAGCACCTCATCAATAATACCGTACTCTTTCGCTTCAGCAGCACTCATGAAAAAGTCACGATCAGTGTCGTGTTTGATACGGTCGAGTGGTTGACCTGTATGATAGTGAATGATGTTGTTAAGTTCGTCGCGTAGATGTAAAATCTCGCGTGCGTGGATATCAATGTCGGTCGCCTGCCCACTTAGCCCTCCTTGTAACGGTTGATGCATATGAATGCGAGCATGGGGCAACGAATGACGCCGACCAGGGTCACCAGCCATGAGCAGGATTGTCCCGAAGCTAGCAGCGTAGCCGACACATGTTGTGACAATTGGGCAAAGAACGCTGCGCATGGTGTCATAGATTCCCAAACCTGCATTCACTGCCCCACCAGGGGAGTTGATATACATATTGATTTCTCGCTTACTATCCTCGGCAGCAAGAAACAACAGTTGTGCCACTAGCAGGCTGGCCATGCTATCTTCAATTTGGCCGTTGACCATAACAATGCGTTCTTTGAGCAGACGTGAGAAAATGTCATAGGCACGTTCGCCACGCCCGGTTGTCTCTACCACAGTGGGAACAAAAAGACTCGATACCATAATAAAACTCCTTTATGGTGTTATGTCGATCTATACGAGTAATCAACAATGGGCACTGCTCACTCAGCAACTTGGCGAACAAAGTAGTAATGGACAAGCGAGCCTCTTTCCTTTTCATCTAATATGCCTGCCAGTATCCATCCTTCTCGTCCTAGCTTGTTCAACCGCTCTGCATCTACTAATGATTGCTTATACGTATCTATTGCCAACACATAATATTCCCAGCGCATCGGCTCCGGCGTCACCTTTTCGTAGACCATTGGAATATGAACGGCGAGACGACCCTCTGGCTTTTCCATCCGTTGGGAAAACACTGATCCTGCAAACATAGCTTCTCCTTCTCACGCCCCCTACGGGGACAGTAGATGTTTTATTGTTGTGTACGTGGGCTACGCTCGCATCTACCACACCCAACCGTTAGTTGGGGCTGCCGACCTCGCGATACCCCTACAAAGATTACCTGCCTTGAATATAACATGCTAATAGTTTATACTACTAGCATGTAGATATGCTAACAGCGTGTTTTTTGATAGTTATGCTTTAAGCATAGGAAGGACTCTTCGTCATGGCTGATTTGCAGGAGATCATAGGGCGGGTCACACGTCGGGAGCGGCAAGACCGCCACTTGAAGATCAAAGAACTGGCAGAGAAAGCGGGAGTCTCTGAAATCTATATTGGAGAAATCGAACGGGGACAAAAATATCCCTCTTCTACGGTTCTGGAAAGCATTGCTCACGCATTAGAGCTGGATATAGCAGACTTTCTTGAATTAATGGCTGAAGAGATTCGTAGTGAGCGCGAGCCACAGATGGTGACGAGTGCTATCGGCTTCACCTTGCCCTCTACTCCGGGTCAGCCACGGCGCGTAGCCGTTAAACGTATCGTGAATATGCTAGGCGAGGGAGATATGGAGAGCGTAGCCAATTTCAGCGCCTTTCTTCTGTCCAGACGCATGACTCCACAAGAATAGAAGCATCATATGATGCTCCTATTCTTAAAATGTTCCCTTAATGTCCAAACACACCTGCTTGGCCTAGCACGCTGTAGAGCACCAGCAAGCCCATCAGGATCAGGTAAGTGCGCAGCGCGATGAGCGAGAATCTCACTCTGGTTGTCATGTGCATGAGTCCCAGCCCTTCGGGAGAGTGCTTCTCCTCGGGCATGTCGTCGAGAGGGTGTACCAGTTCAAACATCTCGTGCTCTTTTATGATGATAGCCATGTCTATATCTGCCTTTCAAGATGTGGTAAAGCATTGTTCATTACGATGAATATATAAATTCATCTTCTACTAGGATGGAAAGAGCCGTGGTGCCACTGTCTGAGCCGCCAGAATGAAGGAGAGGATGAACAGCACAACAATGATGGTCCAGTTCACCCAATTGTTCCATGGCTTGTTGACGAACTCGTCACCCAGTAGCTCTCGGTCATTCAAAAGCAGTTGTAGGAAAATGATGGCCGAAGGTAGAATCACTCCCGCCAGCACCTGCACCCCCAGGATAATCAATTGCAGTGGCGCACCTGGAATCAGCACTAGCCCTGCCGCCGCTGCCACGCATCCGCCATAGACGATATAGAATTTGGGTGCTTCGCGCACACTCTTCTGCAAGCTGTGCTTCCACCCGCGCACCTCGCTCAGTGCCCAAGAGCTGGCAAGTGAGATGGCAGTCGCTCCCAGCACAGCAGCGTTGACCATCAAGAGAGGCACTGCGATACGCACAAAGGGGCCTAGAACAGGACCAAGTGCGCGTGCCATCTGCGCCGGGTCGGCGAAGAGGATGTGATGACGAAACGATGCATCTCCCACGAGCATCATGGCGGCAGCCACCAGAATAGTGAAGCAGGCTCCGATAAAGGTATCGAGGCGTGCCCACTTCAGGTCAGCGAAGCGCAACTTCTTATCGGCAACGCAGCTCTGCTGGAAGAAGAGCTGCCAGGGGGCAATGGTAGTTCCCACGATGCCAATCACTAGGAACACCAGATTCGAGGTGAGACCACCAGGGGGAACCTGCACAACTAGCGTTCCGTTAAGCACCTGAGAACTTACTGGGTGGGCCGTAAGAGCCAGCACGAGCCATATGACATCCAATAGGCACAACCCGATGGTGATGCGCTCCCAACGCAGGTATTTACCTGTCGAAACCAGGGCAATCAGACCAAGCGCCGCCAGTGGCACGGCGATGTAGGGTGAGACGCCCAACGCCGAAAGAGCTAGCGAAATGGCGGCAAACTCGGTGACCAGCGTCAGGAAGTTGACGACCAGCAAGTCGACCAGCGAGAATAGGCCCCACCCCTTGCCGAAGCGCTTGAAGATCATGGCAGCGTGTCCCTGCCCCGTAGCAATGCCGAGTCTGGCAACCATCTCCTGAATGAAGTAGGTCACTGGCAGCAACAGGAACATGAGCCAGAGCAGGTGTGTGCCGTACTGCGCCCCTGCCTGGGTATAGGTCGAGACAGCTCCCGCGTCGTTGTCGGCTTCCATGACGATGAGGCCAGGGCCTAAAACCATGAGAAACCACACGAGATTGCGCACCCAGCGGCTGCGTACTGTGACCACTTTGACAGGTGCGACACCCTCGCTAGTGATGATTACATCTTTCACTTGATCCATTAGAGTCTTCCTCTCTTAACGAGATGTAGGTACGATAGACGAGGATTTCTCTGTTTAAGGGTGCAGGGTACTCAACGCTATTAGAAACCCATATACATCTGGCTTCAGGTATACAGCAGCCATAGGTGTGAGAAATCCTGAGTATATACTGTGATGCAGTCTGTCATTGCCCGCAAAACAGTGTTACCAGAGGAGAGTGAGAGGAAGAGATCGTCAATGCTCGAGCACGCCGCACGAGCAAACGGAGAGATTCAACACCTCACACTTCTCGCTTTCAGTTGTGTAGATCCGTAAGAAAGCGAGGCGTGAGGTGATAGCGGAGAACCGAGAGAAAACAGCCAGCTATCAGCTCATGGTCACTTGTCCTACGAATCGCCGTAGACGCCTCCACCAACTGGGAGGCTGACTACCGTCGGGGTCCATAGGGAGAATCCTTTACCTTTCTGTACTAGAGACTAAATGAAACGATCCAGTGCTTCTTTCAGTTCACGGATCGCTTCGTCGGCATAGCCACGCTCAACAGCCTTGGTGACGCAATGGTCAATATGCCGTTCCAGAATCGTCCTACCCACCTGGTCAAGCCCAGCACGGACAGCGGCAATCTGGGTCAATATCTCATCGCAATCGCGCCCTTCTTCCCACAGGCGCTTAAGGCTATTAGCATGACCAGCAACGCGAGCAAGACGTTTAGCAATGTCCTGGCGTGCCGGATCATTCTCTGGATGAGACATCTGGTCCACAACTTTCTTTCGAGCAATCTACCCACCCCCCTAGGGGGATATACTGCTCATACCAGCAGTATAACCCTCCCTTTGCCCAAAAGTCAAGAGCAACACAGATGAATTTCTTTATTGACGACCTGGAGTCTCTTTCGTTATCTAGAACCAGCGGAAACGGCGTGGGCGATGAACATAGCCGCCACGGCGATAGTAGCGATCATTGTAAGGATGATAGAGGCGGCGATAGGCAACAGCACTCCACAGAACCACGAGCAAGGCAGCGGCAATAATAGAGCTGATTAACGGCACACCCGCCACAATGGGTTCGCCAGCAATGGAGAAGTGGAGCACGCCGACAATCAGAAAAATGGCGATAAATCCTAGGATGGCAGCACCAATAATCCCATCCGGTGCGCGTCGACCTGCAATCAACTCACCCAGGAAACCCACAACCAGAGCAATGATAATCCAAACGACTAAAGTTTCCAATGTAATATCCATAGATTCAAACCCCCCTTTTCCGTTAGAACACTAGTGCAGAGCTCTCTGTTAATACGCATAAGCGGGGTTTTTCGGTTCAATGAGGTACGCGAACGAAGGGTTCACTGCCTTCCCTCGCGCCTTCGACGCTAGGAAGCGTGAAGGGTGTCGTAGGCCAACGGGTCTACAACACCCTTCACGCTTCCTCGGTATGACAAGCTCGCTTCGCGGACAGGTCTGAGCAAGTGACCAGTATGACTATATTGTGGCATGCTCAGCAATAGTTTGACGGCTCGTTATAAGGCCAACGAACACAACAATGAGAGCTACCAGCAGGCCGAGCGCGAACAGCGGCACTGGCAACACAAAGCCAATGAGAGTATCAATGGCATAGCTGCCAGGTCCCACCAGACCAATCGCCACGGCGGCAACGAGCAACACTAGTGGGAATTCATAGCCACCTTTCGCATTCCAGAAACCGTTTGCCCAATGGACTTTGATAACGGCCATGAACATAGCAGCGAAGATAACTATAGCCGCAAGTGGCGTTAGCAATCCAAGAGCCAGAAGCAGACCACCGCCAAACTCACCTATGGTCGCAAACAGCGTCCACAGCCAAGCAGGCTTAAATCCCTGTGACTTTAGCCATCCAACAGTGTTATCAAAGCCTTGTCCCCCGAACCAGCCGAGGAGCTTCTGAGAGCCGTGCCCGGCAATAACCAATCCAACAACGACACGAAGTAGCAACAAACCGAACGAAGTAGCCATTGTGCATTTTCCCTTTCGCTATGAAGCTGTACCTTAAAAGTAGCACGTCTTGCTATTACTAACAAATTAATGGTAACTATTCTTTCAGAAGAAAGATACCAAACAAATCCATTACTGCGCACGTCACAATATGGTAACATTTAGGCTATTTGGCATCAGGGAGAACTGGTACCGCCTAATTACTCTTAACAACGATAAGAATAAGAGACTTTAGGACAGGAATTTTTGAAAAGAAGGTAGAGCGTGTTGTTGATGGATTTCAATGAAGTCAGAATCCATCAACAACAGAGTCATTCCTTGTTCATTAGCGGTTTGCTGCCAGAGAGTAGAGTTGCACGAGTTCCTCAACAATAGCTTCTGTCCTACCGCTGTTGATCCCTTCAGGTACACAAGTCTGTAGATGATTCTCAAGAATCATGGCCTCAAGCTTCTCGATGGCCTTACGCACCGCGTATGTCTGGCGGAGAATATCGACGCAGTATTTGTCCTCTTCGATCATCTTACGAATGCCTTTCAGATGCCCATCAATGTAGTTGCAGCGCTTAAGAACCTCTTGCTTGTCTGCTCGCATCAGCACACTCCTTCCTAAATCCCATCCCATTGGGTAGGGGTTGCAACTGAAGTATACCACATTTAGACAGGCAAATGAAAGAGAAACCTTGCATGCAGCCGTGGGGTTGCTTTATGATTTACATGTAAATGAGAGACTTCTTGCAAGTCGTTCACATCGCTCTGACTATGGACAACTAGGATAGGTGACAAGGAGAAGCTATGTTAACAAGCATTTTCGATTTCGCCTGCAGTATCTCTCCCAGTGTAAGGCGCTTCGTAGTGAGAATGATATATCAAGGACTCTCAGCATTGGATACGGAAGGATGTATGGTCTTTATGAACTATGGCTATGCAGACCTCACACATAGTGCTGTAGAGATAAAGCTGCAAGAGAGAGATGAGGTGAACCGCTACTGCACCCAGTTGTATCGCCATGTGATTGGGAGTATTGATCTGAAAGGACTTGATGTTTTAGAGGTGGGTAGTGGACGCGGGGGGGGTGCCTCCTACATCATGCGCTATTTGCAGCCAAAATCTATGACGGGAGTAGACATCGCCGAGAAAGCTGTGGCCTTTTGCAACCGCCATCACGCCACCAAGGGACTCTCTTTCGTGCGGGGAGATGCAGAAGCTCTTCCTTTTGAGGACGCAACTTTTGATGTGGTCGTGAACATAGAGTCCTCACATGGCTATGGAGATATAGAACGTTTTTTTAGGGAAGTATACCGGGTGCTCCGCCCCGGCGGCTACTTTCTATTTGCAGATCATCGCCACAAGGACAAAATAGCTACGCTGCGCCAGCAGTTGGTAGAGTCGCGTCTTGTATGCCTGAAAGAGCAGAAAATAAGCCTGAACATACTAAAAGCTCTAGAGTTGGACAATGGACGTAAGTTGAGCCTTATCCGACAAAAAGCTCCCTGGATAGTGCATAGATCATTTCAAGCATTCGCTGCCATGCGAGGAACAGAAATGTATGAAAACTTCAGAAGCGGAGCATGTGATTACTGGAGCTTTGTCCTCTATAAGAAGAGGGAAATGGAGAGCTAAAACTAGTTCAGCAAAGCCGCACAAGCTCACTCTGCAACACCTTGCACCCTTGCCTGGGGATATGGTCGAGTAGCACAAATTTAGCCGGGCGTTTAAAGTCCGCCAGTGCCGGGCTGGCTACGCAATGCTGCGCTAAATCCCCAATGGTGAGGGATGAGTCCGTGGGGACCACAAAGGCTACGAGCAGTTTGCCAACGCGAGCATCTGCTACGCCGATGACTACCACGTCCTTAACCTTGGAGTGTTTGCGTAACACCGCCTCTACGCCGCAGGGATACACCTTCTCGCCAGCGGAGATGAGCATATCGTCTACACGGCCAACAATCCAGAGGTCTCCCTCAGCATCTACTCTCACGAGATTACCAGTGAAATACCATCCCTGGCGAATGGCCCTCCTAGTGAGGTCCGGCCTGTTCCAATAGCCCTTAAATGCTTCGGGCGAACTGAGCTTTACAATAAGTTCGCCAATCTCACCTGGTGGCACTTCATCGTGTGGCTGAGTTGCTGCTGAATGAGCAGGAGCAACCAGGCGCAATTGTGTATTTATGCCTGCTCTGCCAGCACAGCATGGTTTGTGTGCCACCCACGGACACGTAGTGTATGTATAAATCTCGCTACTGCCGAAGTGATTCACGAAACTGTCGGGTGTAAATTGTGCGAGGCATCGCCGCGTCAACTCCGTTGACATAGTATCTCCTGCATATGCAATCCTCTTTACCGTACGGACATCGTACAGGTGTACCTTGGTCAGCAGGTCGTGGTAGACGCAGGGAAAAGAGTAGAGGCAGGAAATGCGTTCCTGGGCGAGCAGGGTCGCGTGCGTCTCGGCGCTATCATCGGGTGCAAGAACTAGTTTGCCGTTGAGAAAGGTCATAGCCAGCAGCATACGCAACCCCATCGTGTGATAAAAGCCTGAGAGCGCGAGTGTGCTTTCGCCGAGGGCGTAGTGGTTCTGAATAATGTGTGCCATCGTCGCACTAACTTCATTGAGGTGAGAGCGTGGTATGCCCTTCGGGGCACCGCATGCAGCCGAGGAATAGAACATCAGCGCGATAGCATCATCACAACTGTCATGAAGCTGGGAACACGGATGTCCCAGCGCCATGCGCAAGTGTGCAAAACTCTTGAAAGGGGCTGTCGCCCGTATGCCAACAGTATACACCCTTTTCGGCAGCACATTTTGCTGTGCCAGCGCATGCACGCGGGCCTCGCTGGCACCATCGAAGAAGAGCGCCTGCGGCTCAGCGTCCTGTATGCAATAGCTGATATCATTGAGTGCGAAATGGTGACTTACTGGCACATACACCAATCCCAGCCATTGACACACCCAGAAAATTACCACGTTCTCTCGGCAGTTACGTAGCAGAACCATAACGCGATCACCGGGTTGCAGTTCCTCTGCTTGCAGGCCAGCGGTGACACACCTCACTTCGTATGCCAGATCGCTATAGCTCCAGCGAACCTCACTATCGACGAGTGCCAGGGCATGAGGTGCTCGTCGCAGCGCAGCCTCGAAGTAATGCCGCAGATTCACACAACTCTACCTTTCTACATCTAAAAACCCACTTATCATACTACGACAAAACATAAGAACTGGATGCCTGCTTATTGCCCCTATTTCTCATGCATTCTTTGGTTTCATTGCCGCAGACGACGAAATTACAGAATTGATGGGATAAAGATAAAATACAGTTGAGACATACATGTCTCTTCTCCCTCATATGATAGTATATGAGTCGGATAATTGCAGTCACGCAGTCGTAAGGATTAGTCGACTGGAAGCTTTATTTTCCAAAACCCAAACCTATTCAGTAGTTCGGAGCATACATCATGCCAGAAATGCCAGAAGTGGAGTATACGGTGCGCCAATTGCGCAGTAGTGTAGTAGGAGCAACCATCGACGAGGTGATGGTCTTCTGGGAGCGCACTATTGGACACCCTGACGCGGCTACTTTCCGCGCCGAGACCGCCGGTCGGCATATTACAGGCGCACGGCGACGAGGCAAGTTCTCCTTGCTCGACCTAAGTGGTGACCTGTTTATAGCCATTCATCGCCGCATGACGGGCAACTTTTTCTTACTGACTCCAGGTTGGCATATTGATACACAGCTACGTGAAGAAGATCCTGCTGCTTGGAGCACCAAGGGGCCTTCTTTCATCCCACCACACCAGTCAGATGAGACCATATTGCAAGCAGTTTCTTTGCAAGTGCTCGTAGAGCCTGTGCTCGCTACAAAAACTGCATACTGCCGCGTCTGCTTCAACCTAGTTGATGGACGCCGCCTACTCTTCACAGACCCACGCAAATTCGGACGTATTGAGCTATGGTCGCGTCAACAGGAGGCAGAGGCTTTCAAAGGACTGGGACTGGAGCCACTCAGCGAAAATTTCACTGTAGCGTTCTTAACAGAGATGCTTGCCACACGCAAACCAAGCATCAAGCAGGCGCTGTTAGCTCAGGATATCATTGCGGGTATCGGCAATATCTACGCCGATGAAGCGCTCTTCTATGCAGGGATTCATCCCCTACGCCGCGCTGACTCCCTCACCCCCGCTGAAATACACTCGCTACACGAAGGTATCGTCGTCGTACTCACAACGGGCATTGAGCACGGTGGCACATCGTTTAACGACTACCGCGATATGTGGGGAGAGGCAGGCGACAACTATAGTCACATGCACGTCTACCAGCAGCATGGACAGCCTTGTGGGCGTTGCGGAACTCATATCGAACGTATCCTGGTTGCCCAGCGCAGTACTCATTTCTGCCCGGCGTGCCAGAGGCTTACAGGGGAGTGAAAAACGCCTCAGTGCATCGTACCGGCTCTCCATCCACCTTGAACGTGACATCGACTGTCGCGGGAACTCTCGCTGGTTGCCGTCCTTGCAGTGGCAGGCTGAACGAGACATAGCCGCCGCTATTACTAACGGGCTGGGTATCAAGGAGAGCATCGCTATATTGGAAGTGAACCACCGCTTGTGCGCGGGCACCGCTGACCCCGGTCACGTCACTGGTCAATCTGGCATAAATAGTAATGGTACTATACGTGCCAGGAGCGTTATTCGACGACCATGCTCCGCAGCGATAGGTCGGTAGCGTCGCAATCGGCGAAAGCCGTGCCTGAAACGACTTGTCCACAGTCAGCGTCTGCTGCGGCCTTGCTTGGCTTACTGCCCCACCACAAGCCGACAGAAGAAAAAGCAGCATAAAAAAACTGCTAATAGCTGTGAGATGATAGTTGTGTTTCATATAGGTTCCGAGGTAAACATATTTTCGCGCATCCTACGACAGTATATCACAAAAAATACCCCTACCTTATCTCCTCTGTTGGCTTGCTGATTGTTTTCAACTATGTTACACTGTAAATCAGGAAAGGACCATATTCACTTGAGGTACCTATTGCGGTGAATCAGGGGGCAGACGAGCAACTAGAATTCGTGAGCCAATTGCTGAATAGTGAAAAATGCGCATCTACTGATAGTAATATTTCACCAATGACGTACCCGGACCCGGGCCGTGAACAACGCAAAGGAATTCCAGAAATCGTTTTTGGTGAGAGCAAAGAAGTTGCACAAATCATCGCTATGGCACGCGGCTTGATCTCTGGTTCTGGCCGGGCAATTATCACACGGCTAAGGCCGGAAGCCGTTACTCAGATACGAGAGGCTTTTGCAGATTGCACGCTCGATGTGTATGAGGCGGCGCGAGCAATGGTTATCTACGGGCGAGATTACCAGCAACACACTTCAGGAGGGCACGTAGGCATTATCACTGCCGGTACATCCGATATTGCAGTGGCCACTGAAGCGCAACTCATTGCCCAGGAGATGGGATGTCGCATCACATGCATCTATGATGTCGGAGTAGCAGGCTTACATCGTCTGGTGCAACCGTTGCGTGACCTGTTGGCAACAGAGGTAGATGTCATCATCGTTGCGGCTGGTATGGATGGAGCATTGCCTTCCGTTGTTGCAGGGCTGGTTCCTGTTCCTGTAATTGGGTTACCAACGTCAATTGGCTATGGAATGGGGGGCAAAGGTGTCGCCGCGTTGCTTTCAATGTTGCAAACGTGTGCGCCGGGTCTCTGTGTGGTAAACATCGACAACGGTGTGGGGGCGGGGAGCACAGCAGCACTGATTGCCAATCGTGTAGCGCACGCACGGAAGCGGCGGGAGTAATAGTCGCAGTAGGGAAGCAGCGAGAGAAGCTCCTAGGAGCTTGTCTCACCGCTTTGTACGTGGATGTACGAAGTTTCAGAGAGGCGGGACTCCTAATGGCAAATGGTAAACGCGGGCCAGAACCTGGATCGCAAAGAGCAAAACATGGTGGAGAGGCTGTACGAGAAAAATACGGATCGGAGTTTTACGCAAAGATCGGTAAGAAGGGCGGCGAAACTGTCAAAGAGAAGCGTGGATCACAGTTCTATGCCGAGATTGGCAAGAAAGGTGGCGAGTCTACTAAGCGCCAGCAAGGCTCAGCATTCTACTCAAGAATTGGTAGAAAAGGTGGTGAGCGGGGGCGCTCCACTAAGGGCAGAGAGTAGCGTATAATGAAACAGAGACAAGTGCCTGCGGGCTTCCTATCTCTGTTTCATTACACGGCCCAGTCGCACTGCGGGTAATTGCATAGTAGGTATTTCCTCCATCCCCGCTGCAATCAGCGTGATGCGGATTTCATCGTTTAACGAAGGATCAATGACCGCACCGAAGGTAATGTCGGCTGCGTCGTCAATCGCCTGTCCAATACGCTCTGCAATCTCATGTACCTCGAAGAGCGTCATGTCCTCTCCTCCACTAATATTGAAGAGCACACGTTGCGCCCCACGGATGGACACATTTAGAAATCCACCTGCAATAGCTTCTTTTGCTGCCTGCTCAGCACGATGGTGGCCGTGACCGTGACCAATACTCATCAGCGCGGTTCCTGCTGCGCGCAAAACACTGCGTACGTCGGCAAAGTCCACGTTGATCATACCAGGAACATTAATCACCTCGGCAATACCCTGTACACCCTGCCGTAACACATCATCGGCTATCTTGAATGCATTGGCTAAATTAAGCTCTCGTCCAGCGGTTACGAGCAGACGATCATTAAGTATAGTAATCAAGGCATCTACTTCAGTACTCAGTTCGGCGATGCCATGTTCAGCAACACGACGACGGCGCGACCCCTCAAAGCTAAACGGAAGGGTTACGATGCCGATAGTAAGCGCACCAAGCTTTTTCGCGATTGAGGCCACGATTGGCGCTGCTCCCGTCCCGGTGCCACCGCCCATACCAGCGGCGATGAACACAAGGTCGGCACTGCTTAAAGCCTCTCGAATCTCGGCTGCACTTGCGTTCGCGGCACGCGTACCTATAGCTGCATTACCACCTGCCCCCAATCCTTTTGTATAATACGAGCCAAGGCAGACGCGAGTAGCTGCCTGCGAGAGGGCAAGAACTTGAGCGTCGGTGTTCATCGCGATGAAGCGCACTCCACGTACATTGGTGTGAATCATGCGCTCAACCGCATTCATTCCGCCGCCACCGACACCTACTACGACAATATCTACATGATGTGACACCTGCGAGAGAGCGCCGGAGAAAGAGGAGAGTGTATCATCATCCGTATCGTACTGGCCCCAGCCAGCTCGGCTTTGCTCGTCTTGCCGCGCTAGCCTCCGGCTCTCTAGTTCCCGTTGGGAAACAGTCCACTGATTTTCTTGCCTCTCGTACATGACACCCCCGTTTCCTCTCTTCCTTCTTATGCGAAGGGCAGCAGTCCGTACCCGGGTATCTTCTTTCTGCTGTGGTGAACAGGTTTGCATTTATTCTAACAAGAGTGTCAAGAGCTTAGCAAAAAAACACTCCTCATTCCATTGCTTAGAGCGGGCGGAAGCGCTGCTGAACACGAATGACGTTGGCTAGAAGATCGGGCACATCGACAGGTGCGCCAAAGAGTGCTTCCCCACGCCGTTCAAGAGCGGCTAAGCGCACGATAGCGTCAGGGGCAGACAAACCTTGGGCCAACAGATGCGCGCCTAGAGCGCTTATAATCGCTGTAGCAAATGACGAACCGCATAGATCGGCCCAGCCAGAAGTGTTGTGCTCGCCACTGGGGAAGGTAGGTGAAATATAGACGCCGCGTACAGCATCCGGCAGCGCATTTGTATCCGTGGCTCCATAAGCATCACCACCAAAAGTAGCTACCCCCGTAGCAAATGGCGCTACGTTGGCGGCATTAGCAAACTTGGAGGGCGCAAAATTGCTGTTTACCGAGGTGACGCTCAGAGTTGTGTCATAGCGTGCCGGGGCGCGTGGGGAACGAGGGGGTAGCCCTTGTGTGCGTGCGCCTATAGAGTCATTGCCAGCCGCAGCAACGATCAGCGCTCCCTGTGCTGCCAGGCTGTCAAACAAGAGGCGCAATCCTTCCTCTAGGTGATTGAGTACATGCACAACTCCTGCCAGTTGTGTATTAGGCCACTGGCGCTGATCAAACCAAACGTAGGGTAAGTGACGTATATCAGGCATGATTGTCAAACCAAGATTGATGACTAGCTGGCGAACGGTACCGGAGGCCAGTTCTCGCTCTAAGTCGGTGAGGGCTGCGAAGAGACTATACAGGTCGCTTCCACCAAAGTCATTGAGAACGCGTATCAGGCGGATACGAGCCTGGCGGGCGACATCGCGAATAAGGCCAGCGATAGAGACACCGTGATCGGGCATGAAATAGTAGCGAGGATCACCATAGAGGTCGCGCCCAGTACGTACATCATTTGTTAGAGGATAACGATCATACTCAACCACGAACGAGCCGTCCCCACTACTCAGGTCACTGGTCAAGCGTTGTAGCAGCCAATTACGGCGCAGCTCTGAGCGCGTGGCAGCACTACATATACGGTCGGGATGATGGGCAGTATCTAGCACTGCAACCAGCACACCTTGTGCTCCCTTCGCATCAAGCTGAATACTCTGATCTAACAGTGTTACCTGCCAGCCAACCTGAGCATCGTCAGCAGTGGCAACGTCCAGCGAGGGAGCAGGGCTAGATGGCAACGCTGAGCCACCATCACCGTAAAAAACAGGAGCGGCAGTAACCAACCAGTTGGGCATAGCCGAGACAATATGTAAGCCCAACTGTGACAACTGCTCTAAATGGCTCTGCACATATGATAGAGCGCTAGGTACTGGATCACGCGTAGTAGAGTCAGTGCGACGTGTATGAAAGAAGACCGCAATCAGGGGTTGCTTACGGTGTAACCCGAAGACAAAAGCGCGGCGGCCTATAGGCGGCATCATCGGACTATCGCTCCACCTGCCATGCGTGCCATAGTGCTCCACAGCAAGATTGTAGCGCGCTAGAAAAGCATTAAGCTGACCACGTATCTGCTCAACTAGCACGTCCAGTGAATCATCTTTGGGAGCCTGAGCTAGACGAACGACGACGACCATCTCACCTGGAATCCAGTGGAACAATTCATCTGGAGTGCCCATAAACTCCGTTGTAGTATGAGACATACGCAAAAATTTCCCCTCTACATAATAAAATAGCATGCCCGGATCTACGTGGCACTATTCCGCTACTGCTAGCGACAACGCCGCCTTACAGCCTTGGGCCTTGCTTGCTACACATATTGACGGTTCAGCTAGGCTGATTGCTACATTTCTCGGCAAAGGTAAGCCACTTCTGCTTGCCACACACATCAATGGTAAAGGCATAAAATCGTATATCGCCGTGTTATCATACGCAGACATATCCAAAAGTGGAGAAATGAGGAAGAAGCATGGCGAAGATATATGGTGTTATCATTATTGGTTCAGGGCCAGCGGGCTACACTGCTGCTATCTATGCAGCCCGCTCTAATCTCTCCGTACTGATGTTGCAGGGCTACCACGTGGGTGGACAGTTGATGCTGACGAGCGAGGTGGAGAACTACCCTGGTTACGAAGAGGGGATTCTGGGGCCTGAGATGATGGACAAATTTGAGCAGCAGGCTCGCCGTTTTGGCACCGAGATGATCGCAGAGGATGTGACGGAGGTTGATTTTAGCCGTCGCCCCTTTACTGTGAAATCTGATGGAGGAGAGTATCGCGCAAAAGCTATTATTATTGCTACAGGCGCGAGCGCTAAATGGTTAGGACTGCCAAGTGAAAAACGCCTGCAGGGACGCGGAGTAACCGCCTGCGCTACCTGTGACGGCTTCTTCTTCAAGAACACAGATGTCATCGTTGTGGGTGGTGGCGACACCGCAATGGAGGAAGCTACTTTCCTGACACGCTATGTCAATCACGTGACGGTTGTACATCGCCGTGATGCCTTCCGCGCCAGCAAAATTATGCAGGATCGAGCACGTAAAAATCCCAAGATCAGCTTTCTGATGGATACAGAGATTGTTGACATTCTGGGTGATGATGCTGTTACCGCTGTACAGGTGCGCAATGCCAAGAGCGGCGAGGAGCAGAAACTACCTGTGCAGGGCGTGTTCATGGCCATTGGTCACCAGCCCAACACTCATCTATTCAAGGGCATTCTGAACATGGATGCGGCTGGATACATCATTCCCGTCGAGCATACCATGACCAACATTGCAGGCGTCTTTGCTGCTGGTGATGTGACCGATCATCGTTATCGTCAGGCCGTCACTGCTGCTGGCGATGGTTGTCGGGCTGCTCTCGACATGGAGCGCTGGCTAGAGGGCCAGGGCGAAGATGTAGACATAGAGAATTGGAACTAAGCAAGCAAAAAGAGTTCCCCGGCTCAGTCGGGGAACTCTTTTTGCTTGCTTACTAACTATTACTTCAGTGTCTCAACAATCTCAAGAGCCTCTTTTCCACCATAGTAGTCCCACCAGGGCTTGGCACCCTGCCTGAGCCTCTCATTGAGCGCTTGAATATTGCGCACACCTTCCTCTTCAAGCCAGCCGCGCAATGCAGATGGGCCTCCTTTGGCATATACGGGAATACCCTCCTGCCAGGTAGCACGGCCACACAGCACGCCTGAAAATGCTGTACCTGCCTCAGTGGCTAACTCAAGTGACTCCAGAAAGACCTCATTGCTCACGCCAGCGCTCAGATAGATGAATGGGACACGCGAGGTGTTTGCCGCTGCAAGGAAGCACTGCTTTGCCTCTTCACGGCTATAAGCAACCTGACCACTTTTATTGGCCTTCGAGCCTTCCAGATAGGCCATGTTGACAGGGATCTCAACTTTGAGTACATCCACACCATAGCGTGGCTTGGAGAACTCATCCATGTATTCCCTGACCCTGATGGGCTTGATTTTGGCGAACTCAATGCTCTTCTCTTCACCAACTTTGTCGTCGTAGGCAATAACTTCTAAGAAGAAGGGGACATCAAGAGCAATGCACTCGGCTCCGATACGTTCGATGAAGGCATATTTGGTGTTTTGGATATGCTCATTGTCACTACTGTTGTAGTACATTAACACTTTAATGACATTAGCACCTGCTTCCACAAGTCGCCTCACCGACCATTCATCAAGTAGATCGGGCAGGCGTCCTTCGACACTGACATCGTAGCCTGTTTTCTCGTAGGCGAGAAATGCACCTGCGTTCCTTGCACGACGTTGCAAGGCTGCCAGACCATATTCTGGATCCAGCAGAATAGCACTAGCGTAGCGAGTAAGCACCTCTGTCACCTGTATTTTGAACTCGCTTAAGTCGCTGCTAGAGGCATCGCTGCCCCTGGCTTTGGCGATGGCTTTTTTGAGGGAGCCACGCTGGTCCATAGCTGCAGCAGCAATGACTCCTCTTTCGTCAGCAACGGCATTCATGCCATTGAATTTTCCACGCGAAATACGCATTCTAGCTTTTGTTTCCATCGGCTTCGTTCCTCCCTATTTTGTGGATACTAGTACCATTGTACGATGAGAAACATAGATTGCCCAAGACAACCTCCTTTACTAATCTTACCCATTTTTCCCAGATCTATGCTAGTCTTTTCGCCAGCGGCGTTGTATTAGCAACAGACAAACAGAGGCAATACACTACTTCTTGTTTGTCTATACCTACTTGAAAAGTTTACCATCGTTACTTTAGACATGTTGACACGTTCACACTTATGTAATGCTAAGTCTGTTCAAATAGTGCGATCCTTGGATACATGGATACGAATAGATGAGTTCATATCCAAACAACCCATAAAGGGGGGGTTGGACCCCGTGAACTCCGTTTGTTTAGGAGGAAAGTATTTATGAGTGTTGGCAACTTTGACTCGATCAATCAGGCATTACTTGCACAGAGACAGCGTATGGAGCAATTAGCGGAAGAAAATCGTGAATTGCGCCGTCAACTGTCTGATCTACATGAGGCACGAGGTATCTTTGTCGAGATATGTGGCAGACGTTTTGCTCTGCAGGCAGACCAAGTGAGTATGCCTACTATAAACGCTACCATCCTCACCTCTGCGCCACTTACTGCGCCAGCAGAGTCGATGATATCCATCCCGCAGGCAACAACATCAGAACAGCAAGGAATCGCTGTAACAGAGGAAATTTCATTAGTGACGGTTGTTGACGAGACTGCAACAAACTCTCTCTCCCAGCCAGCACCCTCTCCAACAGATATGCTAGATGACCAAGAGGCAAAACCAGCTACCACGACATTTCTTGAAGAGATGCTGCTTGACGAGTTTGCTGTGGCTGCCACCATCCCCATGACAGTGCAGTCAGACCCAGTGAAAAAGTCAGAAGCAATTGACGAAGATGAGAAGGCAGTACTACGCCGCGAACTGGTTGGCAGCTTCCTGCTGGAGTAAAACAAAACTCCTCAGCTTTTCCATTGATCTATTGCAAAGTGTCAGGGCAAACACCTCTAAGCTGCTGCTAGAGTCAGGAGCTAACGAATGCCCTCCTCATCCTAAGAGAGATCTGAGAGCACTATCATAAGGTTATGCTTTTTGGAGCTAATCACACTTTTCCACGTTTCTCGATGAAAATTATAACATCAGGTTGTTGGCTGCATAGCTATAGTATATAGCAGCGGTTCTCATCTCATTCTGAGGCGACCCGCGAACTGTAATTACGCGGATCCGCCGCATGCAAAGGTACAGGTGTTGTTGTTGCCCAGATTCTCTCAAAATGAGTTGCAAAGTTTTCAAAAATGCCATGCTGCCCTAAACGACGCAGATGAAGGAGAGGTGCTTTTGAGCCAGGTAGACTATAGAGGTGAGGAGTGACAAACATCTCATTATCGCAATGAAAAATAGAGTTGTACATAGGTGTAGCATGATAATGTATCTCAATATTGTTATAGTTGCAAAGTTCGCGAAAATAATAGAGGGTTGTCTGAATATGCGCGGACAAAGTTCCTCCTAATAGTTCCTCCTCGTCGCGCATCTGAACATTCGTCGAAGATGGGTCAGCAATAGCTATGCGTACTTTACAGGATGCTTGAGCTTTTTCTTTGAGTAGATCTACAAGATAAGGATGCTGTTCGGGTAAGAAGAGCATAGCGTAACCGAGTAGGTCAATCCGCTCTTTTGCTCGCAAGAAGAGTTGCCACCATGCATGAGCTAGTACATCAGAGCGATGAGCATACGCAGCGATCACTTCAGAGGTATGTGTAGTAGTAGGGATGACATCCTCATCTGCAGGCCAAAGAAAATCTTCATGCTCCTTGAGCAATTCTGCCACCTTCCACCGATGACGAGCGTGTGGAACACGTCCATTTAACCAGCGTTGAACTGTTTTAGGGTCAACATTGGTAGCTTCGGTAATAGTATCTATATCAACGTGCGCTGCTATCATTGCCTGACGTAGTCGTTCATTACTCATATTTGCCTCCCCTATCTACAAAAGACGTTTCTAGTATAGCAAAAAACATCCCAAAACGTCCACAGGTGTAGTTCAGAAGTCCTTTCGCTTAAAGTATGCTATAGCAGGAAGAGGTAATTGTCACGATCAGTGAAGATCAATAGTATCTAGTAGAGAAAAGGAGTTCTCATGGGTAAACGTATTCTGGTGATTGAGCCATCCCCCACGCTACGAGCCATCTTAGGGATGTATTTTGAGCGAGAGCAGCAGCAGTTCGTGCAGTTCGAGAACTATGAGGCAGCAGCTCAAGCACTTCCGTGCTTCCGTAGTGAACCGCCTGACCTAGCTCTTGTCGCGCTACATATTCATCAGCCTGAGAGTTTTCGCGTGACTGAGCTGTTGAGACAGCAGTACGCACAGATGATCCTCATTGTTATGATAGCTCAAGAGGACAGCAGCCAGTCGACGGTACGACACCTTGTGCAGAGGACCCAGGCCATTGCGCTGCCCAAACCGTTCAGCATCCAAGACGTACTGAACCTACTTGCGGCTGCTGCGCAAGTCGCCAGCACTGCACCACGTGGCATTGGCATAGAAAGGGAGAAGCGAGCATGACGCATCGAGACCGCAGGAGAGAAGACCGCCAACTCGCCCCATTGCTACTCTTCACTTTTGATGACGTCGTCTTGAAAAGAATGAAGTGGTGATCCTGCACACAGCAGTGTGGTTGGTCGTAGCAGCGTTACAGCACCTACCCGACTCACCAGAGCAACAAGAAGCGCTGAGCCGTTGTCTTGCCTTGCGCAGTCAATTTGCCCCTTTTATGGGGAGAATTACGTGACTGGGTGAAAAGCTCCACGTGCTTTCAACAATAGCCATGACAGAGACGTGATATAATAGAATGAACAATTGGAAAATATATTCCACTCACACAAAGGGAAAGCATGCCAGAATTCAAAGTAGAAGCACCATTTCAGCCCACCGGAGATCAGCCAGAAGCCATTGCCCAGCTTGTCGAGCGCATTAGATTAGGCTACAACTATCAGACGCTCTTAGGCATAACCGGTAGTGGCAAGACGTATACTGTGGCAAAGGTTATAGAACAGGTGCAGAAACCAACACTCGTATTAGCTCCCAACAAGACACTGGCAGCCCAACTGTATAGCGAGTATAAGGAATTCTTCCCCAACAACGCAGTAGAGTACTTTGTCTCCTATTATGACTACTACCAGCCAGAGGCATATATTCCACGTACAGATACGTACGTGGCCAAAGAAAGCATGTTGAACCAAGAGATTGAGAAGCTACGCCTCTCCGCCACGCGTAGCCTGTTTGAGCGACGTGATGTGCTCATCGTCGCTTCGGTCTCTTGCATCTACGGCCTAGGCAGTCCCGAGGAATACGGCGAGGTGGTACTGACACTGAAAGTAGGCGAAGAGCGCCGACGAGACAAGATACTGCGTCACCTCACCGAGATACAGTACGAACGCAACGATGCCAACTTCATTCGCGGTCGCTTCCGCGTGCGCGGCGATGTGCTGGAGCTCTTCCCCGCATACGAGGATGTAGCCGTGCGCATTGAGTTCTTCGGCGACGAAATCGAGCGCATGACCGAGATTGACCCGCTTACTGGCGAGATTCTAGGTAGACGGCAGCGTCTTGATATCTATCCCGCTAAACACTGGGTCACGACGCAGCAACGTTTGAATCAGGCAATAGGCTCAATTGAAGAAGAGTTGCGAGAGCGCCTGCAAGAGCTAGAAGCACAGGGCAAATTACTGGAGGCGGCACGGCTGAAGCAGCGTACCAATTTCGACATTGAGATGCTGCGCGAAACCGGTTTCTGCTCCGGCGTCGAAAACTATTCGCGTCACCTCTCTGGGCGTGCAGCAGGAGAGCAATCCTGGACCCTGCTGGACTACATGCCGCAGGACTATTTGATGGTCGTCGACGAATCGCACGTTGCCATACCACAGGTGCGCGGCATGTACGCTGGCGACCGCTCACGCAAGCAGGTACTCGTCGATTATGGCTTTCGCCTCCCTTCGGCCCTTGATAATCGCCCACTCACCTTCACAGAGTTCGAGGACGAGGTCCATCAAATGCTGTTTGTCTCAGCCACACCAGGTCCCTACGAGTACGAGCACAGCCAAGCAGTTGTCGAGCAGCTTATTCGCCCCACTGGTCTAGTTGATCCAGAGATCAGCGTTCGTCCCACCAGGGGACAGATTGATGACCTGCTCGCCGAAATTCGCCAACGTGTAGCCAAAGGTCAGCGTGTACTTGTCACAACGCTCACAAAGAAGATGGCCGAGGACCTTGCTGACTATATGCAAGAACTGAATATAAAGGTGCATTACCTGCATTCAGAGATCGACACCATCGAGCGCGTCGAGATTCTACGCGATCTGCGCCTGGGCGTCTACGATGTCGTGGTGGGTATCAACCTATTACGCGAGGGACTTGATCTGCCCGAAGTATCACTTGTCGCCATCTTGGACGCCGACAAAGAGGGCTTTTTGCGTTCCGAAGGCTCGCTCATTCAGATGATTGGGCGTGCTGCCCGCCACGTTGAGGGCAGTGTTATCATGTACGCTGATACGATCACCAGATCCATGCAGCAAGCCATTGACGAGACGAACCGTCGTCGTAGCATCCAGATAGAATATAACGAGCGCCATCACATTACACCACGCGGCATCAAAAAGGAAATCAAGACTCTCTCCGAGCGCCTGAAAGCCACGAGCGGTGCAGAGGTCACCGTAACAGACGGCAAAGCAACATCAGCAGCCTTAGCGGGTATTCCTAAAGAAGAGGCCCTGCGTCTCATCAAAGACCTGGAGTCACAGATGCGCAATGCAGCCAAGCAGCTCGAATTCGAGAAGGCCGCACAGTTGCGCGACCAGATTATTGAGATCAGGCGTGCAATGATCGAATAGAGAGCAACACAAAGGCTTGTACATGCGTTTTCGTGTTGCTCTTTTGCAAAAAGTATAGACAGCACAACTATGCCGCCGATAGAGTAAGCAGCCAGCGAGCAACCTCCTCATCGCGAGCAGTAGCAACTTGTTTCACCAGCAAGTGAAGTTCCTTAATGTCCTTTATCTCCACCACTTTCTGCCGGGCTAGTTCAGTGAGCGGTGCAAAACGTCCCTGCACAATCTCTACCACTGCCTGTTGCAGAGCCTCTACTGCTCCTTCGACTTTACCTTCGACCCTGCCTTCAACTCTACCTCTTGCCTCAGCCCTCTTCACGAAGCGACTTTCTTCCAAAAGACTATCAAGACTATCCAATTTCTTCTTGACCTCCTCTTTATCCTCTGCAGAGACCATAGCTGTACGCTGCAGAAACAAATCGAACCACAGCAATCGTGCTGCCAGTTTCCTTCTCTCGTCACTGTACCACTCTCTGAGTTCATCGAGTGCTCGTTTCAATATATCACATCTGGCATTTCGCATGGTGGGGAGTAGCGGATAGAAACCCATAGCATGGTTGTCCAGATAGTACTGCGCATCCAACTCCCAGAGCGCTATGACCCGAAAGTGAAAGACAACGATTCCTTCCTCTTCTATGCTCACCTCTAGAGGTGACGTCGGCAAACTAACGTGAAAAGGGTAAACCACTAATGAAAGCACTGGTTTATCATGCTTCTTGAGGAGGATACCGTTATATTGATACAATCGCTGTGCCATGCTGCTATCCGACCCTGTCTCAAATTCGATATGAAGGATACAAGGCCGTTCTCGATACCAGATGCGATAGACACGGTCTGCTCTCAGTGATGGCTTGAGTATCTCATCGTTGAGTTCTTCGAGCATTCTAGCATCCGGCAACAGGAGAGGAATAATTTCTGCAGCGTGGTCTTCTAATAAGGACTTAAGGGCACTATCATATGGTTGTGATTGTTGCATCATAGCCACACCTTTCTACATTTCTTGATCGTAAGCATAACACGCTATAGCATGTGCTTATAAGTGATATAGCATAGAAATGCTACAGTTTCAATTAGCTAATAGCGTCAAGAGACTCCCACTACCTTTCTGATACAATATTACCCATTGGCCCAAAGCCAAAGATAGACAATCAGGAGGAACTTTATTGCAGCACCACAGCGATACACCCAACAACTATGAGCCGACACAGAATGATTACTTGAGCGGTCCGCAAATTATACCGCGACGTGTTCAGCCGAATATGACGGTAGCGGAACTAATTGATCAGCAGTTTCAGGCGTATAATGCTGCTCGTCTTAGCGAAGCAGCACGCCTGTACGTCGAAGAGATGCTCAATCCTGAGCGCGATGTGACTATCGCTATGACGATGGCGGGAGCCTTAACTCCTGCAGGGCTAGGCGGCTGCATTATCACGTTGATGGAGTATGGCTTCGTCGACTTCATCATCAGTACGGGTGCGAACCTCTATCACGATATACATCATGCACTGGCAATGGCACTGCACCAGGGCGACTTCCGCCTGGATGATACGAAGTTACAGGAAGAAGGCGTCATTCGCATCTATGATATTCTTTTTGAGGACAAAGTGCTGCTGGATACTGACGCGTTTGTGCGTGAGAGCCTCAAGAGCCTGCCTAACCGACCTATCTCAACATCTGAATTGCACTATCACTTGGGCGTACAGTTGATCAAGGCTGGCGTTCGACCAGAGCATTCAGTGCTGGCGCAGGCAGCGCAGTGGCATGTTCCCATCTACACGTCATCACCCGGTGACTCATCAATTGGTATGAACATAGCACGCAATGCCCTGAACGGCAGCTTGCTCACACTCGATCCCCTGGCCGACGTGAACGAGACGACAGCCATCGTACATCATGCCACACGCAACGGGGTGCTCATCTTGGGAGGTGGTAGTCCGAAGAACTTCTACTTGCAGACGCAGCCACAACTGTGGGAGGTGCTCGGTATTCAGAAGGGTGGACACGACTACTTTATCCAGATCACTGCAGACGCGCCACACTGGGGAGGACTCTCTGGTGCAACACCCTCTGAGGCTGTCTCTTGGGGCAAGATTAAGCCCGATCAACTACACTCTACCGTGGTGATCTATGGAGACTCAACAATTGTACTCCCCCTTATCACGGCATATGCTGTGAGCAAGGCAAAACCACGACTGCACCGCGCACTCTTTCAAAAGCGTGCAGAGCTATTGCAAGAGCTGCAAATTGCATACGAAGCGGGCAAAGAAAGCAGGCCATGAAGTTGTGCTTCTATCTAATAAGGAAAAGCTGCTCATTAGATAGACAATGGAGTCCTATTTAGATAGACAGCCTACTTGCTTTTAGGTAGACATAACCATGAGATTTAGGTAGAACAGGTATTGTTATTAGGTCAAAATACATCACTTTTCTCTTTGCATTAGCTTGACAATCTAATGTATAATATCATCCTGTGTGTGCTTGATAGCACACCGATGTAAAGGTAGTTTTACTAGGCAGGTAGAGCAACCTGCCTAGTTGAAACACACAGGAGGAAGATACATGCTAGCTCATCTTATGCTAGAATTGTACGACTGCGACAGAGAACTGTTGAGTAACGAACGCTTGGTACACCGCGTTCTGGATGAATATCCCGAGCGCATAGGAATGGAAAAGGTCAGTCCTGTACACCTTTATGACATTGAAACGTCTAATCCATTAGACGCTGGCCTCTCCGGTTTCGTGGTTATTGCCCAGAGCCATGTGAGTTTACATGCCTGGCCGGAATACGGAGAAGTGGATATCGACATCTGCTCGTGCAAGGAGTTTAGGCAGGAAGACGCTATTGCCTTCGCCAAGGAGATGTTCCAGACCGATGAGGTAGAGGCGCATTTCGTGGTACGTGCCAACCGTTCTCTACGTCCAGAGGTACCCGATGTAGAGCGCTATGAAGCCGCTCTGGCTGCACGTAGAGCTAAACAGGCGGTGCGGTAAAAAACAGGAGAAAAGCCCCCTTGAGTGATTTGCTTGTGACCCAATTTGGTGCCCCTGATGCACCACAGTGTAAGCTCGAAACAGCCTGTGTAGCTATCATTCCGGCCCCACTAGAGTACAGCGTGTGCTATAGAAAAGGTACTAGATATGGGCCGCAAGCAATTCTTAATGCGTCTAGTCAGTTAGAGTTGTACGATGAAGAGCTTGCGTGCTGCCCCATCGAAAGCGGCGTGTATACGTGTCCTCCTTTGAGTTATAGTGGAATGGACCATGCGATGGCACTACAAACGACGAGTGCTGCCGTACGTGCAGTACTAGAGCGGGACCAGCTTCCTTTTACACTCGGTGGCGAACATTCGCTCTCGGCAGCGGTTATTGCCGCTGTACATGAACGCTATCATGATGTGACAGTAGTTCACATAGATGCTCACGGAGATTTGCGCGATATATTTGAAGGCACGTCACTCTCACACGCCTGCATTGAGCGACGCGTTGTGGATCTGGGCATTCCTTTACTAGAAATTGGTGTTCGCAGTTTCAGCCCTGAAGAGGCTGAATTTTTGCAGACAAAGCCAGATGTGGCTATTGTGTGGGCTTATCAGATGGCAAAAGGCAGCGCAACTATTCCCTGGCATCGACTAAGTAGCCACACTTATGTTACTATTGATCTTGATGTATTTGATCCCAGTGAGATGCCTGCTGTCGGCACCCCAGAGCCAGGAGGACTCACCTGGTACCAAGTGCTCGACCTGTTCCATGAGATATGCCGACGCACTACAATAGTCGGTATGGACGTGGTCGAGCTATGTCCGCTAGAAGGGCAGATACGTGCAGATTTTCTGGCAGCAAAGCTTGTCTATAAAATGATAGGCTATCGTTTTTTTCATCAATAGTTTGAGATACTCAATGAGAAATACACATACTATAATCACCTCAAAGTATAGTTTCGTCCTTTGTTTCTTAATCCTGAGTACACTGCTTAGTGCCTGCGACCTAGCTGCTTCACTGAGCAATGGTAATCAGGACCATACTACTACTCTCACAATAAACTCAGCACAATCCATCACCTATAGCACAAGCCCGCAGGCGATCCTCATACGTACCTTTTATGGAGGAGGTCTCTATGGCTCATTAGAACTGAGTCCCACGACCAGCATCTACGGCGATGGCACTTTTATCCTGGGTACAGAGCAGACGGGGAAAGTTGATAGCAACACGCTACAACAGCTCTTGCAGACGTTACTTGACACTGACGGTTTGCTTAATCTGAAGAGACATCAGTTTGTCGATATACAGGATCAGAATGCTATGTTTCTCGAACTGATGCTTAACGGCAAGCAAGAAGAGTTTGTATACGGATCGTTTGGCAATCAGCAGGAGAGCACGCAAGATATGGCTGAATATCATCGGTTAGGGCAGGCAATCACAACCATTAATGAAACGCTCAAGGGACCAACGCACTCCTATAAGGCTAGCGCTTTTGCATTGCTCACACGGCAAATCTTCAATGCCGACCCCGCACAAACCATTGCTTGGCCTCTTGCCGATTTTACCCTTGTCCAGGCTACAGATAGCGAGTGCGGCCCCCTGCCACCTGATGATACAAGTCCCAATAAAGAAACGAGTTGTCTCAAATACACTATCCCACATAGCGCTATTCTGCTGGCACCAGCGCAGCTTGAGAGCTTGCGAGGTCAATTGAACGGCCAGCAACAAGGCTTTTTCACCGAAGGAGGATTATACTATAGTATTACCTTGCGGCCATTACTTCCAGATGAGTTAGCGCAGAAGATGCTTGCCATGTTTGGGAGCAATCAATCTACGTTCAATGCTGTGCCGCTCATTACGGGAGCGGTTCCTGCCACATCGACTGCCACTCCTGCTGGATAGATAGCTATTACCTCCCACCCCCTCGACGGGGTATGGTATACTATTTGATGTGTGGTATGCGAGGAAGTAAAAAGGATCCAACTGACCTAACCAACCTAACCAATCTAACTACCACTTAATGTACACCCCCCATATGGTTCAACCGGAAAGGATTTATGACCAGAAATTTCAACAAGCAAAGACGAGACGACTCGCGTCCGTCATCTCGCAACCAGTCCTCAAGTGGGTACGGGGAACAGCGATCTACACACCCTACTCGTCCTCGTCTTAATCGCGAAACAGTAGACCGTGCATGGAAGTCAGGAGCGCAACAGCAGCATGCTGATTATCATCCACGCAGAGGGAATGATCAGCCGCTTTCTTACAACCGACGCAACTACCAGCAGCCAGATAACCTCACACCTGACAATAGTCGTAGAAATGGTAGAGCCTATGACTACCGTGAGGCACCTCGAAATACACCCCGCAGCTTTAAGCGAACACACCAAGGGAACAATTCAGCCTCTCGTCCCTTTGACTCAGATAGACGTCATTTTGATGAGCGCCAGCACCCTGAAGAGCGTCGAGGCCGACGCGACGATCAAGGATATGGCCCTCATTACAACACGCAAACTCGTGGCGCGGGCAAACACTATGGCGAACGGGATCAGTATCGAGGAAACCAGCGACGCGGCTTCGATTCCAACGAGCAACACTTCCGTCAATCTGATCGTCCTGCCCGCAACGCAAGATATGACGAGAGGCAATTTCGTCAAGAGCGCTACTCTGAAAACACACGCAGACCACCAAATCGTGGACGCCAGGAGCCTACACGACGCTCATTCAATGATGAACAATTCGAGGGTGACTACGAGCAATTTGGCTTCAATAAGCGTTCCGATACACCTCGTCGTGAACTCACTCAGCGCCCTGCTAACAAGAGCCGGCATGACCAACCGAACCCTCGCCAAGCACATCACGTGACGCATCTACCTGATGGTCGTGTTATCAAGGGGTCACGTCCTGCACAACGAAAGGAAGCACAGTACTGGGCCGATCTTGCCCAGGACACTGAGGCACTAGTGAGCCAGATCCATGTAGTACCAACCGAAGAGAAGGTGGAGGTCGGCGAGCATCAGCAAGAGGATACGGCGAGCACAGAAGCACTACCTGCAGCGGAACAGGCAACACTTAACAAGCTGCGCAGACGTGTTGCCAGTGCTGCTACGCGCCAAAAAAAGGCCACTGCTGCTAAACCACGTTCTTCTGGTCCCAAACCATCGCAACGAGGCTTTAAATGGCCTACACCGTAGTAGTTTCTTAAACTTTCATTCTTTCATTTTGCTCCGCCTGCAGCGGAGCAAAATGAAAACTAATTCAGATGCTTTATCCTAGCTATCTCAATCTCTACAAAACAGGAGAACTGGCAGAACGGGCTACTGCTGCGTGGGAGATAATGCGCAGTTGTACCATTTGCCCACAAAACTGCCGTTGTAATCGCATTGCAGGTAAGACTGGCGTCTGCCATTCCGCTACCGAAGCTATCGTTGCGTCCTGGAACGTTCACCGCCGCGAAGAGCCACCAATTAGTGGTACACGCGGGGCTGGCACTATCTTTTTCGGCTACTGCCAGGCCCGTTGTACTTACTGCCAGAACTTCTCACTCAGCCAGGGAGGACTAGGACACCGCGTCGGGCCACAACGCCTGGCGGAGATGATGCTCTATCTGCAGAAGAAACGCTGTCACAATCTGGACTTGGTGACACCTACTCACTTTGTGCCACAGATTCTGGCAGCACTGGTCACCGCTTGCGAGAAGGGATTGCAGCTTCCTATCGTCTACAATTGCGCGGGCTATGAAAACCTGGAGACTTTGAAGCTGCTGGACGGAGTAGTCGACATTTATCTTCCCGATGCGAAATACTCTGACAACAAGAATGCCCTGCGCACCTCAAAAATGCCTAGGTACGTTGAGCATAATCAGGCCACATTGAAGGAAATGTACCGCCAAGTTGGCCCGCTACAACTAGACGAAGAGGGCATTGGACGACGGGGCCTGCTTATCCGCCACCTCGTTCTGCCTGAAGATATTTCAGGAACACGCGAAGTTCTACGTTGGATCGCGCAAGAATTGGGACCGAACACTCCCGTAAGCCTCATGGATCAATATTTCCCCGCGTGGAAAGCTGTCAATGATCCGTTGCTCAATCGCCGTCTCACTTGGCGAGAGTATCGCACAGCGCTTGATATATTAGATGAGTTCGACTTTACCGCAGGATATGTACAAGAGGACTTGGTTGAAGTGGACACAACCTCTGATATATAGTTAAGCAGGCATTTCACAGCTATCTGTTCCCCTTCTACGGCACTTC
>JAFAXQ010000157.1 GCA_019240835.1 Ktedonobacteraceae bacterium
ATCTATCATATGCTTTGGTTATGTAAAAAACAAAAGAACCTACTGAAACGCTTCTTACTACTATTACGTTTTAGTAGGCTCTTTTGTTTTAGCAGGAGCATGATTGTGATAAATCGTGCCCCTACATATGTGGACGGTGCTTTCGGCGACGATGCGCTGCTGTGGCTTTTCTCCTCCGACGAGCTTGCGGACTCTCGTAACGCTTCCGGCGGCGTGCCTCAGAGAGAATCCCCGCGTTAAGCACCTTGCGGTTGAACTGTTTGAGTGCAACCTCGAACGAATCGCCGGGGTTGAGGAAAACTGCGCTCATACAGATTACCAGCGCGACCGACGGTGAGAACCTCGATCAGAGGACTCTTGCGCCTGGTAACACTCGCTACAATACACGGGCCTGCCTTCTCGTGGCTGGAAGGGAACCTGTGCTTCATTTCCACAACTCGCACAGGTCGCCAGATACATCTGGCGGGCCTCACGAACCCCTCCATCGCCGCGACCACCTCGCGAACGATTCTGTCCCCCAGCAGATTGCTTATGCGCAGCACGGCATTCTGGGCAACGGCTTGGTGCATTGGTGAGTCCACGGCTGGCATAAAATTCCTGCTCACCCGCGGTAAAGATAAATTCCTGCTGACAGTCGCGACAGTACAGGGTTCGATCACTGACTTGCATACACTTTTCTCATTTCTTGGCTTACGCCTAACAACAATTCCTGTATCGCGCAGCTTTCAATAGACAATCTACTCTAAGCAATAATGCACCATACAGCTTCTCACAAGTATAACACAGTGTTGCCCTAATAGCTAGATATTTTGTAATCTTTTTCTTGTGCTAAAACGCGACAATCTATTCTGCAGCGATGACAGTTCCCATGCTACGGCAGTAAGTGATAAGGCGATCAAAAATGGGCAGGTGCTCCAGCGCGTGTACGCATCCAACCAGAATAAGCTTGCGCTGAGCACGTGTGAGCGCAACGTTCAAACGGTTGGGATTGGTAAGAAACGCATGGCGCTGGCTGTCAGGCCCTGGCTCAACAGAGGTAGCAAATGACATGATGATAACGAGGCGCTCACCCCCCTGGAAGCGATCCACCGTATCGACGGTAGGGGTCCGATTTATCGCGCCCTCCACGCCATCACCATGCGTCGCGCAAAGATGGTGGCGAATGTTGGCCACCTGGGCACGGTAGGGAGCGATAATGCCAATCTCTTCTTCCTTGATCCCTCGCGCCCTCAATGCCTGCACAATCGCACACACCACGTGCGCCTCTGCATCGCTCATCTTAGCTCGCTCGCTCGCCATTTCGTCGTCCACTCCATGTACTGCACTTACATCCAGGAAGACAAGTGGGCGCGTGGGGTCAATGCTTCTGCTGATAAATAAAGGCGTAGGGGTCCGATTTATCGCGCCCTGATTTGTCGTGTCAGTCGCATATTCCAGGCATCTATGCGCTACCGATTCATGCGCCTTCAACTTCCCATCATAGAAGACTTGCGAGGAGAAATGTGAAATCCAGCGGTTCATGCGGTACTGTACGGCCAAGTTGACGCAGGCACCGATAACCATCTCGTGTCTTTGCACATAGTCGTCGTCAAGGCGCTTCAAGATGCTAAAGAGCGAGTCGGCTAGGCCCTGTGCAGCGGCCTCTGGGCTCACGACAAGCGGAGGGAGCTGCTTGTCGTCACCAACTAGGATGAAGCGCTTGGCGAAGCGTAGCGCACCAAGCAGGCTGGGAACGGTAAGTTGGCTGGCCTCGTCGATGATAGCAACGTCGAAATGCAGTGCTGGCAACTGAGCTACTGCTGTATCACTTAAGGGTGTATATTTGTCGGATGACCAGGTTGCCGTAGTCGAGGCGATAACTGGCGTCTGGAGGAGCACATCGTACACAGTTTGCGCCGGGTCGTCCAGGGCTACCTGTAAGCGATGCTTTAAAAGTTGTTCCAGTACGGCCTCCGACTCATCGACACTGCGCTGATGGCCGAGGCGAATGTAGTCGTGGAAGTCTTCTTTGTCGCTGAGCCGCTTGAGCGCGTTGTCCACCGCCTGATTCGTGAACGCCGCCAGCAGCACGCGCTGCCCCTGTTGTACCAGACGTTTCACGGTCTCCGCGATCACACTTGTCTTGCCCGTCCCTGGTGGCCCTTGGATCAGCAGGTAATCTTGCATCTGCAGTGCGCGCTCAACGGCGAGGTTTTGTTCAGCGTTGAAATCGGGACGCGGTGGAACGTGTACGCCGATAAAGCGCGGTCGCACACGCCCCGCTACCAAATCGCGCAGGTGCGGCTCTGTCTGTTCAAGCCAGCGCAGCAGATTTTGCAGTGTACGCACATGTACGAAATTATTATCGTAGCGATCAAGCAGCGTCGGGTTGGTAATCAGTTCCGGCATCCAGATGGTGACCTGCTCGGCACTAACAGCGACAATAGTACCGGTCACGACCTGTCCTGTGATAGGATCACCATCGCTCAACAGAATCTCATCTCCCTTGCGCAGTTCGGACTTATTTACACAGCGGAACGTCTGCAGCCATTCACCCTGCCCTGTTGCTTCTGTTTTCTCCAACTCCAGGCCGTCAATTACTACGCCGCGCTCGGCGCGCTGCTCTACATTTTCCTTCCAGAGCAAGGCCAGTTGTTGCTCCGCCGTGCGCCCCTCGCTATGCAAGAGCCAATAGTACTTGGCAAAGAATGTATGGTCGTCGCCACTGGGAGTTGAACACGAGCGACTGCAAGGGTCCGCTCCACCTTGTCCCTCATCTGTTTGAGGTACCTGCCAATCGAGCAGGGAGGAAATACGCTCACAGTGCGCACGCATCGAACACTTGCTACAACGCAATGGGCCAGGAGGCGCAGATGGTCTGCCAGTTGCATGGCTGAGGACAAGAATGTTACGCGTCTCGTTAACACGCTGCAGTTCGCGTAGTGTAAAACTAATACCGTAAGCCTGCGCCTCTCTGGGTGTCCCACTATACAGTAGGGTCGCTAGCGCCTTCTTCAGTGTTGAGTTATGGCGCACGAGCAATTGTGCGTGGTAGCCGTGTACCTGTCTCCTATGGTCGGGTTTGGGTAGATTGCCCGTCGCGCCGCTTGTCTTCAATTCGAGCAGGCGTTGCTGTCCAGCTTGTTCCCAGAACAGATCAAGGCGTCCCCTCAGCCCGATTTCAGGAGCCAGTAAGAACGTCTCTGCACGCACCTTATTGCCCTCGCGTGGCTGCACTGCCGCCTGCTCATCCACATATGCACTGGGCATATCCCACAGAGTTGTGCTTTGGCTCTGGTACCACGTCGCCAGGCTTTGCAGGTGCGGCACGACCTCGGCGCGCATCTCCTCAATCGGCATGTTAGTCAGTGCAAGTTCAAGCTGGTGTTGCTGTAACCCTCGTTCCAAATAAGCGCGGAGCAGCGACAGTGGCGTCGCCAGACTATTGAACTCGTTTCTTGCCAGCGTATGACCTCTGTCGTGCGCCTTGAGCAGTTCATTGAAACAGTAATGCACCAGGTTGCCGCGTATTGTAGCTGCAGAAGGCGGCGAGGAGACAAGGCGATTGAGCAGGTATTGCCGTGAGCAATAGTGAGCCTGGGCCAAGTCTGTGATATTGAGCAGGATATCAGGCTCCAGCACGGCTAACGTGTAGGAGTTCCCTGTGTAGCGGTAAAGTGGCTCGCCCTTGTATTCCGCAATTTCTGGCTCGGTCGGTAGGTGGTAGACGCGCAGTACCAGTTCTGTGATGGTAGGACCACGAGCACACAGCTCACGCACGAAGCCGAGGTAGTAGTCGGTGAGGGCCAATGAGGCCAGAAAGTGTGGCGTGCTGAGAAGAATAAACGGCAGCGATTTCCCGTTGATACTGCGTTCATAGGCAGCCACGATGTGCCCTTCTAATTGCCGAGTCGAGCAGGGACGGGCGGGATCGAGTAGGCAGAGGAAACACTCGTGCTGAGCGGCTTGCGTCTGCTCCTGCTCTCCGTCCTGCTGACTGGCCATAGTGGATGCGTCCTCCATCGGGGCACCTCTTCCTGAGTATTCGTTTTGTTGCTCAATTGTAGGGGAAAGGTTGTGGAGGTGTCAAGTTGCTTTTCGAGCGTGATCCTACCCTTGCAGTCGCCATGCAGAACTGTTATCATCAAGACAGATGTGCTTCAGATTCTCAAGGAAAGGCAGTGCAGTCATGATTTGTCCGAATTGTAGTAGTCAGGTGGCTGACGGGACTAAGTTTTGTGGAACTTGCGGAGCGCCATTGCCAGTCAATCAGCCGCAATCGGTGGCCGGGGCACCAAGGGGAGCCTATGCGCCGCCCAATCAGTATGAGGAGTATAGCAACAGCCTTTTCGGCAATGCCGTACCGAAGGCAGAGCTACATAACCCAAAGGGACCGATACGCCTTGCGGATATGACGGTCTCCATTGATGGTGAGCTGGTGCCAGTAGTAGATATTATGCTTGGTAACCAGATGCCTATCTACTTTGAGCATCATATCCTATTGTGGAAACACCCAGGAGTGCAGATTGGCTTCCGCTCTATGCAGGGAGCAGCAAGACGCTTCTTCGCGGGCCTGCAGATCTTCATTACTGAAGCGCACGGGCCGGGCAATATTGCATTCTCGCGTGACTCTGTTGGTCAGATTGTTGCCTTGCGCTTGCAACCTGGACAGATGGTGGAGGTACGTGAACATCAATTTCTGGTTGCCACAGGCAATGTAGATTATAACTTTACCTTTGCACAAGGGGCGGCCAACATTCTCTTTAGCCGTACGGGGCTGTTCATCGATCAGTTCACTGCACGAGGCAGCGAGGGCCTGTTGCTGCTGCATGGCTATGGCAATGTCTTCGAGAAGCAATTGGCTCGCGGAGAGAC
>JAFAXQ010000098.1 GCA_019240835.1 Ktedonobacteraceae bacterium
CCCCCAAACATGTAGTAGATTTTGGCGGCATGATTGACAATTTCGTCCATAGCCAGGGCGATGAAATTGATGGTCATGATCTCTACGATGGGACGCAGCCCAAGCATTGCTGCTCCAATCGCCATACCCACGAAGCCATTTTCGCAAATGGGAGTATCCACGATACGCTTCGGGCCAAACTCCTTCAACAGTCCAGCAGTGATTTTGTAGGAGCCTTCGAAAATGCCGATCTCCTCACCCATTAAGAAAACACTCTCATCGCTCAAGAGTGCCTCGCGGAGGGTATCGTGCAATGCCTGTCGATAAGTTATCTCAGCCATGCCCGATCCTTTTCTACGAGGGCATCGTCGGGTGCGTAGATGAAATCGAAAAGTCTCTCTACGGAAGGGTCGGGGCTCTCATCGGCAAACTGAATGGCAGCAGCAACCTCTCGCTGCGCCCGCTCATCAAGTTCACGAACTTCGTACTCATCAAGCAGGCCAGCCGTAATGAGGCGTGCGGCGAATGCGCGAATGGGATCCAGCGCGAGAGCTGCCTGCACCTCTTCTTTGTCGCGATAACGATCAGGGTCCACAACGGAGTGGCCACCAAAGCGATAGCTGACGGCCTCGATGAGGCTTGGCTCACGCTCTTCACGGGCAATCTGTGCCGCGGTACGCAGGCTATCACGCACAGCCAGTACGTCATTACCATCAACCCGCTCACTGCGCATATGGAAGGCGTAAGCCTTGCGATGCAGTTCACTCACGGCAGACCCCCGGTCAACGCGCAGTCCCATGCCATACTGATTATTGACCACGAAGTAGACGACGGGCAGGTGATATATCTTGGCCAAGTTGAGGGATTCGTAGAATGGTCCACCATTGGTCGTGCCATCACCCATCTGACAGACAACGACTTCGTGCGAGTCGCGATAGGCGAGAGCAAAGGCTGCCCCGGTAGCCAGGGGAACCTGACCTCCGACAATGCCATATCCTCCCATGAAGCGACGTTCGAGGTCAAAGAGGTGCATGGAGCCGCCTCGTCCACGCGCACAGCCAGTTTGTTTGCCAAACAACTCAGCCATGACGGCTTTGGCAGAAATACCTCGGCAGAGGGCATAGCCATGCTCGCGGTAGTTCGTATAAACATAGTCAGTCGGTTCGAGAGCGGCGCAGAAGCCGACGGCTGTTGCCTCTTCGCCTAGATTGAGATGACAATAACCGCCAATGCGTGCTCTTGTGTACATTTCAGCCGTCCGCAGTTCAAAGTGGCGGATCAGCGTCATCTGATAATAGTAACGGAGTAGAGTAGCGCGATCTTCACCTTGAGGCAAGGGAGCCGGGGCATGATCGTGTTCGAATACAGTATCCTGTACTTGCAGATGTGTATATTGCTGGGTATCCAACACTATCTCCTGAATTCTTTACGCTTTTTTTAGTCGTCAATCTTTTTGAAGAATCATATTTAGTGCCCTGTCTCATCAACACATTTGTCGCTATCCAGCAAACAGATATCCACAAGGTGTGAGGACACTTCTCGAACTTACTACAACAATCAGTGAAAAAGAAGCTTTTCTTCCCAATATAGCTTGTAACATATGTCTTACCAATAGATTACCCAATCATATTTTGAAAGGTTCATGAATATCTTTTTTGTTTGATTGGGTTTTTTATGTATTTACACTGCATATATATTTTATTGTGAGTAGTGTTATCTGCTTACTGGCCCGATAACCAGGAAGGAAAGAGCCGGGTAAACGACGTGTGATACACATACTGTCATAAACGTTGTCTTGGTCTTTGAGACAATTTAGCAGGGTTGTCAACCCTAATTTACAATAGTGGTTCATACTGACTTTGAACCATGCCAAACAACCGCGAGTTCGCTATGACGTCACTCCGTACAAAACTATCACTACATAGGTGTGTGCAAAGATGTGATTTCTGAAGAGCTCTACCTGAGATAAATGCTGGTCTACTTGGGTGGCAGCTCTCTGCATAGAAAGGATTCAGTAAGGTTATGATGAAGACGATCAAGAGAAAACCCAATTTCCTTCTACAGCATGAACGGGAATGGCATTCTTTGTCCCAAAGCCAGGTTGCTGAGTACATCGGTACCACGCCATTGAGCGTGAGCCGTTGGGAGCGTGGTCTCGTTCTACCCGGGCCCCATTTCCGACGGGCTTTATGCACTCTCTTCAACAAAAACCCATGTGAACTAGGCTTTATGCCCACGGAAGAGCGTAATTTACCATATGCTATGGCAAATGCGAACTGTCAAGGGAGTTCGGTAATTCAGCCGATAGAGAGAAGTGGGGACAAATGAAAGCAACTAGTATAACATCACAAAAGGGGATGAACTAGCAAAGAGTCTGACCGATACGCCGAAGTCAGAAAAAGATGCATGTGCCATAGAACTCTTTTTGCTATCACTACGGCGGATGATAGCAAGATGATGTTGAGATGATCTATCCTTCTTAACTCCATCGCTCTATACTTTCAGTAGAAAGATATACAATGGATTGGTCATCTTTGAGTAAGCCAGATCAAGCGAGTTAATAAGGAGCAACACCATGGTCACACAAATCAAGACTCCGTCAACCAAAACGATCCCTTATATCCGTGAGTTTCCTCTCATTGGGAGTCAATACGCTTTTAGACACGATCGTCTGAACTTTCTTCTACACGTAGCCCAACAAGGCGATGTCTGCGGCTTCCATGTGGGATTGGTACCTATTATCCTGTTCAACAAACCGGAACACGTCCAGAGCATCCTAGTCGAGCATGCCTCTGACTTCATCAGAGGACAGCGCCTGCGTAAGGCCATCGCCGGTAACGGTCTCCTCATTGCCGAAGGAGAGTTCCATCGCCAACAGCGAAAATTGATGGCTCCGCTCTTTCAACCACGCTATCTCGCCAGCTATAGCGATACGATGACACAGTATGGAGAACGGTTCCAACAGCAATGGAGTGATGGAGTGGTCATTGACCTCCATCGGGAGATGATCAACCTCGTCGTGAACATTCTCGGCAAAGTGCTCTTTGATATGGATTCCATTGAAACCGACGAGCTTGTTGCGGCTATAGCTGTTACCTTTGCGCGTAGTACATATGTCCTTTCTTCACCTTTTGCGTTCCCACTGAACTGGCCTACTCCGCACAACCGTCGGTTTCACAAAGCAAAGCAGTACATACGAGATCTCTTGCAACGTATAATCACTGAGCGTCTCAACAGCACAACTGAGCACAACGACCTCATATCGCTCTTGTTGCGAGCCCGATATGAGGATGGGAGCAGAATGAGCGATCAGCAAATCATGGCTGAATGCTGGACGCTACTGACCGCTGGTCATGAAACGACTGCTGTTGCCCTCATCTGGGTCTGGTATCTCCTCTGTCAGCACCCTGAGGTCTATGAGAGGGTGCAGCAAGAAGTCGATAGCGTACTCGAGGGACAGTCGCCTACCTACGATGATTTGCCACGCTTACCCTACTGCTTACAGGTCTTCAAAGAAGCGATGCGCCTCTACTCACCTGCTCCTGCAGTACGTAGAGAGGCGTTGCGCGACGTCGAGATTGATGGGTACCTGCTACCCAAGGACGCTACCGTCCTGGTGTCCCCCTATACCATGCATCGCCGACCAGAGTACTTCCCACAACCAGAGCAGTTTGATCCTGAGCGCTTCTCGCCTGAACGGGAGAAAGATATCCCTCGCTATGCCTACTTCCCCTTTGGTGGGGGACCGCGCGTCTGCATCGGTAACCACTTTTCCATGTTGGAAGGGCACTTGTTGCTCGCCACACTTGCCCAGCGTATGACCTTTACCTTGGTCCCGGGACAAACCATCAGGTTTGATATAGAAAACACCCTGACACTACGCCCCAAGGGGAAAGTGGAAGTGATAGTGAAGAAGAGGTAGTGCCCACTAATTAATTAACATGATGTGCAAGCTTTATCAGGAAAGAAGAAGGATAACCACATGACACAAGCGAACGTTACAAGAAGCGGAGAGGGCCAAACAGCACAAGCTCTCCACTCTCTTCTCATAGGCTACAGAAGTGCGCGAGCACTCTACGTTGCTGTCAAATTTGGCATCGCAGACTTGCTCAAGAAGGGATCTAAATCGGTTACGGAACTCGCTCAAGCGACAGGGACCCATGCACCTTCGCTCACACGGCTCTTACGTGCAACTGCCGCTTTAGGCGTCTTTGAGGAGGTCGCTCCCGCTGTATTCGCGCAGAGCGAGCGTTCTGCCTACTTCTGCACAGATCATCCCAGTGGCATGTACTACATGGCTCTCCTGCTCGGCTCCGACTGCGAGATCGCAGCAATGCATGGACTGGAGTACGCCATCCAAACTGGTCAACCGGCCTTTGACCACATCCATGGAATGACTTATTGGACCTATCTCGCCCACCATCCTCAATACGAGGATATTTTTCAGCGAGCCACAGCGGCTTACTCCTTCATAGATAATGAGGCAATCCTCCAAGCATACGACTTTTCAGCGGTCCGCACCCTCATCGACGGCGGTGGTGGACTCGGCAGTTTCCTTTTGGCGGTCCTCAACAAGTACCCGTCGATGCACGGCATCCTCTTTGACCGACCAGTTGTCATTGCAAAGGCCAAAACTGCCATAGCGCAGTCGAACTGCGCTGACCGCTACATACTCCAAGCTGGTGATCTCTTCACGTCTGTTCCCCCTGGGGCAGATACTTACTTCCTGAAACAAGTCCTACACTGCTGGGATGACGAACACTGCCTGACCATCCTCAACACTTGCCGCCGATCAATGCAGCCGCACAGCAAGCTCCTCATCTGCGAAGTGGTAATGTCCTCGGTCAACATCAGAATGCTTGATGGCCTCTACGACTTGACGATGCTGGTCAGAAACCCTCCAGAGGTACACGAACGCACTGCCGATGAATTCCGTACACTGCTTACCAAAGCCGAACTCCACCTCAGTCGGATCATTCCTACTGTAGGAAGGCATTCCATTATCGAGGCAACACTCCGTGAAGCATCTGTGAGGTAAGGACACACCGCGTAATCCTCCCTTGTGGGTGGCACCCTGCACCTTCCCTCCCAAACCCTGCGTGCCACTCGTCGCGGCACTGGGCTTTCCATCACCTTTAACTCGCATACTCATGTTTCCTTGGGTATCTGTTTCAAACGGTAAATCATTTCCGCTCTGTGCTCTTTGTGATGGCAGGATTGGCACAGTGCTTCCATGTTCTCACGTTGGTGATCGGCGTTCTTCGGGGTTTTCCCCCACAGGAGGAGAAACAAGACGGATGAACCCAAAGGCCGAGTAAAATCGTACACCCACCAGCAATCGTAGCAACGCGAAGCCTACCATACGAGCAGCGTGAAATAGGAGGACTTTCTGTATCAAGACTGCCAAACTTGACAATTCAGAATTTACCAGGTAATATATTAGCGTGATAACTAATTACACATTAATAAATAACGCATTAACAAGGAATTAAGATCATGCAACCAAGTGATACGATTGGCTATTGGTTGTCCTATGCTCAGCGCTATTATGCCTCTGCTTTCTTCGAGGTTTTGCGAGCACACTGTATTGAACGGGGGAAGGCCTATGTGATTACTCCGCCACAGTGGGGCGTGATAGCATTGTTGTCTCACGACGATGGACAGACCATTAGTACACTCGCCCTGCAACTTGGCGTTGATGCTCCAGCCGTCACGAATATCGTCAAGCGGATTGAGCAGAGTGGCTTAGTGCAACGTATCCGTGACCGCGAAGACCAGCGTGTTGTCAAGGTCTTTCTAACATCTGAGGGACAAGACATTATCCGCTCACTCGACCAAGTCGTGACAGCGTTCAATGAGCAGGTGTTACCGGGGGACCAACAGCAAGGGTTCCTGAAACAACTGCATCATCTCATCGCTCGTGTCTCCACAGTCACACCCGGCGCTGGCGATCGATTCGGCTTACTTAAAGATTACATGCAGCAAGAGGTGTCCCAATCCACGAAGTCATCGCCTCGTATGACTCCTGCCATTGAGATCATCGACCTTTGTAAAACATTCGGCTCGCTTCGAGCGGTCGACCATCTCTCACTCTCGGTACAGCAAGGGGAGATTTTCGGGCTATTGGGACCAAACGGGTCAGGCAAGACGACCACGATCAATATGCTCAGTGGTCTCTCCGTTCCCACGAGTGGCGAGGTCAGAGTGATGGGCTACAATGTACGTCGCCATGCTCGCGAGGTACGGCAGCTTCTTGGTGCTGTGCCACAGGAGACTGCGCTCTATGAGGAGCTCTCAGCTTGGGCCAATCTGGATTTTCATGCTGACCTCTTTGGCATTCCACCCAAAGAAAAAAAGAAGCGCATCACCACCATATTAACGTTAGTTCAACTCCTGGATCGCAAGGACTCACCGGTACGAACTTTCTCCGGTGGCATGAAGCGTCGACTGGCTCTGGGGCGAGCTTTATTGCATGATCCCCAACTGATCTACCTTGATGAGCCAACCTTAGGCGTGGATGTTCAGGCACGGCGTGCCATCTGGGATTACATTCTCTCGCTGCGCGATCAGGGCAAGACCGTCTTGATTACCACCAACTACCTCGAAGAGGCGCAAGCTTTGTGTGAGCGCCTTGCCATCATCGATCATGGTACACTCGTGGCGCTGGACACGCCGGAGCATCTCAAACAGACCTACGGTGGCAGCGTGGTCGAGGTGGAGACTGCAAAGCCAACAGTAGTTTTAGAAATGCTCCGTGCCCTCGCGGGGGTGAAAGAGGTCAAGCAGGAGGGAACCCACCTCACCATCGTCACTGAGGGGATCAACAACGTCGTACCCCAGATCATCAACATTGTCTCCCATGAGAGCGAGTTAGATGACCTCGCAGTGCGTGAACCGACCCTGGACGAAATCTTCCTGCATCTGACAGGGACCGCACTACGCGATTAGAAGGGAAAGGCAATGCAACACATGATCTATCACCTGCGGGTCATCTGGGCCTGCATGAACAAAGAGATCAAAAGTGCTCTGACCGAGCGGATGGGGACCATTATGGGAGTATTCCTACCTGTGAACTTTCTCATATTACTGAGTTTGTTTGCACTAGGTGGCGGGCTTGCTCCTACAGCGGTCGTCATGCAAGAGACTGGTCCCTACGCTCGACAGCTTTACGATGCGATGGCACACGCACACTCCTTCCGATTGCAGATGGCTAGCACAAAAGAAGCTCGTGACTTGATCCAAGCGGGCAGAATCGTCGCCGTGGTGACGATCCCGGCCGATTTTGATACACGTGTGCAGAAGAACCAGCCGGTGCAGGTAAATGTTGACGTCAACAATCTCAATACCGATTTCACCAATGATATTCGTCGTGCGGTGCCGCTCTCGATTACAACCTTCTATGGGAAGGCGTTTCCCAATTTGGTCACCATCACTCCCAGGGAGCACGACTTCTACGCCCACGACACCGACTTTATCCCGTACCTGACGGTGTCGATTCTGGTGGTGGCGCTCATGATCAGCGCCTTGTTGCAAGCAGGGATTCCTGCGGCACGCGAGTGGGAGCGTGCAACTATCAAAGAATTGCTGCTCTCTCCGGCCAGTGGACTGTCCATTGCAATCGGCAAGATGCTGGGAGCGCTCGTCATGGCCTTTGTCCCAGTGGTGGTAGTACTTGCCACACTCATTCTCCTCATCGGTGTGTGGCCGATGTATTGGGGTGAAGTAATCGGCTTTACACTGCTGACCATGGTCATCTTCATTGCCTACGGGACCCTACTGGGCACACTAGTGAAACAGCGTATGGCCTTTACAGCACTGGCCTTCGCGACCAGTCTCCCGCTGTTCTTCCTGAGTGGAGCGCTTGGACCGATCTCGTTTAATGTTCCGCTGATTCAGATTGTGGCACAACTCTTTCCTGTCTACTATGCTATCGTGCTTGAGCAGCATGCCTTCCATGGCTTTGATCTCAATACGTATGGGGTGGGCACAAATGTGATGATCCTTTGTGCATACGCTGTGGGTGTAATAGTCCTGGCGGCGTTGGTGTTACGGCGCAGTACAGTGGCCAGTTAGTGTAGGAAACGGCGCACATCCGTTCCCTGCGAGAAGGAGATAGAGATGATCCCGACTTTTCTCCATACAACCTGGGCGATTTTCAAGAAAGATCTCGCCGTCTGGTGGCGCAATCGGCTTACGGTTGTTGTGTCCATCATTCCCGTGCTTGGCCTCTTGGTGATTCAAGCGCTAGGTGCAGTGGCCGTTGGGCGTAGCCCAGTGGCTCTAGTCACCCTAGATCATAACCCTAAAGGAAGTCAGATGCAGCAGATATTCCACCAAGCTGATGTGTTTCGTCTCAAGGATGCGACGCCTCAGCAAGCACAAAAGCTGCTGCAAACGCTGCAAGTCGTCGCAGTGGTTACTATCCCCTCCGATTTCACACAGCGTGTCGAGGCACATGAACCTTCACCCATCGAGGTCACAGTCAATAATCTGAACGTGGATTTCACCAACGATATCCGCCGTGCGGTCCCTGATGTGATTACACAGTTTTACCGCGCACAGGGCAGTGCTAGTCCCCTCAAGGTGATGATTCATGAGCACGATCTGCGTAGCCGCGATGTGGAATTCTTCCAGTTTAATGTGCTCCCGATGATAGTCCTACTGCTGACATTGAATGGATTGATAACCAGCGGTATAGCCACGGCTCGTGAGTGGGAAACGCGCACGATCAAAGAGATGCTGCTCTCGCCAGTGGCACGCTCCGCCATTATCATAGGGAAGGTCCTAGCTGGCTTCACGGCCACATTGCTCCTGGGCATACTGATTTTCTCGCTAGGTGCGGCCCTGGACTGGACACGGCCCGAAGGTACCTATTGGGTAACCAGCCTACTCGTGCTGGCCTTGATTGCGCTGTTGAGTACGGGACTAGGCGTGGCGTTAGGTGCGGCACTGCAACGTATCCAACCGGTTTCGGCACTCTCGACCTTGGGAGCATTTTACTTGTTCTTTCTGGCAGGTGGAATCAGCATCCTGGCGTTTGAACCGACCTGGGTTCAGAATGTTGCAGCCTACGATCCGCTGACTTACGGAGTGCATGCGTTGCAGATGGCGGTGTTCTACAGTTCATCTGACTTACTTGGGCGTGATGTGCTGATCTTGAGTCTGAGTGTTCTGGCTGCCTTGGGACTCGGGATCTTATCTATGCGCCGGGGGATTGCGAGCTAGGTGACGTTCTCAGAGACGGCTATGCGTGATGGCTGAGAGGCAGACACTCCTGAATTTGCAAGCCCCAAATTTGGGGCTGCAAGCCTCTCCATCGACAAGTTCTTTCTGCGCTCGGTTCTGCAAACTGCGAAATGTGGAAGCAAAATCTGTTAAGCTTGGAACACCTATCGTTCTGCCTTCATGTCCGCTTCCGTGATGCCCTCTCTATGAGATCGGCCTTCCATCGAGGGAATAATACCTCGCCGTGAAAGCCCAAGGCCACCAGTAACGGGAGCATACGTCCCCGTCATGAAACCGCTATCATCGTCGGCGAAGAACGCGATGACTCTAGCGACATCCTCGGGGCGGGCTACCCGTCCAAGAGGCGTCGAGGCGGCGACCCGTTGTTTCACTGATTCGGGCAAAAACGCTGCATTCCTCTCTGTTTCAACCATTGCAGGTGAAACCACATTGGCTGTGATCCCTCGTGGCCCAAGTTCATAAGCAAGATATTTGGCAAACGTGACCAACGCCGCTTTGGCAGTTCCGTGGCCAATGCTTCCAGGAAGAGCTGGGCCTCTTGCGTGCTCGCTCGCGATATAGATCAGACGACCGCACTGTTGGCGTTCCATCATCGGAAGAACGGCCTTCGTAACATTAAATGCTGCGCAGAGTTCGTCATTGACTCTCTGCGAGAATTCCTCCCAAGTTATCTGCTCAAATGGCACCAGCACGCTATGCATCGCGGCGTTGCTGACGAGAATATCGATACGCCCATAGGCTTCGACGACTTCAGCGACAAGCTGAGCAACCTGTCGTGCGTCACGAACGTCAGCTTGAATCGCTTGTGCCTGCCCGGATGCTGCAATGATCTCTGCGACCACGGCTTTTGCAGCGTGCTCATTGCTGAGGTAGTTGACACCGACACGTGCTCCACGTGCGGCAAGCAGTTTTGCGGTGGCTGCTCCGACACCACGACCTCCACCTGTGACAAGCGCAACTTTTCCTTGTAAAGTCATACCATCGTTTCCTTTCCAATCGTTGCCGAACTCATGTACCATATGATGTTTTACACAGCACTCATCCATGTGAAAATAGAGAGCGATGGAGTGAAGAAGAACAGATCATCTTGTGATCATCTAACTATCATTTCGCCCTCATCTGACACTCATCGCAGCACAAGGGTCATTGCTTCTTACTTCTAGTACTACTGTGACACTTAGCTCGTGAGACCACCTGTAGTATTGATCAGGTTGTTTGTTAGCGCGAGTTGCTTATCAGCCTGCTAGGCTATTTTGTTAGAATCATCTCTTTCTAATGTGTCACCGTACTACTAGGAAGTGAGCTTTCGGTGACAGTGATCTGGTCAAATGAGAAGGCCCTTCTCTGAAGAGAGACGCTTTGCAATTAGAGTTTTTGCCACTCGACGATGCCATAGTCAGCCAGAAGTTCTACCCAGTTGCGAAATGGCTCATGGTAAGAGTCCGGTCCAATTTGCAAAGCAGTATAGAAAATTCGTTCTATTTCTCTATATGTGCGCTGCCCATTCAATAGACCAAGGAGTGTCTCAATTTCGCGTGTGAGTTGGAAACGATCACCAAAACGGTTTTCTACTGCCTTGAACCGTTGCAAATGATTTGCTATTGGTGTCGCAGGCAGAAAGAATTTATCTTTGACCGTCACGCCCGGGGCCAAGCGCAACACCGAGTCGTCTTCCAACTCTTCTCCGATGCGCTGCACTTTCCCTGCTTGAAGCTTGGCTCTATGCACTACTAGTTCGAATATCAAATTCAGCGACTCTTCGCTGTTAAAAGCAAGCTTTCTATTATTTTGAGCCTCGGCCTTCTTACGAAGTGCAAAGAGCTTCATCTGCATCATCTGCGTTTCTTCTGCTGGCAATCCAGAGATGAGGCCAATAAACGCTAGTCGACCATCTACATTCTCTCCCCACCCATTTGCAGATGGTTCACCCATAACTTTTGGTTGAACCATACGATGGGCACTAAGGAAGTAATCTTCTTTGGATTTTTTTGTGGTATCGTACATATTGAGACAGAGCTGGACAAAGTTATTGTACTGCTGTTTGTACTGTTGCTCATAGTAGGCCAGTGCCTCTGCCTCCCACTCTGGCTGCTGAAGAATGGTGTTGAGCGTGAGCGCAGCAAACATACCATGATAGGTAGCTAGTTGCACACCCGAGGAAAGGATCGGATCTACAAAGCAGGCAGAATCGCCGACAAGTATCCAACCTGGGCCAGCTAATTGCGAACAACAATAAGAGTAATCGGTAATGGCCCGAACTGGCGAAATCTGTTTCGCGTTGGCCAACATTTCTGGCACAACGTCTGTGGCGGTAAGCATAGCGTGATAAAACTCGTCGAGCTTTTTCTTTTTGAGCAAATGCCTCGCAGAGGGGCGAATAATCGTTCCGACACTGATCAAATTCTTCTTATTATCGAGTGGGATATACCAAAACCAGCCATGCTCGTGGCTGACGTACAGGATGTTGCCCGCATCTTTTCCAGCCTGCCTCTTGCCATTCTCCCAATAACTCCAAACAGCAGCATTCCTGAAGCCAGGGTGGTATTCTACTAAGCCAAAACGGCGTGCAATAACCTTCCCTTGGCCGCTTGCGTCGACCACCCAACGCGATTGGGCAACCTGTTCATTGCCATCTTGATCGATGTATCGCACTCCAACAGCCCGGTTCCCCGCAAACAACACCTCCTGCACAGTACAGCCCTGAAGAACTTCTGCACCATTCTTTGCTGCATGCTCCAGGAGCATCTTGTCGAATTCCTCACGCTTCACTTGGCGCGCTGCGGGAAGGTCATTGACCTCACCAAAGTAGACGGTCCATGGTTCACGGTTTTGGCCCCAAATGAAAGTACCACCAGCCTTGTGAACGAAATCGGCGTCTCGGATCTGGTCACCTATACCCATCGCGTCGAACACACGCCAGTTCGCAGGTAATAGGGATTCACCGATGTGATAGCGTGGAAAGGTTTCTTTCTCCAACACCAGTACTCGACGTCCCCATCGGGAAATCATGGTAGAAAAGGTACTACCTCCTGGACCACCACCAATAACTACAGCATCCCATTGAGTATTCATGAGACTTGCTCCTTGCTAATGAATTCACTTATGGTTCGGCCACCACTATGCTCTGGTTGCCTGCTCACTAACTCGCTAAGAGACGGTCCATCAGCTTGTTCCATCGTTGATGAAGTTTGAGCCTGGACTTGAAACTGTGGTAGTGTCTGGCCAGGGAATATGAGCTGATCCTGGCTCGTACTCTCTAGAATGAATTGGGGTTCCCCCTTTGGAGTCAACACTATTAAGTTAAGCATAACTTCCTGATTATTCATTTTTCACCTCGTTAGATTCATGCTTTTTGCTAAGCAAATTCTGTGACTCAACTGGTCATCATTTCGCCATCCTCTGACAATCCTCGTACTGTGGATCAAGGCCCTTTGCCTCACCATGGTTGCTTACTCCTTTTCCCACGAGGGCATAAGAATATTCTCATCTGCTTCTTTGGATCCATTTTGTGGGTATCCTAGCAGTAGTAGCAGCGGGGCAGCCATCATCGTCGACGTGAGAGCCATAATCACCAACATCGCAAATATGGTAGGCGAGAGCACTCCCGTATCTAGGCCGATATTGAGCACGATTAATTCTACCAGCCCGCGTGTATTCATCAAAATCCCCAGGACGAAAGCGCCACGCCAGGGTTCACCAAGAAAACGCATCGTGCATGTGCCACCCAAAATCTTGCCAGCACAAGCAACCAGCAAGACAACCAAGCAGATAAGCCACAGCCACGGCGTACTAATCAACCCGACCTGCGTGCGCAATCCACTGTAAACAAAGTAGAGCGGCAAAAAAAGTGCATAATTGACCCGATCAAAAGCTTGAACAAGTTCGACAAGCACTACCCTACGCGGTAGTATAGTCCCCATCAAGAAAGCGCCAAAGACAGGATGAATCCCAATCGCGTTGGTACAGTAAGCAGAAAGCAAGAGCAGAACAATACACAGAGCTACCAACAGTTGCTTTGAGCGGATACGCTGGTCAATGTAGGCCAGCAATGGACGCACAATCGTGAGCATACAGATGATAAAGAGGATAGTAAGGCCGACAGTGAGCATCGCAGCAGAAAGATTTTGCGCATGAACAACTGCAATGACCAGAGCTAACAGGCACCAGGCAGCAACATCGTCTACAGCAGCACAGGTCAAGGCAAGTACACCGATTCTGGTGCCCAATAGCTTCCTCTCTGTGAGCAGGCGCGCAAGCACAGGAAATGCGGTGATAGACATCGCCGTGCCAACCATCAATATAAAAGAGACAAGAGTGGCTTCTGGCCCTTTCAGTGTGGGAAAGAGTAGATCTGCCAACATTCCTCCTAGAACGAGAGGTAACAGAATGCCACTCGCCGATATGGCAATCGCCTTGCGACTTTGGCGAACCATCAGATGCACATCTAGACAGGCACCGAGGGAGAACATGTAAAGTATTAGGCCAATATCACCCAGTGTTTGTAGCGTCGGGAGAGCTGAGGCTGGGAAAAAAAAGCCTCTTGTACCAGGAAAGAGCCCTCCTAAGAGAGAAGGTCCTAGGATCAGTCCTGCTACAATCTCACCGATCACCCATTGCTGACCAATGCATCGGCAGAGATAGCCAGAAATCTGCACAGTAATCAGAATAATGATGAGCTGAAGAAGTATTTGTCCGGTAAGCATTATCCAGAAGCCTCTGCTTTCGCGGCGGTGTGGACAACTAAGTAAGGATGATAATCGATGCGTTCTGCAATTTGCTCGGCAATCTTGAAATGGGCAGTCGCCTCAGGATTGTGCAAGAACGCTTCAAAGGCTTCTTTGTTCTTCCACTGAACGTAGTTCGTCACACGTACTCCATCCAAGCTTTGATGGATGTTAGCGGAGATAAACCCTGGCAATAGGCGTACGGTGTGTTCTGTAGCCTCCACTAGGAGATCGACCATTTCTCGTTGCCGCTCAGGAGTTACAGTGAAGACATTGATCAAAGTGAATAAAGAACTGTTCTGAGTAATGGTGGTCATTTTCTTCTCCTTCATCTGTCAGAAACTGTCTGAAAAGTCATCTCAAATAGCTCCAGAAGGGGTATAAGAAACGGCATTTGAGCATGTTTTCAGATAGTTTCTCAGATGTATCTACAACATGGTACGATTACTCGATTCGCACTAGATGCGGAATCTTCCGTGTAAGAGAAGCCTCCTAGTGCGGCAGCAGCCCAACCGCTACAATGAGACAGGGAAAGACACAAACTACTAGTTGTCACAAGATCGTGTTCAGTTACCTGGAGTAACGGGCGTCCACTATGAGCCTGACGTATATCTAGCTGTTGGTGGGTATGAGCTGGCAAGAAACGAGACGCTGCACTGTAGGCAGCTTGCCTTGCCGCCAATCGTTCAGCGGCATGTTTCTCTCGTCGCGTGGCTGTTTGCGCTCCCGAGGTCGACCTTAGTTCAAGCACAATCTGGCTCGTCTTGGTCGCGTGACAGAGCGGCGTTACTAAGACGGGGTCAGATGCCTGTTTCCAGGCGAATACTAATGCGCCTAGAAGGGTCTGCTCTCTAAAGAGTATCAGTTGCCAGCTCAAGCCTGAGATTCCTAGTTCTCCTGGCATGTCAGTAGGGAACGTTGCCGGTAGCCATGTGGTCGGACAGCGTGCAGCGAATTCTATAGCAATACCTTGATAGGCAAGACCTGCAAATCCGCATCCCAGCGCTTTTGCGAGTGCTTCCTTGACAGTCCACAGTCTTGCTAGCCGCTCAGGTCGTGCCTCCGCCCACTGCCTTTCGCTATCGGTAAAGACACGCGTCGCTATCTCTGGAGTTCGCAAGAGCATCTGTTCCCAGCGCTTGGCTCCACAAATATCCAGACCAAGACAAACGAGTTGCTGCAAGGGGGTTTGCGGACGAACCCATGTTAAGATCATTCCCCTTAGTCTTTGCACTTCCTGAATCCCATAGACTTCAGGCTTTTCCCCCTTGCCATACAGATGCAGGGACGTAAAGTCTCTTGCAATAGGCAGTGCTATCTGTACTTGAGCCACACTCTACCTCATTCAAAAACAGCTACGACCCGTGTCCAAGCTGCGCCTGCTTCCTCTATAGAAACGGGAAAGCATATCACATGAAAACCGTAGGAAAAGGGCAACAGATGAAGGTTCGCTAATTTCTCCAACTGACAGTACTCTTGCTCTCGCCCATAAAGATGTGCAGGCCAGAGATACGAGCGATTCCCTGTAGACCGATAATCACGCAACATAGACGCCATCGGGCGATCAAGTCCCCAGGCATCAATGCCAATGATACGAACGCCCTGCTTTACAAGATAAGCTACCGCATCCCGCCCAAGACCGGGATAATCAGTGAGGTACTTTTCATTTCCCCAGAGGCGGTCACAGCCTGTCCAGGTGAGGACAATGTCCAGTGGAGACACTACCGTACCCGTTTGCTCTTCTGCCTCCATAATATCTGTCGCGCTAATCTCTTCCCCCGGCCTACGATGACGTACATCAAGCCGGACGCCGCGCCCATAGCACCATGCTAACGGAATATCAGCAATCTTACGTGCAGGATACCCACCTGATAATGGGCCATAATGAAATGGGGCATCCATATGTGTTCCTGTGTGGGTAGTCAAAGCGATCTGTTCGTTGGAGATTGCCATACCATCTGGAAAGTCACGAGGCTCCAGACCAAGTACTCTTGGAGCTTCGTGATGATCCAGCGCAGAGATGACCACGGGCGTCGCTTCACTGGGCGTTGCTCGAATCGGGAGACTGAGATCAATGAATGTTCTCATATTTGACTACTAAGAGGCAGAGGCGGTGCGTCAGCGTCCTTGATGCTCAGAACACACCGCTCTGCCTCTTTTTTGACGGCATCCAGGTCCGCTGCGCTATTACGCTCTACTGCTCCACGCACCATCTCTTCCGCTTGTTCAGGCGTATACTGACCAAGTACCAGACCATTTACGGCTGTTCGCACAGCGAAATCATGCGTGATAACGAGTTGGGTTTGTTCCCCTCTAAGTTGGAAGCACCGCCATTCGCCACCCATATGGTCCAAGAGTGGTGCAGTCTGGAGTTGTTGATATCGTATGATCCTATGGACTACATCCAGATCGCGTCGCGTCGTCCACGACTGGATCTGGCCGCTCACCTCGACTACCAGTTTTGCAATCTGATAGTCTGGGCCCACCTCAAGCAAGGTTACTGCCTGCGTTGGAGGGAACAGTTTTGCATATCCTTCAACATCTGCCAGGACATCATAGACATATTGTATCGGCGCATCAATCGTAACACAGTGTTCCGTATGAAACATGGTCAGATACTCCTTTCACTTAACCAGCCATCTGGTTATTGTAGTTGTCGACAAACGATACAAGCTCAGCAACTATCCGAACATTTTTCAACTGCTTTTCGTCTATGTGTGTGCCTATCTGTTGTTCAATGATGGTAATCAACTCTATCAATTCTGTAGAGTCAACTGAGAGATCATTGAGCAGAGAAGCTGCAGGTGTAATTTCTTCTCTTGGGACGCCTAGCTGCGCCAGGGCATCCCGGACGATAGCAGAACTATTAGGCATT
>JAFAXQ010000155.1 GCA_019240835.1 Ktedonobacteraceae bacterium
GATGACATCCTCTTTGAAGGCATTGCCTAACAGTTGTAGACCAACGGGTAAGCCTGCGCTGAAGCCTCCAGGGATGGAGATACCGCAGATACCGGCCAGGTTGGCCGGAATGGTGAACACGTCCGCTAGATACATCTGGTACGGATCAGAGATCTCGCCAATTTTGAAGGCCACTGTAGGACTAGTGGGACTCACTAGGGCATCAAAACGCTCGAAGGCTTTCTCAAAATCTTGCGTGATAAGTGAGCGCACCTTCTCTGCTTGCTTATAGTAGGCATCGTAGTAGCCCGAGGAGAGGGCATACGTGCCAAGCATAATACGACGCTTGACCTCTTGGCCAAAGCCATACTGGCGACTCTTTTCCATAGCCTCCCACATATCGTCGGTGTCTCGATAGGAGTAGCCGTATTTCACGCCGTCATAGCGTGCAAGGTTTGCACTGGCCTCGGCGGGAGCAATAATGTAGTAGGCTGCAACACCATACTTTGTGGAGGGCAATGATACTTCGCTCACTTGCGCTCCTAGTGCGCGTAGCGTTTCAAGATCCTCGCGTACTGCCTTGACAACTCCGGGTTGTGTTCCCTCTACCCAGTATTCTTCTGGAACACCGATGCGCATGCCTTTAATGCTACCTGTAAGTGCTGCACTATAATCTGGTACGGGATGAGGTGAGCAGGTTGAGTCACATACATCTGGTCCGGCAATAGCCTGGAGCATCAGAGCAATATCGCGTGCGTCGCGTGCAAAGGGACCAATTTGGTCAAGTGAGGAACCAAACGCCACCAAGCCATAGCGCGAGACCCGGCCATAGGTGGGTTTCAAGCCTAGCACGTTACACAGCGCCCCTGGTTGGCGAATGGAACCACCCGTGTCACTGCCATACGCTCCCATTGCCATACCCGCCGCCACTGCTGCTGCTGCTCCGCCACTGCTACCACCTGGGGTGCGCCCAAGATCCCACGGATTATGTGTAGGAAAGAATGCCGAGTGCTCCGTAGAAGATCCCATCGCGAACTCGTCCATATTTGTCTTTCCAACCATCACAATGCCTGCAGCATTCAAGCGCTCCATCGTCGTCGCGTTGAATGGTGGCTTGAAGTTTTCCAGCATACGCGAGCCACAAGTGGTAGTAATCCCCTTCGTGCAGATGACATCCTTGATTGCTATTGGGATACCCGTGAGTGGAGCAAGGTGTTCTCTGCTAGCAATACGTCGATCTGCCTCTTTGGCTTGTTGCAATGCAAGTTCATCAGTTACTAGCGTAAAAGCCTTCACTTTGGCGTCTACTGCGCGAATGCGATCAAGATGAGCCTGTGTTAGCTCAACGGAAGAGATTTTACGTTGTCGTAGCATTGCTCCAGCTTCGTGGAGAGTTAACTCGTGCAGTTCGGTCATGGTTTCTCACTCTCCCTCCAACACCGCATTGACCTTGAGAAGGTTGTCCTCCTGGTCGGGAGCATTGGCCAGCAGCACCTCTGGTGGGTAGGACGGTCGTGACCTATCTGGACGCATAATGTTAGTCAAGCGCGAAGCATGTGCCGTTGGTGAGACACCAGTCACATCGGCCTCTTGTAGAATCTGTATATTTTCTAAGATAACGGAAAGTTGGTTACCAAAAAGGTCTAGGTCTTGTTCGCTCATCCCTAAGCGGGCCAACTTCGCCACATTTCTTACCGTTTCACGATCAATCATAGTTATTCCCTCTCTGGGGCTAGTGTAGCATAGAGCAAATGGGCTGTCGAGACCCTTCTTTTCCTGTTAGTACAATAGGCACAACAAACACATGGGATAAGCCGTACAATAATTGTTGTGTCATGTTATCACACCTATGCTCTGCGCCACTCTCGTTGTCTCTCAGTCAACGGGGCGCTTTTGTGATAATATGAGTTACACTGTCACGTGTACTAAGCGGAAAAATATATCTCAAAGCTGATTGGAGAGAATGTATGCAGTCCGCACAAGACTTAGCGAATGCTGTACAACGCGTTACTAGGAATGTTGAACGGGTCATTGTTGGCAAAGCGGAGCAGGTCACCTTCAGCCTCATCGCCGTTATTTGCCGTGGGCACATTTTGATTGAGGATGTGCCCGGTGTCGGGAAAACTGTCCTTACTAAGGCTATCGCCCGCTCTATCGGGTGTACGTTTAAACGCATTCAATTTACGCCGGACCTGCTGCCCAGCGATGTAACAGGCGTCTCGGTTTACAATCAAAAGACTGGCAATTTTGAGTTTCGTCCGGGTCCGATTATGGCACAAATTGTGCTTGCCGATGAGGTGAACCGAGCAACTCCCAAAACGCAGTCGGCCCTGCTGGAGGCGATGGAAGAGTCGCAGCTCACTGTTGACGGTATCACCTATAGCTTACCGGAGCCGTTTATGGTCATGGCGACACAAAACCCTATAGAATATGAAGGGACGTTCCCATTGCCGGAGGCTCAACTTGACCGCTTTATGATGAATATTAGCCTCGGCTATCCCAAGGCAGCCGATGAGATAAACATTCTAGATAGTCATCAGTATCACCATCCACTGCAGGATCTAGCACAGATTATGGCTGCCGAGGAACTGCTCTATATTCAACAACAGGTGCGCACAGTCCATGTTGATGCATCCATTCGCGAATATATCGTAGCCATTACCCATGCCACACGTCAGCACCAAAACGTGTATCTAGGGGCTAGTCCACGTGGCTCCCTGGCGTTGTTCCGTGGAGTGCAGGCGCTGGCTGCAATACGGGGACGGGGCTATGCCATTCCTGACGATGTAAAGCTATTAGCCAAACCAACTCTTGCGCATCGTCTTATTGTGAGTCCGGCTGCGCGTGTGCGAGCAATTACGTCTACTCACATCTTAGATGAAATTTTGCAGAGCGTGCCCGTGCCAAATGCGTGGGTTGTTGGTGGAAAAGGACGCTAGCCCATGCGACCTTGGCAGATTATCCTGCTCATTCTCGTCTTGATCTTCTTCTCAGTCAGTAGCGGCTGGAAGGTGCTCTACCTGCTCACCTATGTACTACTCACACTGTTCATTCTCTCTTGGTTATGGACGAGCTATAGTCTGCGAAAACTCATCTTTCAGCGTGTAGCTTCAGAAAAGCGGGGGCAGGTTGGACAGGTGTTTGAAGAGCGACTCACGTTGGATAACGTGAGCTCCTTGCCGAAGTTGTGGGTACAAATCGTCGATGGTTCAACACTGCCGGGGCATCGTGTGGGCTACGTGGCCAGTATGGGTGGGCGTAAGCGTGCAAAGTGGCGCGCACGTACCGTCTGTAAGCAACGCGGGCGCTTTCAGCTCGGTCCTGTTACGGCGATAAGTGGCGACCCCTTCGGACTATTTCGACGACATATGCTTCTCTGTGCGCCACGAGAGATACTTGTGCTTCCTCGTGTCTTGCCTATCACGTCGTTTACGCTCTTTAGCGGTGGTTTACCTGGCAGGGGGCATAGCTCTCGGCGCGCTCTGCACACGACTACAAATGCAACCACCATTCGCGACTATGTGGCAGGTGATGCGTTAAATCGTATTCACTGGCGTTCCAGTGCGCATGCTAACAGATTAATGGTGAAGGAATTCGATCTGGACCCTGCTGTAGATGTCTGGCTGTTTCTTGATCTGCACGAGAGCGTGCAGGCCGGAGAGGGGGAGCACTCGACGGAGGAATATGCTATATGCATAGCTGCGACGCTCGCCACGTACCTGTTGCATCAAGACATTTCGCTCGGTATGATCGTGAATGGCCAGAGGCGTGAGTTTCTTTCGTTGGACCGAGGTGACCGCCAAATAGAACGTGTGCTTGAATTGTTGGCAGCCGTCAGCGCAGGAGCGGGACCACAGTTAAGAGAGGCGCTGGCCCTAGACGCTCTACACTTTGGACGTAACACCGTCGCCATAGTGATTACTCCTTCTTCCTCGCGTGATTGGCACGAGGGCTTGCACTATCTGCAGAGCCGTGGTGTGCAGGTAGCTGTCATAGGGCTGAACGCGGCCTCTTTTGAAAATAAGGCCGCCGACGAGGATACCCTAGCACTACTGGAAGGAGCAAGTATACCTGTGCTGCGTGTACGTTGTAGAGACTCTCTGTCTGAGGTCTTGGAAAGTGCTTCCTATGCGCGTTACATACAGCGGAGCTGATAACAATGCATGACGCCATCATGGAACGACTCTCAAAAATTATCTCCGAGCCTGCTGGAGGTGGGAAAGAGCCTCGCAGGCCACTGTTTGAGGTACACCTTGGTCTAGCAGAGGGATGGTTCTCTCTGATCTTGCTCGCAGCGGTTGTCTACAGTACTGTTTGGTGCGTGCAAGCTGTGACACTGGTTGATCACCTCGGTCTGCTTACGCCTATCACTGCCCTTGGCTTACTTATCGGTGTGGCCGCTGCTAAGCAAAAGCGCTTTCCTAGTCTGGCCGTGCATCTGTGCGTTATCGCTTTTGGTGTACTTTTCGCTTTCTGGCAAACGGCAGGAGCTTTCTACCAAGGCAATATGATTGAGCTTATCAACTCAATGCAGCGCTGGGTGGTAATGCTGTTTACAGGAAACAGCAGTAATGGTAACGCCAATTTGCTCTTTTTCATACTCTGCCTAGGATTTGTGCTTGCCTATACAAGCGCCTGGCTCGTGTATTGTGTACGCAACCCATGGTTGATGCTTGTCGCAAATGTCATGGTCTTGCTTGTCAACCTGAATAACAACGATAGCAGTTTTATTGTTTTCCTACTCCTATTTCTTGTGGCTTCTCTGTTGCTTCTTCTGCGCCTTCACCTTTATGAGTCAATACAGCGTTGGCAGCGGCAAGGGTTGCGCTATGCTGACGATATTGGCTGGAACATTATGCAGGTAGGAACGTTGATCTCGCTGGGTATTCTTGTCTTCTCCTGGCTACTGCCTGCTGGGTATAGCAGTGATACAGTAGCGCAGGTTTGGAATGCAGACGCCAATCCGTGGACACAGTTCCAGAACACATGGAATCGTGTTGTCTCTGTGAATGGAGGGGTCAATCCCGCCAATCATGGCAACTTCAGTGATACGCTTGTACTTAGCGGCAATCCTAATCTCACACGTGACGTGGTACTTACAATACAAAGTGATGACCCCGTTCAGTATCTGGAATCGTTAAGTTATGATACCTATACTGGACGGAGTTGGCAAGATGGGCTAACAGCGAATATTTCTCTGCAGGCGAACCAGTTGCTGCTATCTGGGGCTGCGCTTACCCATGCTATACAGCAGAAAATTACAATAGTCAATCCCCCTGGTGAACAGAAAGCCTACCTGCTAGGAGCGCCTGACATAGCATCCGTCAATGTGCCAGCGAATGTTGTTGGCAGCAAAACAAGCTATACTATCGTTGCCTGGCTCAATCATGGTAGCAATCTAGGGCCTGGCATGAAATATACTGTCATCTCTAACGTCTCAATTGCCGATGAGCAGAGCTTGCGCTCAGTGCCCATGCCACAGGACGCGCCACGTTACCCGCCCGACTATACCGGTGATGTTCTGCCTACTGTCTACGACCAAAGCATAGTAAATACGTATCTGCAGCTCCCCAAGGCGCTCGATCCTAACGTGGCGGCCTTGGCACGGCACATCAGCGCACAGGCTCCGACCATGTACGATAAAGTGGTCGCACTGGAGTCGTACCTACGCTCAAACTATACCTACACTGTAAACATACAGTTTCCTGCAGCAGAGCAAGATGCCGCCTCGTGGTTCTTATTCCGTAATGGTAACAAGGGGTATTGTACTTACTTTGCTACAGCGATGGCCGTTATGGCGCGTACACTTGGTATCCCTGCACGTGTAGTGGCTGGTTATACCAGTGGTGCAGCCGACCAGCAGCATCAGCACTACATTGTGCGTGGCGTTGATGCGCATAGTTGGACCCAGGTGTACTTCGCTGGCTACGGGTGGATCAACTTTGAGCCTTCGGCTGGCTTCGCCCCCTTTACGCGTCCCGTTAGCAGCTCGCTTGTCGAGGCAAACAGCACGGCAGGTGGTAGTCTCAGCGGGAGTATGAGTGCCAAACTCAGAAAAGAGCTACTCAGCAGGCTAGAAGGGTCGGAAGGGAGTGCGACGCCTGCGGCGACTGCCCTACAAGCCCAGGTGCAGTTACGCCAGCAGTTGGGTTTAGCGCTAGGAGGCTTTGTCTTACTCGTGCTGTTCTCCTGCCTTCTGTTTGCCCTCTGGTGGCAGCGGCTCTTCCGAGACTACGATCTTCCTGCTCGCGTCTACGGGCGTGTTTGCCTACTAGCGAATTGGGCGGGTATAAGACTGCTCATCTGGCAAACTCCTTATGAGTATATGCACAAACTTGCTTTGTCTAGGCCACACGATGCAGCGACGCTTGAGCGTTTAGGAGACATTTATGTGCGCACACGGTGGGCGCATCCGGCAGCAGCAGAGCATCCCCTCCGTTCCGGTGAAATCAACGAGTTACCCGCGATCTGGAAACGTCTTCAGCCACGCCTTTTCCTCTACGTCCTCAGGCATCCATTTTTCCTCTACCAGTGGGCGAAGGGAGCGTGGCAAGGGCTATTAACTTGGGGCAGGCGTGCTAAATTCTGTACGGATGACTTGTAGGAACAGATGTGCTATCTGCTTGACGAAGAGGAGGTACTTCGCGTACACTACAGCCGACAATTTGTGTTATTAGAGAAGGAGGCTTGTATGCAGCAGGAGAATGACATGGTAGAGGATGACCAATCACTTATTGAACTGCCAACCGATCAAGGGCACTCTGTCGAGGTTGCTGGTGCGCTTTCCGTGCGCCTACATAGACTTGATCTAGCACGGCACGTAGCCATAGCTCCTGATGGAAAACGCTACGTCGTAGCTACATACAATGATACGCACATGGGGCGTGGTTACGTCACCGCTGTCATGCCACAGCAGAGTGACTACCTCACGCTTATCCGTCTTGCTGTCTGCGAAATCAATAGCGACACAGCGCAAGAAGCTGTCCAGCAGCACATTGCTTTTGTACAAACTATTCAGCAGGGAAAATTGGACGAATCTGTTCGATCTCTGCCTCAAGCATCCAAACTATAAAAGGTGCCGATGCGCTGCAAAGCCATCTGCAAAAAGTAGGCATGCGCTACGTTTCTTATGTAGGAGAAGGTTCATAGTACTCATAGTAGTGAACCTTGACAGAACTAGTATCAATCCGGTATACTCAAAGTAAAAGGGCATATGGCGTTGCCCTGCACAGAAGTTCAGGTATAGTAAAGCTTTTCAGATAATCAGCAAGACAAATCTCTTGAAAGGAGATGGCCAGCATGGTGAGCAGCACGAGGCAGTTCCACGCGACTATGCGTTTACGCAGCTATCACGTTCTTGACGGCCATGCTATGCCCTTCACCATACTTTCTCTGTGGGATTGCGATGGCACAATGGCTGCAGTTGGCTTCGTGGCAGTCGTCGTTCATGCCCAGGGAAACAGTGTACCCATCTCCAGAGGAGGTCCACCTATTCTGTACGAGTAGGTGAGTAACTAAAAGACTCCTCCAACCGTGGGCACTGGGCCAGCAGAAAAATCCAGTCCCACGGTTTTTTGTCGTTGTTTTTACTTTCGCAAAGGAGAAAAGCGTGTCTGCTCATAATCTCGTGCTGGATGCAACGCTTCCAGAACATATCAATACCATGCAAGATGCTGTAGTAATCGACGGTGTCTCTAAGATATTCAAAAAATCGCGTCCGTTAGCGCATTGGTCTGGCAAGAGGCAGGAAGCAAAAGAGAAGAATCGCGAGGTGCGCGCTGTTGATAACGTGAGCTTGGTTGTGAAACGCCGTGAGATAGTCGGCATTCTTGGCGCAAACGGCTCGGGCAAATCAACACTCATCCGTATTCTCTCTACCCTGCTCATTCCTGATAGCGGATATGTGCGCATCTTCGGATACGATGTTGAGAAGGACGAGCGTATGGTGCAGCGCCTCATCAACCGCGTCAGCGTAGAGGCTTCGTTCTTCAAAAAACTCTCGCCTATGGAGAACCTGATCTATGCAGCCCGTCTCTACAACATGCCCGGTCCACAGGCACGCATTAGGATCAGAGAAATTCTGACGCGCCTAGGTATTCAACCAGAGCGCATAGACAGGCCATTAGAAAACATGTCACGTGGCATGCAGCAGAAGGTTGCTATTGCACGTGCTTTCCTGACTGCACCTATTGTCTTGTTGCTCGATGAGCCTACCACAGGACTCGACCCGCGCTCCAAGATCGATGTGCAAAACTTTATCAGGGAACTACGCGAGGTACATGACGCCACCATTCTGATTACCACGCACGATATGGATGAGGCCGAGGCGCTTTGTGATCGTGTCGCTATCATTGATCAGGGGCGCATCATTGCCCTTGGTGCAGTAGAGGAGTTGAAGTACGCCGTACAGGAACGTATGGAACGTGCGACACCTGTTACCATGAACGACGTCTTCATGCACTACACTGTGGCTCACCTGATTACTGATGCCGCTATTAAGCAATATGGGAGCTGGGAAAAGGCATTCGAGGTCTATGAAGCGCAGAAAGAAGACGAGTAAGATAGACAACGTCCTGGCCATCCCTGCATAGAGAGGCCGCGACAGAGGGGATACAAGCAATGTCTACATTGATGCACGAGAGTCGTGCAGCCTATGCCTTCTTTGAGAGAAACTGGAACCTTGCGAAGCGCTATTGGGCTTGGGAGATTGTCTGGCTGGTATACAACACCGTCAACGCTATGTCAGTAACCTATATCGGTGCTAGTGCCCAGCTTATTACCGGTATTAAGTTCAATACCAGCTACTTGATTTTGTACCTGCTGATTGGAACGACGGTCTGGTCATACCTGAGCGTCACCTTTGAGGGGGTGACCGATATGGTTACCTTTGAGCGTTGGGAGGGGACAATTGAGCATACCTTCATGGCTCCCATTTCACGCTTCACGCACCTGGTAGGAAGTTGTTGGTACGCCGTGGCACATGGTCTACTCTTCACGTTCCTGCAGTTGCTCGTCGTATCGGCCTTTTTTCACCTGGACCTGAGTCAGGCGAACTATGTGACAGCAGTGTTTATGCTGCTGATAGGAAGCATTTCATTCATTGGCTTCGGTATTGGCGCATCGGTGCTCCCGCTACTCTACACTGAGCGTGGTACACAGATGTCATATATCGTACGAGCAATTCTACTACTCGTATCGGGTGTCTATTATCCAGTTGAGGTACTACCTGCATGGATGCAACCGCTGGCGCGCATTTCGCCGGCAACCTACGTGCTCGATGGTTTACGTGCAGCGTTGCAGAATAACAAAGCGATCTGGTCGCCGGAGATATGGAGCTACACGTGGCCTTTGCTTATCACCGGTGTGGTGAGCATCCCATTAGGCATATACATCTTCGGTGTGGCTGAACGCTATGCCAAGCGCACCGGAAAACTCAAGAGAAACGGATAAGTCCCAATCAGGCTAGCCGCCCACAGTCATTTGCAGTATAGCAAAGGTCAGGGACCGCAAGGGCACCCCTACCATACACGCAGTAAGGACCTAACGCGTATAGTAGTGGCGACCCTTGCGGTCGCCATGTTCCCTCCCGTCCTGTGAACAAATCTCCACTGTGTTGACATTTCGCAGTTTCATAGCTTATGATGGAACGGCAAGAGAGAATCACAGCATACATAGCCCCACTAGCTCACGGTTTTGCAAGTATGTATTGATTGCCGAGGAGGATTCTGAACTATGTTTTCCCGCCCACTATCCTCGGTTATTTCTACCAAACAGGGTGCAGTAAGCGCTGCTGCAACGGATCACTTCTTTCGGCGAATAATCGTGATAGTGCTTATCATTGCTAGCTTACTCACCTCGGCCTACACGGCCCTCTCGTTCTATGTTGCCACACAATTGGTCTACCAGCTGCCAAAGCCGGTTGGTAGCACACCAGCTTCATTAAGTTTGCAGTTTCGCTATGTCAGCTTCCCTAGTAGAGAAGATCATATACAACTACGCGGCTGGTTTATACCTGGCGTCTTGCCCAATGGTAGCTTAACGGCGCAGCGCACGATCATCATGGTGCATGGTACGCGCACAAATCGTGCTGATAAAGTTACTGGACTACTCGATCTGAGTGGCGCATTTGCGCGTAATGGATTGGCCGTGCTTGCCTTCGACATGCGTGGCGCAGGTGAGTCACCTCCTGCACCGCTTTCACTGGGCTACTTTGAGCAGCGGGATGTGTTGGGAGCTGTGGATTTCCTACGCTCTGGACCAATTCCCTATCCTGAGT
>JAFAXQ010000233.1 GCA_019240835.1 Ktedonobacteraceae bacterium
TTCGTTACTGGACCTGGACCCGTTGCCAGTTCGCAACAATGGCAACGAGAAGCACAAATTTAGCGGCAAGAGGATCAAGCGTGGACTCTATCGCGCTAAAGATGGGCGGAAGATCAACGCCGACATCAATGGTTCAGGCAACATCATTAGAAAAGTAGCCCCTAATGCTTTCTCGGAAGTGGAGGGGGTAGAGGATGGTAAGGCGGTGCTTGCATCGCTGGTAGTCCATCCAGTGCGGTTCGTCGTTGTCCCCGCACGAAACCAGAAGGCTAGCAATGGCGGAAGCAAGCGATCAATAGAACGCTACAAAACGCTATGAAACGCTCTGTTTTTTGGAACTATCTTGTGGTCTATGACCTGCTTGGATGCGCTCTGGGGTTGGGTCATCAGCAAGGCGAATATGTCCGTGAGGTTGTGCAGGCGCATGCACGCACTCTGTGCTCACGCTCTCTCTGGACAAGATGGAACACGTCGATGTCTCGTTTGCTTGTTCAGCTTTTCTCGAGCTGGCCAAGGCCGAGCGCATGCGTTCGGGCGTCTGCCTGACAGCAGTCACTAACGGGGATATCCTTGCCAATCTTGAGGCGGCTGCTGTGCTGTCTGAGCAGCCCCTGGCGCTCTGGTGCTCATCGACAGAGCACCGTTTTGTGGGTCCAGAGCCTAGTGTCGGATTGCGCGAAGTGCTCACCTATGTAGGTGTGGCTCGCAAGACGTATACACGTCAGGTGGCTAGCGTGCTTCATCTCACAATTCCCAATGCCAGTAACAAGCTGAGGCAATTATGGCGTGAGGGCTAGGTGTTACGTAAACAGTACAGCGCTAGCTATGGGGGTGTCGAACACCTCTACAGGTGCATCACCCCTGATGACGACTGAACTAGAAGAGAGCAAGTGCGTGCGCTTGCTCTCTTCTGTTCATCTGCTGCTTGCTCTCAGGTTCATAGGTGCTGAGGCTGTACCGCGTCGGCACCTATGAGCTTTGATGGTCAAAGCTTCTATGTACAAGAAAGGACCCTTTTCATTATGTCTGACTCGAACGAACAACCCCGGTGGCTGACCCTCTCAGAGGATACGTACCAAGACTATGGCCTCACCCCTTATGGGGTGAGCTACACCTGCACGAAAGTTGCCTTCGATCAGGAAGGCGTCGTGTTTCTTAAGCTCTCTAGTCACGTCGAACCAGAACAAATGGTGTTGACTATGCAGGAGATGCAGCGCTTCCTTACCGTCTATCAAGAGCAAGTCCCCCTGGTTGCGCCTGACGTGAAGGAGGCCCCCCTATGACTGACCGCTACGCTGCCCACGTGCTCACGCTTGCTGAGTCACACGAAGATGACCTCTATGACTGTGGCGTTGTGACGTATCGCGTCACCAAGTGTGCCTTTAATGCCGATAGTGTGCTCTTCACCCGGATGAGCAGTGAGGAGCCACCCATTCAGTTCATGCTCTATCATGACGAATTGAAGGAGTTTCTTGAGGTCTATCAGGAGTATCAGCAAGACCTCAAGCAGGATACTGCTGCCTCTGCTCTCTGACTCCCCTTCTTGTCTAGGAGTCAGAAAGCAAAGGCAGCTAAAACGTCATCCTGTAGCGCGTGAAAAAGCCCCGCAACCTCTAAAAGTCTTGTCGGGCAGAGAGCGCGGGGCGTTCGTCCCATGTAGTTTCCCACATGTCTTGCCTCAGTAGAGGTGACATGTGGGGCAAGCTGAGAAAAGGAGCAAGCCACCTATGTTTGACAACATCCGTGCACACGCAGGTCGCGCACACAGAAAATTGAACAACTCCCCCGCGATCATGTGGTTCTTAGGCGCGTTGGTCCTCGTGTTATGGGCATGTGCAACCATTGTGCAAATCCAGACATCCGAGTACCTCGCACTAGGAGCAAATCAGCACGTCTCCCATGTCGCATGGAATGTGTTCTTACAGCCTTACTTACTCGTCACCGGGCAATCACCAGCCGATCAACAAACAGCCTGGATGTATGGGTGGATCGTAGAAGCATTCACCCTCATTGTTGGACTCGCATTAGCTGTAGCATTTATAAAAATCGGCTCAGTCAATCGCGTCCTTGCTAAAATTTTCGTCGGCGCTGCCGTCCTGCTGGTCATTCTCAATAGTTGGGCAGACTTCGCCAGCAGTCCTGGGTCAAATGACCTTATCCGTTTCTTAGTCGCCCTGGCAATTGGTCTCATTGTCACCTGCGGCTTACCTCTTGGCGTTGGCTTAATTGAGTACGGGTGCGAGCAGTACTAGGAGAGGAGAAGGGCCATGTCAGAAGAAACAAGAAACGATAAGCTCCTTCTCGCAGGCGCATCATTGCCTCTCATAGAAGGCGCTATTGCCGCTCTGCACGGCGGACCCATTGGCGCGATTGTTGGCTTAGGTCTGAGTGGTATCGTCTACCTTGTTGCTGATGAGATGGCACAACGGGGCAAGGCTGTCGTCTTGCCCCGTCCCTCATTCCAACAGGGAAGCAACAACAAGCAGAGTTTTTTCTATCGTGCCTTCAATGGGAAAGACTTCCGAGAGGAAGAGGAGCCGGAGGAGTACGAGGAGGAGCTGCTCCTTGAGGGCTTAACCTTCCGTGAGCTCTTAGAGTTGGGAGTGATCCAGAAAGCCATTAGCCAGGGGAAAATGTTACTCGGCTACGCCGATGGTGTAGCACGTTTTGGGAGTTGGGAAGACTATTATTCTTGTGGCGTGGGAGGAGTGAGCGGGAGTGGGAAAACCACCACCGTCAGATGCTTACTCTTTCAAACCGTTCTGGCACGCGGCAAGCTCATCATGATCGACCCGCACATTGAGGAGCAACAAGAAAGCTTAGCCGCTCAATTCAAAGTTTTCACAACATCTCATGTCTTCCCTCCTTGCGGCGACAACCAGAGCGCAGTCATCAAGCGCATCAGATGGCTGATGAAAGAGTACACCAAGCGCAAAGAACACGGCATCAAAGGCCCGCATATTATCCTAGTGCTTGATGAACTCAACGCCCTTATCCGTCGCCTCCCTCCGGAGCTACGCAAGGAGCTCGCTGATTTACTGCTCACCATCGCTCAGGAAGGCCGCAAATTCGGACTCTTCGCCCTGCTCATCGCCCAGCGATGGAGCGAGCAAGACCTAGGCGGGCGAAATTTTGGCGCAGCCATTCGCACTTCACTCGCCAGCACACTCGCCCATCGTTTTACCGACGAAGAGCAAGCACAGAAACTGATAGGCCGAAAAAACGCGGCCCGATGCCTTGAACTAGAGCAAGGCCACTATCTCTTCAGAGACACCCAGGGGCAACTCATGGAAATGACCACACCACTCACCGTAGAGTCAGATGCAACTTACATACAGCGCCTCTTAGGAGTTGAAAACAGCCCTGAAAAGACGGAGAAACCACGTGAAAACACACCAGAACGTGAGGTTTCAGACCCCCCTGAAACCCCGCGAAACCAGGCAGAAACCACAGAAAGGACACCGGAAAACCCCCAAATGCTCGAACGAGCGCGGCAGATCATAGCCATGCAAGCAGAGGGCGCACAAAAGCCCGACATCATGCGCCAGCTATGGAAAGTCAATCCAGGAGGTTCAGAGGACTACAAACGAGCAAACGAGGAGTACCAACACGTTATGCGTTTCATTGCCGAGAGATTATAGGAGCATAAGGGAGTAACTACACAATGCAAGCAACACTTCAAGGCCAAGACGCACCAAGACTCATAGGCCGCATCTGGCAAGCTCTCACGGAACTTGAGTTCGTCACCGCCTTCTTCACGTGGTTGTTTATGGCCGCTTCCAGGCTCGCCGAGCCACTGATGAGCATCTCAGCCATCTACATCATCATTTGTGCAGGCATCCCGGCATGGAAAGCAGACGCACTCTACAACAGCGGCATGGCGGTCATGATCGCGGCACCGGAGATCATTCTGCCAGGCGCGTTCGTCCTCGCCGGACAAGCCAGCGAGCGCGGCGACAAAAAGGCACGGGCGCTACACGCCGTCGCCTGGCTATTCGTGGGGTTGACCTTCTTCACCCTTGCCGATCTGTTCGTCTTCCATCTGAGCGGCGATGCACTCAACGTCCTCATGTGGGGACGCTGCGCGGTCGGTATCGGCTACAGTATCCTGCTGCGCGTCCTCACTCACGGCCAGCCACTACAGCAGGCAGCACCCCCGCCAGCAGAGCCGCCCACGCTCGACTACCAAGAGATCGCCCGACATCTCAAGGCACTGTTTCCCCAGCCAGCACCAGCGCCACAGATTGACTATCAGGAGATCGCCCGAACGATTACCCCACTGATGAGTGCGCCACAGGTGGACTACAAGGAAATTGCCCAGCATATCGCCCCTATGCTTGAGGCCACTTTCAGGGCCACCATCGTACGCGAGATCAAGGCCACCGTTGCACCACTGACAGGGCCAGCGACTACACCCCAACTTGAGGCCAGGGTCACTCGTCAAGAGCCAGTCATCGAGGGCCAGCCAAAAGCCAGGGCCACTAAGCGGAGTACAGGGTCACTACCCAAGGCCAGCACCCAGGGCCAAGAGGAGACCACCGAGACCAGAAGCACCGAGGGCAGGCTCAAGGCCGCCTTCCAGCAGCTTGCGGTCGGAGGTGAGCGCATCTCAGGGCGAGCGCTTGCGCCACTGGCCCGCGTGAACAAAGGCACAGCTGCAAAATGGCTCAGGGCCACACACCCCGAAGCCATTGGCGAGGGCCAGCAGGACAGCG
>JAFAXQ010000243.1 GCA_019240835.1 Ktedonobacteraceae bacterium
TCTGGTCGCCTGATGGGAAGTTGCTAGTTACTAGCTCTAAGGACAAAACAGCACGGATATGGGACCCAAATACAGGCCAGCAAGTACAGACCCTTGCGAACTATATGGGCAACTTCTCAGTGATCTGGTCGCCTGATGGGAAGTGGCTGGCTGGCTCTGATTACAAAATAGTGCGGATATGGAACCCAAACACGGGTCAGCAAGTACAGACCCTTGTCGGTCATACAGGCATGGTCTGGTCTCCGGTCTGGTCGCCTGATGGGAAGTGGCTGGCTACCAGTAGCTCTGATGACAAAACAGTGCGGATATGGAACCCAAACACGGGTCAGCAAATACAGGCCCTTGTCGGCCATACGGACGGGATCTCCATGCTGGTTTGGTCACCCGATGGGAAGTGGCTGGCTGGCTCTGATTACAAAACGGTGTGGGTATGGGACTCAAACAAGGGCAGGCTAGTTCAGACCCTTGCTGGCGGCACATTGGTCTTTTCCGTGGCTTGGTCACCCGATGGGAAGTGGTTGGCTGGCTCTGATCGCCAAATGGTGCGGGTATGGGACTCAAACACGGGCAGACTAGTGCAGATCCTTGAGGTTCCTACGCACACTGACTTCTCTGCGGTCCATTTGGTGGTCTGGTCGCCTGATGGGAAGTGGCTGGCCGCTAGCTATGGGGGGTTTCCAGATCTTCCGAGTAAGCGAGACGTTTGCATCTGGCGTAGCGAGACCTGGGAATCTGTAGCAGTGCCCACGAACGTCAAAGACGTGTCGTCTGACACCTGGCATCCTCCGCTCCTGGTAAATCGTAGACAGAACGAGAAAGGCCTCTACATCTGGCATCTGGATCTGGAATACCTGCTGTGGGAAGCACGCATGTCAGAGGGTGTGCATTACACCAATGCCAAAGTGGTCCTAGTCGGTGACAGCGGGGTGGGGAAGTCTGGCTTAGCTTTGGTGCTTACGCAACAATCTTTTGCACCAACCGAATCCACACACGGACGACATGTCTGGGTACTAGATCAACAGGAGGTACAAGTAGATAGTGGACCTCGCGAAACGCGGGAAGTGCTGTTATGGGATCTGGCAGGTCAGCGAGACTATCGACTCATTCATCAATTGCACCTGCACGAAGCGACGGTCGCTCTCATTGTTTTTGATGCCGCTCGTGACACTGATCCTTTTGCTGGTATCCGCCACTGGTATCGCGCCTTGCGCCAAGCACAACAGGCTCGCGGCTCCGTAGCTCTTCCTCTCACCATTTTTCTGGTAGCAGCTCGCATTGACCGTGGAGGTGGGAGTATCAGTCGGGCGCGAATCGAGGCACTGCTTAAAGAACTGGACTGTGCAGATTATATTGAGACGAGCGCCAAAGACGGGCGAGGCATTACCGAGTTAGGCCAGAAAGTTCGTGCGGCAATTGACTGGTCAAAGTTGCCCAAAGTTACTTCCACTACGATTCTCCGGTCTATCAAGACATTTATGCTCCATGAGCAGCAAGCCGGACGACTTCTGCGTACCGTTGATGAGTTGTACGATGCTTTTCTTCGTACTGACAGTGCTCTCCCTCAGCAAGATACCTTTCATCAGGAGTTTGAGGCTGCTCTAGGACGACTGGAAGCGCAGGGGACAATACGCCAGCTTGGCTTTGGGCAGTTGTTCTTGCTCCAGCCAGAATTGCTGGATGCCTATGCTTCAGCACTACTCATCGCCGTTAAACAGGAACCGGATGGCCTGGGGAGTATCCCAGAAGTGCGTGTGCAGCAAGGGGATTTTCCAGTCCCCGCAGAGGATCGTCTGCCAAACGCGACACAGGAGAAATTGCTCCTCATTGCCATGATCGATGAACTCGTGTGTCACCAACTGGTTTTGCGGGAGAGCGGTTTGCTCCTCTTTCCCTCTCAATCCACCCGTGAGCACCCGGAACAAAACACGTTGGATGGGCAATGTGCCGTCACCATGGCCTTTACTGGCCCAGTCCTCTCGATCTACACAACCCTCGTGGTGCGCCTGGCCCACAGTGGTGTCTTCCAGAAGCTTGATTTCTGGCAGCATGTCGTCACCTACACCACGCAGCTCGGTGGCACGTATGGTCTGTTCCTATCACCACGAGGAGAGGAACAAGCTGAAGTAGGGCTCTTTTTTGACGAAGCCGCTCGTGAAGAAATGCGGTTTCACTTCGAGGACTTCATCTTCAGGCATCTAGATCGCCAGGCTAGCGGAGAAGTGCAACGAAGACGACGGTTTGTCTGTCCTAGCTGCGGAGAGACTTTTACTGAGACGCAGGTAAGGAATCGACGGGCAAGAGGTTTCACCTCCATTCGCTGTAGCACCTGCGATACGGAAGTCTCCTTACTCGATGGGGAGGAGCGTCTTGCTACACGTCTTGCCTCCCTTGTTGAGTCAATGGAGGAGGCTGCAAATGATCAACGTGACAGGGAAAGCGCTCAGTCAATTCTGCAAGGTAAGATTGCTACGCAGGATTTTGATGTGTTTTTGTGTCACCATGGCCCAGACAAGGGCGTTGTGAAGCAGCTTGGCGAGCAACTCAAGCACGCTGGCATTTTGCCCTGGCTTGACGAGTGGGAACTGCGCCCAGGGTTGCCCTGGCAACAGCTTCTAGAGCAGCAGATTGAGCACATTAAAGCCGCCGCTGTTTTTGTCGGCAAGTCTGGCATTGGCCCCTGGCAACATCAGGAACTGGATGCCTTCTTACGCGAATTTGTGCAACGGGGCTGCCCGGTAATTCCTGTGCTCCTGCCAGATGCTCCCCAAGAGCCAACTTTGCCTGTCTTTCTGCGAGCAATGACCTGGGTGGACTTTCGCAAGCAAGACCCTGATCCAATGCAAAGGTTGCTGTGGGGAATTACAGGCAAACGGGAGATGAGTGAAGAGATACGCGGGGGATGAGCAGGGGAAAATCGATAGCAATGTGCGTCCAATATTCTTACACCCAGTGGATCGAGCCAGAACGCGATGGGAGACCTTTTTGTCAAGAACGAACCCGAGAAAAGTCACAGATGGGGGTGGCCAGTTTTATTCAACTGTCGCCCTCCAGCTCTATGACATGCTCGGTATCCGCAAAGAGCGCATCGAGCCGGGAGCCCCCTGGATGAACTACGCAGAAACCTTGTTCTCGATCCAGCGAAGGCTCGCTGACCACGCCTTCGCATCAGCCCGCACCTGGCCGGAGATCCAGCAGGCACACCAAACCTGGTGGAGGAACTACAATTCCGAGCCCCATTACGCCCACCGTGAGCGCCAGGACGGACGACACTCGCCATCTGCGGTGTTGCGTGGGATGTTGGGGCACACCATTCCCGAAGAGGTGCTTTCACGAGCCTTGTACGCGACTCAATTTACCCGCCAGATTGATAAACACGGCTACATCAGGTTCAAACACTGGAAATTCTTCGGGGAAAATGGGCTGCCCGCCGGAGAAGAAGTCTCCGTGTGGATCTACGAGGACACGCTCAAGGTCGAGCACCAGGCGACAACCCTCTCCCTGTATTCCGTCCGTCTCTCGCCTGATCAGCGGCAGATCGCCGAAGTCAAGAATGCACGTCGCCTGGAGACGCATTTTCGCAGTCCGCAGCTGGACCTGTGGCAGCTCTCTGATACAGAATGGTTGCTTGCTTTGCGGCGACCAGAGCAGCACAGGAGACTTATCAGGCAAGGAGCACCGCCGAACGTTGTGCAACTCAGGTTCCCTGAGATGGACAGGCACGGGCGCGATCAAGCTGTAAATATCATCAAGAGATGAGGGGAAAAGAGGACAATTCGTCTCCAGCAGTACGAAGCGAAGAACTACAGGTCACTGTCTCGCGCTTTTCCACGATCTCTCTGAGAAGTAGTATGCGGGATCATCTCAGTCGAGTCAATCCTCTAAGCGCTCTCCTGTTCGGTGTTCTGGATCTTCAAGCTGAATCTCGATCCGGTGACGAATATACTCATCAGGATGGTGACGAGCTTTGTGTATGGCGAGAGGGATAAGCCGTTTCCCTTCCTGAAGATAGTGCGACGGCTTCAAGAAAAGTTGGGGAATGAGAGATCGCTCAACATCCAGGTTGTCACTCTTCACGAACTCTTTGAGCATGGTTGTGGCTATCACCTTGTCCAACTCTGCCAGTTCTTCATCACGCCTTTTCTGCGAGGGGAGCCGTGCCCAATAGAAGGCTCTTCCTGCACCTGCCTTCTCCCGATTCGTTCCTCGCTCTAAGTACAAGAGAAGGGCTTCTAGCACCCTTCGATACCCAAAGGCTCGCAGGCAAGGTTCGATAAAACTGCGGTTAAAACTGGGATTGGCCTCATAGACGGCTATGCGCATCAAGGGAGCAAAGAACACTTCAGGCAAAAATTCCTCTTTTCTCTTCCTGAGGATGATCGCAAGAAATTGCTTCTTTCTTTCCAAGAGGGGTTCTGGGCCATATTCCTCCTCAAACAATTCCAGCATACGCTGGAATTGTTCCTGCGTCGTGTAAGCCAGAGAGATGGCTGTATGTAACACCTCATCTACCGAAGCCGCAATAGCCATGTCTTCCCGAACTTGAAGCTCGGGAAGGGGAGAGAGAGGGCGGAGGTTGCGTTCTTCTGGCTTGTTGGTCTCTGTCACGGCATTCCTTCCCTGTCGTCTGAAGACGTGTTTCCTCCCTTGCTGTCTCTTCATACATAGCTCGGTACAAAAGTATACCATTTACATCAGGTACTCTCAAGGGCAAAAACTGCCACCTCTCGCGCTTCCCTTGTGCTCATCCTGTTGCATCCTCTAGATCGCAGGCACCAGTTGGGCACAGCCTTGGCCTTTCAATGGTCACGGCTTCCACCCGATGCCAGCGCCCTCGCCCTCGAAGCTGGACCAGCAGTTGCCCACGGCTTTTTCTTGCTGCCATCACTTGCGCCACCCCCCAACTCACCCGTGTACACGGATGAGATGCTTGCTCCCACAGCGCGGCCTTGATCTCTTCAAGATCCGTTGATTGCACAGATCCCTCCTTGCTCATCGTTGCGCTCGGACTCCCCGGTGGTGAGCACAAAGAACTGGTGGTACGGCGCAGGCGGATTGAAGAACGTGCAGAGGTCTACTTGAATATCAATAGCGAGTGCGGCGGCGCAGGCGGCATGAAAGACGTGGAACCCTGCGTCATCGTTCATGATCAAGGGGTACTCTTTCAGCGGTTTTGAGCAGTATGAGCAGCGTTTCGAGAGACTCTTAATCCCTGCCCGCAGACGGTGTTCGTCGTTCACGATGAGCATATGGCATTCTCCTACACCAATCCTTGAAAACCAGCGCGATCCTCGCTGGCTCGCGCTTCTCCAGAACAGTGTAAGAATCGACCGGGCAGATGACAAGGGGGTTAGCCACGGACTACTGCCCATCTTTGCCCATTATGTTATGAGGTGATCTCATGCCCCTCACTCTCAATGGAGTCAATACGCAGAAACGAACCAATAATGAGCACGAATAAAGCACACCACATTGTTTCACTCTTCTCATCATCATGATTCTCTACTTAGTAGAGCCTCGTCCCCCCCCCATTATTGACTTCACAAGAAGGGAGTTAGGCTCTATTCGCTCATCAGTTGCGCAGAGTCATTCCTAAGCACACAAGTCAAGGAAGCAATGTAGACAGTGCGGGTGCTCTTACCTCCATCGTACACGGGGAAGAAAATGGCAGATCAGGGTTAACGAAGAGGCGATGAAGCAAGCAAAGAGGCGAAACGTTGACGCAACGTTTCTCTCCAAAAACGCTTGACTTTATGCCTGAAGTGCGCGAAAATACTGTCTGTAAATGCGGGTTTTCGCGCACCAAGTCAGGCTTTCGTCAACTGCCTGGCGCGCTACGATTCGGAAAGTGAGCACTGCATGAGAGACTCGACTTCGACTTTTCTCACTATCGCTCTTGCGTTCAGCCCTTCTAGCAAAGCAAGGCTGATCTATGAGGGGTTGACTCATTGTATCGTAGAACGCTTGTATCTTCCTCATTCGGATCAGCCTTTCCATTATCTGCTCACCATGTGTAACGATGAGAGTAACCCAGAGGAGCCGGTGATCTTCACCAACTATCAAGGATTGCTCCAGGCCCTCGACCTGGCGACCAAGAAGTGGAGGGAAAAGCAGGAAGATATTGGTATTCATTTGGGACCGTATTGGGCCACCATCGGCCTTCATGCATAGGAGAGCAAACGTCATGCGCGAAGGCAGCATCACGATTGAAAGGAGCGATATTTGAAGATCACTGTTGAGGGCGAACCGATCTCTCCACCTCATGATCACGACGCACATTTTACGTATGTGGTGACCTTGAGCGATGCAGAGCAGATGATGCCAGAAGACCGCATGCAGTTGATCGTCGAACTGGTGAAGCTCGCCAGTGGTCAAAGGGACTTCCTTCAGGATCGACATCTCCAGCCCTATGTGAGTGGTTGGGAACCCTATATTGACTCGATCAAACCAGTCAGCACAACGCAATGGGAGATCCAGGTCGTCTACCCTCACACAGAGTAGCGTATGATACGTCACGGGCTAAGGCAGCATCACGATTGAATGGAGGTTTCACCTTGGGACTGGCACGCGCATTGGTCAATGTTCGCGATATTAATATGATCTGCCAGGAATATCCACCCGTCTATGCCCTCATCGAGGGGGAAAAGCGCCGCCGCAAGATCAACCGGGCACGCAGAAGGCTCGGGGTCCTGGAAATACGAACGGCTGCCCGTGATGAATGGAAGGGGCCGGTTGTTTGGATTGAATGGCTCAACGGTCTGGATGTGCTGGTGCGCTACGAAGCACACGACATCCGATAACCACAAGCAGGTATTGGGCGCAAGCAGAGCAAACGTCACGTGCCAGGTGGATGACGAAAGGAATGATCATGCTGACTCCTGCTGAACAGAATAAGGCATGCCAGATCGGGGCGCAGGTCGCCCGCAAGCGTGGGTATAGTGTGAGCGGGAAGGGGGTCATAGGACGGAGGCCCTCGGAGCAATGCGCCGTCGTCGTGGTCGTGGCTCCAGCTCGGCGCGGGCAAACAGCTTGCCATGTGCATGTCGTTCTCGAAATTGCGTATACCGACCAGGGCCGCTGCCTGCGCACCCTGGATGTGCATGCTGGCAGCACCATCATTGATGGGCAACTCGACTGTGATGGCTGCGACGCCTACCACACCGACGAACTGTACTATGAAGAGATCGATGCTGAGGATCTGGAAGGGCATGAGTGTGAAGGCGGCTCGTTCTGGGATGATGGCGACGGCAAAGGCGGCTTCACTCCCTGCACGCGCACCGATACCCAGTGGTACGAATTTTGGATGACCGGCACAGCAGGCTGGTATTGCCCTTCCCATTGGCCCTACGACGATGATATAAAAGCTATCAAGCGAGCGCGGGAGCGTGCGGCACAACAATCAGCGCCGCAAGCGTAACGCGCCTGGCGCACCACGATTGGAGAGAACACAGAGCATGGAATTAGCACAACCGGCCACCCTGGAACAGCATACCTCGACCTCGACGCTGCATGCAGAGATGCTCCAGCCGTGGGCCAATGTGATCGGGCAAGTGGACATGTCCTCAAAGCGGATCTACACGATCAGCGCACGGGCCTTCAATTCCTGGCTCCTCGAAGCAGGCTATACGCTGCTGACCGTAGACCGCTCTGGCATGATTGCCTACCATGACTACCTGGCTGGGACCTATAGCAATGCCACCGCTGCCCGCATGTGGTCCGTCGCTCGCAATCTGCTCCAGGAATGTCTGGCGCTCCAGCTCCGGGGCGATGATCCGACGTTCAGGCTCAAGGGCTTCAAAGTTGCCGACGAATCCCCACGCATCGCCTTATCACGTGACCAGGTGAACGAGATGCTTGCCGCCATCGATACCAAGAAGCTCACAGGCTTGCGGGATTATGCGCTTGTCCTCCTGCTGGTTCGCACCGGCATCCGGCGCGCAGAATGCGCCGCGCTCAACATTGGGGACTTTGGCCGCGACCAAGGCCATATTGTGATGACGATCCGCCACGGCAAAGGCGACAAACGCCGCAAGATCAAAGTACCAGTCGATGTGTTCCGAGCGCTGGAAGCCTACATCACGGCGACGGGCCGCACCTTCACCTCGCTCACTGATCCACTCTTTACCGGCTTTGATCGAGGGCAGCATCCCACAGCAGAACGCATCAGCGCCCGCACGATTGAGCGCACCACCATCGCCTGCGGGAAGCTGATCGGGATCGAACATCTGTTACCACACGATCTGCGCACCACCTTCAACACATTAGCAAAGAAGGGAGGGGCAACGCTGGAGCAGCGGCAGCACACGATGGGTCACAAGCGCCCGGAAACCACCCAGCGCTATGATAAAGACAAGGACAACCTGGATGATAGCGCCGTCGATTATATTAAGCTTTCACCGCAACCGTAACAGCTCGCGCGCTGCACCGGTGCGTTACGGTTGCTCTTGTGAGCAGAAGTGCAGAGAAACCAACTTTTTACAAAATGTAAAAAGTTGATTCAAGGGAGGAAGTCGTATGGGCGATTCTCAGCAGGACAAACAGGGCTTTGAGCTGATACCCATTCCGCAAGAGGCCATAGGCTCCGAGGAAAACGAGGAAATCTTTGAGGTTCGTCGCATCTGGCATAAGGAAGATCAGATCTGGTACTATTCCGTGATCGATTTCGTCAAAGTGCTCACCAGGTCGAAAAACCCTAACGTCTATTGGTCTGCGCTCAAGAAGCGCAATCAACAGGACCAGGGCTTTGTCGATATCCTGGAGAAGATCAAAGAATTGCCATTGCGCGGCAAGGATGGCAGATTGCGCGGGGCCGAGTTCGTCACCCGTGAAGTCATGCTGCGCCTGGTGCAAAGTATTCCGAGCGAGCGGGCTGAGCGCGTGCGCCTCTGGCTGGCACAAGTGGGCGAAGAGAAGTTACAGGAAATAGAGCAACAGACACAGGCGGAGCAGTTGCGCGACTTTTACATTCGTCAGGGCCGGACCCCAGAGTGGGCAGATGCACGTATCCAAAATCTCCTCAGCCGGAATGCCTTAACTGACGAATGGCTTGCTCGTGGCGCTCAGCAGCATCTCCACTTTAGCCTGCTTACTGGGACAATCCACCGGGGGACCTTCGGCATTTCTCCCGATACACATCATCACACCGTCAAAGGGCTGCCGAAAGGCGTCAAGAATCCACGCGACCATTATACGGAAGAGGAGTTGGGGGTTCTGACGCTGGCGGAGCTGGCGGCGCGCAGAATGCATGAGCAAAATGATAGCCGGGATGTTCCGCAACTCGTACAGGATGCTCAAGCGGCTGGAGCTTTCGGTGGACGCGTGCGCCAGCAATTTGAAGAGTTGACCGGCCAGCCGGTGGTATCCTCTCAGAACTTCCTGGACCAGCCCAAAGGCAAGCGGAAGAAGCAGCTTGAAGCCCCGCAACAGGGCACACTCTTTGACCAGGAAGAGCAGAAACAATCGCCGAAAGAATAGGACGCAACATTGCATCAACGTTGCGTCAATAATAACGTGCCTGGCAGATGACGATTAAGGCAAAGGGGAGAGTTATCTCCAGGCAGCGTTTTTTGCTGAAGGGAGATACGTCGTTTCCCACGCACAATCGTAACTGGTAAATAAGGTGACAAGTAAGCAGATTTTGAGGTGACAGGTGAGCAATCAGCGCCAAGAGTGAGCACTGGGACAAACTTTCCTAGAAAAACAGCTTCCCATCTGGTATACTTTTCCTAAACCTGTAAATTGCGTTCCTCATCGAGGATTGGCGAATGGTTGGTATGCGGAAGACAGACGCACCTATCAGGTGAGGATGCTCATGGTCGCGCCGGAAGTACAAGGCATTGATCTCTTCAAAATAGCGAACCGCTCCATTTCAGGATGGGTTCCCAGCCTCAAAACGGGTGCTACTCTCAGACAGCCGTTCTGTAGCCAGCTCGAAGAACGATTACTTTTGTGACAAGTTAGTGATAGTGCCACCTAGCGGTCATATTCTCCCCTATCGTGCTCTGTAGTACTTTCTACGATTCCGTTTACAACACCCTCGTTGTGCTCTAAAATAAAGCAAGAGAGTAGAGTGGATATGTAGTGATGCGAGGAGGATAATTTGCCCACAGTCATTTCTCAAGAGCGCCCCTTTTCAAGACTTTCACATATTCAGCGAATACGCTGTCAGCCTGATGATCTTTACGAGGTCATTTTTCTTGATTATCAGGACAGAATTGTTGTTCCCCTTACGGAATGGTATCGTCAACGCCGGACATATGGGTCAAAGGGCACGAGAGAGACCTATCTGACCTGCCTTCTTCCCTATCTTTCTTTTTTAATCGAGCGAGGCTGTCCCTGGAATGCTCCACCTGAGCGGCTGCGTCCTGCGCTCATCGCTTTTTACCGAGATCATCTTGGCTGCCATGAGCTTTCACCACTTTTGTAGAGTAGTGAAATCTTCGGATCTACTATTCTTATAGGGAGGAAAGAGAGCATGCAGAAAACTCAGAAGACCTATACGCCGGAGTTTAAGAGGGAAGCGGTGCGACTAGCGCAAACCAGTGGGAAGC
>JAFAXQ010000078.1 GCA_019240835.1 Ktedonobacteraceae bacterium
CAGGGTCAGCAGCAGCACCCAGTCGTGGGCCGCTAGCCGCAGCAAGCGACTGCGCCAGAGGGGTCCTTGTCGCAGGTCGAAGGGACAGTGCGCTTCATGCCAGGCCAGCCGCCGCTGTTCCTGCTCGCGTTGGGCTGCTGGCAAGCCGCTCAGATCCAGCAGCAGCAGCGGCGAGCTACCGACAGGTAACACTCCCTGGACGGCTTGCCCTTCGTGCTCGGCAACGTAGAGGCGCAGCACCTGCTGACGGGCTTCGACTTGCCGCACGCTGGCTGCCAAGGCGGCTGGATGCAGCGGGCCATGCAGCCGCACGCCCAGCGGGATATGGTAGGTCGGTTGGCCAGGTTGCAACCGCTCGAGGAACCAGAGCCGCTCTTGGGCAAAGGAGAGCGAGGCGTGCGCGCTGTGGGAAGAGGGCCGTAGCGGCGGTAGCAAGCAGTGAGGATAGGCACGCAAGTGCTGCTGCACCCGCTGGGCCAGTTCGGCCAAGCTGGCCGTCTCAAAGAGCGTGCGTAGGGGCAGCTCGATACCCAAGTGCTGGCGCAGGCGGGCCACCACCTGCATGGCCAGCAGCGAGTGGCCCCCCAGCGCGAAGAAATTGTCCTGAGAGCGCACGACTGGCACCTGTAAGAGCGCTTGCCACAGGTCTGCCAGCAACTCAGCAATCGGATGAGGCGGCTGGGGGCCGACCGCGGCGCGCTCCTGCTCGCGAGCCTCCTGAGGCGAGGGAAGCGCTCGCCGATCCACTTTGCCATTGGCCGTCAGAGGCAAGCGCTCAAGCAGCACGAAGTGAGCAGGCAGCATATACTCCGGTAAGCGCTGCCCCAGGTAGCCGCGCAAGTCGCTCTGCCAGTGCCCGAGCAACGGCTGATCCTGGTCAGGGACGACATAGGCCACCACTTGCTTGCCTCCCTCCGCCTGCTCGCGTACCACCACCACACACTCCCGCACCCCAGCATGCTCCCGTAACACGTGTTCAATCTCGCCCAACTCAATGCGGTAGCCACGCACTTTCACCTGCCCGTCCTCGCGTCCCACAAACTCCAGTTGCCCATCCCGCCGATAGCGCACCACGTCCCCCGTCTTGTAGAGTCGCTCGCCTGGGCTCCTGCTGAACGGATCCGGCACAAACCGCTCCGCCGTCAGCTCGGCTCGCCCCACGTAGCCCCGCGCTAGTCCTGTTCCCCCCAAGTACAACTCGCCTCTCCCCCCAAGGGGCACCACCCGCATGCGCTCATCGAGCACATAGGTCCGCGTGTTGCTGATGGGCCGCCCAATCGCTGGCCGCTCCCTCTCATCAGCGGCCACCAAGGCTGCTGTCGCGTAGGTCGTCGCTTCGGTGGGGCCATACAGATTGTAGACCTGCTGGACGGCCGGCACCTGGTAGAGCTGCTGCACCAACGAGCCCCAGAGTGGCTCGCCAGCCACATTGACGGTGTGCAAGCAGGCCGGCAGCACGCCCAAGCGCACCAGTTCGGTGAGCAGCGAGGGCACCGTATTGAGCAGGGTGACTGCCTGGTCTGCCAAGTGCTCGACCCACTGCAAGGCCGTCTCCGCTAGCACGACACACCCCCCCGCACTCAGGGGCACAAACACCTCGAAGATGGACAGATCAAAGCACACCGAGGTCGAGGCCAGCACCCGAGCCAGCTGCGCCGGGCGGTAGGTCTGCAAAGCCCAGTGGATCAGGCCCAGCACACTGCGATGCGTGATGGCCACTCCCTTGGGCCGACCGGTCGAGCCGGAGGTGTAGAGCACATAGGCCAACTGGTCGACGGAGAGCACCGGCCCAGCCAACGGCGGGTACAGCTCGTCGCCCTGCTGGGACCCCTCATCCAGACAGAGCAGCGGCAGCGAGCCAGCTGGCACCTGCCCCTTAAGGCTGGCGTGGCTCAGCAGCAGGGCGACGGGGGCATCGGCCACCAGGAAAGCCAAGCGCTCGGGCGGCGAGCGGGGATCCAGGGGCACATAGGCTCCCCCTGCTTTGAGCACGGCCAGCAGCGCCACCAGCAAGCTGGCCGTGCGCGGCAGACACACGCCCACCAGCACCTCGGGTCCCACCCCTGCGTGTTGCAGCCGCTGGGCCACCTGAGTGGCCCGCTGGTTCAGGTCGCCATAGCTCAGGTGCCTCTCGCCGTGCACCAGCGCTATGGCATCGGGCTGCTGCTGGGTTTGCTGCTCAAAGAACGCCTGCAGACAGCGCTCCTGTGGGTAGACCTGCTGGGTGGCATGCCACTGCTCCAGCAGCAGTGTGCGCTCGGCCTGGCTCACCAAGCACAGTTCGTCCACCCGCTGCTCGGGCTGGGCGACCAGGGCCTGCAACGCCTGCTGCCAGTGCCCCAGCAGGCGCTTCACTGTGTCTGGCTCAAACAGATCAGTACGATACTCCATCCAGGCGTCAATCCCGTGATCGTTCTCTTGAACAAAGAGCGATAGGTCAAACGGGGTAGCCTCGAGCAAAGGCTCTTCAAGCAGTAAGGTAACCCCCTGCCAATTTTGTTGAGACAGGACATCTTGTTGCTCAGCAAACATGACCTGGAAGAGGGGGGAATGACTCAGCTCACGGCGCGGCTGAAGGGCTTCCACGATATGTTCAAAAGGCACCTCCTGATGGCTGTAGGCCCCCAAGGTGACTTCACGCACATGGGCCAGCAACTCGCCTACCCGCGCTTGGCCTTCCACGGTGCAGCGCAAGACGAGCGTGTTGACGAACAAACCGATCAGCCCTTCCAGTTCGACTTGGCTGCGATTGGCAATCGGAGTGCCCACCGCCAGATCAGTTTGACCGCTGTAGCGCTGCAACACCACCAGCCAGCCTGCTAGCAATGTCATAAACAGCGTCACCCCTTCTTGTTGGCTCAACGCTTGCAACTGCTGGTGCAAGCAGGCGTCTAGATGCAGATGCTCGCGTGCCCCACGCGTGCCTTGCACTGACGGGCGAGGATGATCGGTGGGCAACGGCAACGGCTCTAGCCCCGCCAAGCGTTCGCGCCAATAGGCCAGTTCGGCCTGCAGGTACTGCCCCTGCACCCACTGGCGCTGCCACACTGCATAGTCGCGGTACTGGATCGGGAGGGGGACCAACGGTGCCTGGCTGCTTTGCTGATGAGCCAGATAGCATTGTGCCAGTTCTTGGAGCAGCAGTTGCATGGAACGGCCATCGGTGATTACATGATGCATGGTCAGCAGTAGCACCCACTCCTGCGTCTCAAGCCGCAACAAACGCGCTCGCCACAAGGGGCCTCCTCGCAAGTCGAAGGGCCTATGTGCCTCGTGATGAGCCAGCCGACGCCATTCAGCATCACATTCAGTGGGCGCAAGCTCGCTCAGATCGAGATGCAGCAGGGGCGAACGACCTGCTGGCAGCAGTTCTTGGACAGCTTGCCCCTCGTGCTCGGCAACATAGAGGCGCAGCACTTGCTGACGGGCTTCCACCCGGCGCAAGCTGGCTGCCAAAGCGAAAGCATTGAGTGGACCAAGCAGGCGCACGATCAGCGGGACATGATAGGCCGATTGCCCAGGTTCTAACTGTTCGAGAAACCAAAGCCGCTCTTGGGCAAAGGAGAGTGGAGCGGGAATGCTCGCCGAAGATGGCCGTAACGGGGGCAGGAGCCAGCGCGGCTCAGCTCGCAGTTCCTGCTGCACACGTTCTGCTAGGGCCGCCAAGGTGGGAGCCTCAAAAAGCGTGCGCAAGGGGAGTTCCGTGCCCATTTGCTCACGGATACGCGCCACTACCTGCATGGCAACTAGGGAGTGGCCTCCCAGGGCAAAGAAGTTGTCGTGTAAGCTGACGTGGGGCACGTGCAAGAGCGCTTGCCAGATGCCAGCAAGCAGGTCGGCAATCGGCCCATGCGACTGTTTGCTGCCCTGGCGGGGCTCCTGCTCGTGAGCCACCTGAGGCAGGGGAAGGGCTTTGCGGTCGACTTTGCCATTAGCTGTCAATGGTAGAGCATTAAGCACAACAAGATGAGCAGGCATCATGTAATCAGGCAACTGCTGACGGAGGGCATCCAGAATCTGTCGCAAAGGAGTGGCCGCAGGTGAAAGCACCACATAGGCGAGGATCTGCTTGCTGCCAGCTCGGTCGTCGCCAGCGACGACAATACACTCCCGAACAGCAGGATGCTCCAGGAGTGCCTGCTCGATCTCACCAAGTTCAACGCGATAGCCGCGCACTTTCACCTGGAAGTCGCTCCGTCCCACAAATTCCAGCCGGCCATCGGGCAAATAGCGCACGAGATCGCCCGTGCGATAGAGCCGTGCCCCAGCGAGACTGCTAAACGGATGGGGCACAAAGCGCTCCGCAGTCAGCTCTGCTTGACCTAGATACCCACGGGCTAGTTGCACCCCACCCAAGTAGAGCTCCCCTTGTACACCGATGGGCACTGGTTGCATGTGGGCATCAAGTACATAGAGCTGTGTACTGGCAATGGCACGTCCGATATCTGGTTGCCTCTCACTGCCCACCTCTCCCACAGCTACCGGCCCCGAAGTGGCCACCACCGTCGCCTCGGTGGGACCATAGTTATTAATCAGTTGGAAGGGCAGTTTGTGCTCAGGTGCTCGATGGAGTCGATCCCCTCCCGTCAGTAGGATGCGCAAGGCAGACCTTGTCGGCCAAGCTCGTTCAAGGAGGTGCTCAGCAATGGGTGTGGGCACAAAACTGATGGTGCTGGCTTGCTCAGTGAGCCAACTGACAAGCTGCTCAGGAATCAGACGAGCCGCATCGTCCAGCAGCGTCACGCTTGCTCCCGCCACAAGCCCAGGCCACAGTTCCCACACGCTGGCATCAAAGCCCAGGCCAGCTAACTGCATGGTTCGATCCGTTGCAGCCAAGCCGAAGGACTGGATGTGCCAAGACACCAGATTGCTCAGACTGGCATGCGTAATCATCGTTCCCTTGGGTCGGCCTACCGAGCCAGAGGTGTAGATCACATAGGCCAAGTGCTGCGGCTGCACCCGTTGCTCTGGTCGGCTGATGGGCTCTTGCAAGAATCGCTCCTGCTCACTGTGCAGGCACACTATAGGCAGCCGACTGTCGACCAGTTGCTCCTGCACATGTGTTTGGGTGAGCACCAGTCCCACCTGAGCATCACGCAACTGATAGAGCAAGCGTTCTCGCGGCAAGGAGACCTCCATAGGCACATAGCTGCCGCCACTCTTGAGCACGGCCACCAGAGCCACAACCAACTCTAGGCTCCGTTCCAAGCACACACCCACCAGAATTTCAGGCTCCACGCCCTTTCGTTGCAGGTAATGAGCCAGTTGATTGGCACGTCGGTCCAGTTCGCCATAGGTAAGATGAGCATCGGCCTGCACCAGAGCAATCGCATCCGGCTGCTGCTGGGCCTGTTGCTCAAACAACTCCTGCACACACACGCCTTGCGGATCGACCTGCTGGGTGGCATTCCATGTGATGAGCACCTGTTCTCGCTCAGTAGCAGCTAAGAGCGGCAAGTCAGCGAGACGCTGCTCTGCCTGCTGGCCGATCACCTCTAGTACCTCTTGCCAGAGTTCCAACATGCGTGCAACAGTCTCCTGCTCTATTAACTGCTCTTGATAAGTCAAGGACAGCTCCAATTGTTCGCCAGGAAGTACGACGGCTGCCAGCGGGTAATGTGTCTGTTCCTCATCACCAAAGCGGTACACGCGCAGATGTCCGTGTTGCATCTGCTCAACCGGGTGATTCTCAAAGGCGAAAATACTATCAAACAAGGGCAAACCGGGTGCGATCTCGCTCACACTCTGGATCTGTACTAATGGATAATAGTCATAGTGTTGTATCGTCGCTAGACGTTGATGGATCTGTCGCAGCCAGTCTCCCACCATTGCCTGGCGAGATACGGGGACACGTACCGGTATAGTGTTCACACAGAGTCCAACGATTGATTCTGCTCCAACGAGTTCCGGGCTGCGTCCAGCCACGACCATACCAAAGAGCACTTCCGGCTGACCACTATATCGGCTCAACACAAAGGCCCAACTGGCTTGCATCAGAGTATTTGCGGTCACTTGCAGTTCGCGAGCCACGGTCCTCAGTCGCTCACTTAGCATGGACGAAAGCCGAGCTGTCTTTTTCCCATAGGTTGACTCTACAATTCTCTGCTTGGATGCATGGGCCTGTTTGAGTGGCAATGGTGTCGACTCGGTGAAACCACACAGTTCCTCACGCCAGAATTGTTCGGCGGCCTGCTGATCTTGCTGGTTCAGCCAGAGGATATAATCGCGATAGGAACGACTGGCTGGCACTACCAGACTTTGGTCCTGGGCGAGCATCTCGTAGCGCGAGAAGAGTTCGTTGAGTAGCAGAGTAATACTCCAGGCATCCAGAATGGCGTGATGGAAGCTCCAGAGCAGATGCAGTTGTTGTGGCCCTAGCTGGAACAAAGTCAAGCGCAATAACGGAGCACGCTGTTCCACAAAGCCACGTCGTTGATCCTCCTGCTGATAGGCTTGTAAGTGTTGCTTCTGTTCCTCGGGGGAAAGCTCGTTGTAATCCATGACTACGAGGGGCAACGGGACATGCTGCCAGACAACCTGGGTCAGCAGTTCCTCACCGATAAAGCTGGTGCGCAGGATCGGATGGGTCGCAACCAACTGCTGCCACGAGCCAACGAGAGCGCTCAGGTGTAAGTTACCCTCGACCAGTAGATTGACCTGCACTACATAAAGACCGCTGTCTGGAGCAGCTTGACTATGAAAGAGAAGACCAGCTTGCATCCCTGAGAGCGGATAGAGATCCTGCACCTGCCTTGAGATAGCGATACGTTCGGCGGTTCTTCCAGACCTACAAATCTGGTCTAGCAGGTGATCCAGCGATGATTGTGAGATACGCAAGAGGGGAAAATCGTCAGGGATATAGGGGAAGGTAGTTTGCTGAGACGAGGAGATAAATTGCCGTAAGCGGGTCAGATAGCGTTGGGTCAGTTGCTGCATCGTTTCGGCTCGATGCAACTGAGTACTGTACTGCCACGAGATATGCAACTGGTCCTCGACGATCATAGCAAGGACATACAACTGGTGGATACGCTGATTCTCAGGGCCGTGAGTCAATCCGGATGGCTCGGGCGCAAGCGGAAAAAGTGCATCGCTGCCCATGACTTGGTCAAACTGGCCGAGATAGTTCAAACTCACCTGAGGTTCATACCTGCCCCGCAGGCTACTTCTCACGGCAGGATCAGGGTGCAGATAGCGCAAGAGACCATACCCAATGCCGCGTTGCGGAAGCTGTCGCACCATCGCTTTGGTCATCCGCAAGGCATCAATGAGTTCTGGTTGCGCTCCTAGTTCCAGCAGAACGGGAAACTTACTGGTAAACCAACCCACAGTCCGTGAAAGGTCCACGTCGGCAAAGAGTTCTTCACGTCCATGTCCCTCTAGGTCAATAACAATGTCTGACCGACCAAAGAAGTCGTGGAAGGCCAGCCCGAGCGCGGTCAACAACACCTCTTCGATGGTGGCCCGGTAGTAGTGTCCTACGTCTCGCAGTAAGGTGTGTGTCTCTTGCACAGTCAGTTTCAACTCGACGCTACGCAGCAAAGCCACCCTATTTTCGCCTGATGGATCATCGACAGGTAAGGCATGCTCCGGTCGCTCAAGGTACTGTTGTTGCCGAAGCCAGAAGGCATACTCTCTGTGCATGGTCTCCGTCTGCACATAGTCCACTAGCCGTCCTGCCCAGTGTTGGAAGGTGCTGCTTGCCTGCAGAGGTATCAGCGGCCGGTGGTCAAGCAACTGACGGTACGCCAGTGTGACGTCTTCTAACAGCACGCGCCAAGACACGGTATCGATCACCAAGTGATGAATCGCTAGCAGCAGGCGATACCTCTGTGGGCCAGACAGACGGAAAAGGAGCGCTCGGGCCAGCGGCCCTTCTCCAATGTGCAGGCTGGCCTGTGCAGTTGTACAGAGCCTTGTCATGCTGCTGACCTGCACCTCTCCAGGCAAGCCCCGCAAATCAAGAAAAGAGAAGAGAATGCCTTCAGTGCTCTGTTGATAGTGAGCCTGCCAGTCATCCTGCGAGGTCTGTGCAAAGCGCAAGCGGAAGACATCGTGCTGGTCGAAGACCCAGTGCAGAGCGTGTTCAAGGAGCGGCACGGAGAGGGATGGAGGGAGCTGGAAAAGAAATGCCTGGTTCCAATGGTGCGGATTGGCAAGATGCAGCTCAAAGAACCAGCGCTGGATCGGCGTCAAGGCCAACATTCCCTGGCTCGCAGTTCGCTTTGCTGACTGGCTAGGAGCTAATGGAGAGACGACGGTACTTAATTGGGCAATCGTGGGAGCTTGATAGAGCTGCTTCATTGTCATGTGAAGTCCGGCCTGCCGAGCCTGAGCAATCATCGAGATACCCAGAATGGAGTCGCCACCTAGGGCAAAAAAGTTGTCGTGGATGCTGATCTGAGGCAGACGCAATACCTGGCACCAAATGCGAACCAGAAGCTGTTCGATCTCCGTGTGCGGAGCATCATACGCCAATTGAGCAGCACTATGGTACTGTCTGGGCGCGGGCAAGGCGTGCAGGTCCACTTTGCCATTAACGGTCAAGGGAAAAGCATCAAGCACAACAAGAGCAGAAGGCATCATATACTCGGGCAGGCGTTCACACAAAGCATTTTGTAAGGCGGCAGTTTCTGCTGCCTTTCCTTCTCTCGGCGGCTGTTTCAATACCACATAGGCGACCAGATGTTTGGTGCTTGCAAGATCTTCTCGCGCAACCACAACACACTCGCGCACAGCCCCATGCTCAAGCAAGGCATGTTCGATCTCGCCTAGTTCAATGCGGTAGCCACGAACTTTCACCTGGAAATCAGTGCGTCCCACAAAAGCCAAGCGGCCATTGGGCAGTTCGCGTACCACATCTCCTGTGCGATAGAGGCGTGCCCCTGCTTGAGCATCGAACGGATGGGGAACAAAGCGCTCAGCAGTCAGTTCCGGTCGGTGCAGATAGCCTCGTGCCAGTTGTACACCGCCCAGATACAGTTCGCCCTCCGCACCAGGCGGGACCGGTTGCATCTGCTCATCAAGCACATAGAGTTGCATATTGGCAATGGCTCGACCGATATCCGGCGCTCGATCCGCTGCCGCCTCTGCTATTTCCACCGCACCAGATGTCGCCACCACCGTGGCTTCTGTTGGTCCATAGTTGTTGATCAGTTGGAAGGGGAGGGAAGTACGAGGTACACGATGAAGCCGATCGCCACCCGTCAGCAGGATTCGTAAGGACAACGACGGTGGCCACCACTCCTCAAGCAACTGTTCCGTCAGCGGGGTGGGCACAAAGCTGACGGTAATGGCCTGCTCAGCAAACCAGTGCAGAAGCTGTTCGGGAGCTAGCCTTGCGGGATCATCCAACAGGGTAATACTTGCTCCAACAAGCAAAGGCGGCCAAAGCTCCCAGACACTAGCATCGAAGCCTAAGCCCGCTAGGTGCGTGGCTCGATCAGCGGATTGCATATTGAAGTTCTGGATATGCCAGAACACCAGATTGCAAAGGCTGGTATGGGTAATCATCGTCCCTTTGGGTCGCCCTGTGGAACCGGAGGTATAGATGACATACACGAGATTGTGCGGTTCCACAAGAGCCCGTGGAGCAGGCATATCTTCCCGCTGGAACAACAATGAGCTGTGATGCAAATACAACAGCTTGGCCTGATGACCGTTCAGCTTGTCGACAAGATGTGCTTGCGTAATAATAAACACTACCTGAGCGTCGTGCAGTTGGTAGCGCAAGCGATCCTGTGGCAACGAAACATCCATGGGCACATAGCAGCCTCCCGCCTTAAGGACGGCAATGATCGCGATGACCAGATCCAAACTTCGCTCCAGACAGAGTCCCACGCACATCTCTGGTCCAACACCTTGCTGTTGTAAATAGTGCGCTAGTTGATTGGCTCGCCGATTCACTTCGCTATAACTGAGCTGTACATCTGCGTGTACCAGGGCAATAGTATCGGGATGCTGTTCCACGCACAGGTCAAATAATGCATGCACATACTGGCCCTTTGGATACTCGGCCCTAGCATCGTTCCACCCTACCGGCCGTTGTTCTTGCTCAACTGTATTCAACAGGGATGTATCTGTCCCTTGCTCCACAGACTGCACTGAAAACGACTGCGTCTGTTCTTTCATGTATACAGCTCCTCTAGCTAAACGTCATACTATCAATTATTTCGTATGAGTCGGTGATGCAGATGTGCGTGAACCAATCATCCCTTCCTACATATTTATCACGATGGTCTTAACTTTTTGAGGACATGTCCTACATGTGAGTAACTTGACCCAAGACGAGGTAACTTCCTCTTCCAATGAGGTCAGCCTATGATACCTAGACTCAGGCACCTATTGCACTACTAGCATACCACGGTACGCAAGTACTCCCCCGTATGGGTAGACGTCCTACTTTTGTATGGACATCGCAAGCCTCACCCAGACGCGCCCTGTCCCTGCGGTTAGGAAGTGATGGGATAGGATGAAAGGCATGTTCAGAACACTGCACTGACCATTATCCCTCCTTCCTCACCTTTTCCTTCGCCAGTTCCACATTCTTAAGATTCATCATTGCATAGAGCCCACCGATAAGCATAAGGACACCTGTACCTAAAAAAATAGTGTCTATGGGACCAAATGTGACACCGAACCATGTAGCGCGGAATCTATATAGTAGAGTACTGGCTAAGTACCCTGCAACGCTCAGGGAGAGTATCGAGGCCAAGCTGAAAGCTGGCGTAATTACGGAAGAGACACGACCAATGAATTCGTTCGGCGTCACACCCAACACCAGTGGTGCCACCACTACATTGACAATGCTCATCAACCCACCCAGCAGAACGATCACACCCGACGCCAGAGAAAAGCTCGTCAGCCGTGCGTAGAGGAGCGTCACTACTCCAGAGAGCATGATCGAAAGCCAGAAGGCCCGCTCCATTCCCAGCCGCTGCACCATCAGACCGCTAGCTGCGGCACCAACAATAGCACCCAGTCCAAGAACGGCACTCAGCAGACCATAAAGGCTTGCAGAAGCGTGGAGATTCTGTATCACGAAGAAGACGTTCAATGCGTTGATTGCTCCACTGCCTAGCATAACCAATACTCCTGATATAAGGATTGTTACGAGTAGACGGTTACCTACATAGAAACGCATACCCTCAAGGAATTCATGGAGAACTTTGCGATGCTGCTCCGCCGTCGAGTCTCTAACGGGTCGAGGGGCACGAACCGCAAGAATCGCCGAGAACGAGGCCATAAATGAGAATGCATTCAGCAAAAATGCCCATTGCACCCCAACTGTAGAAAAAAGAAGTCCCGCTAGAGCTGGACCAATGATAATAGCAAGACTGGCCACTATCTGAATTAAGCCACTAGCTCGCACTAGGGAGGGTCCCTCTACAATGTCATTAATAAGCGCAAGAAGAGAGGGAGTAAAGAATTGGGTGCAGGAGCTTGTTAGAAAGACAATGGCATAGATGATACCAAGGCGCAAGAAGGCAGAGGTTAGGTCTACACCTCGCACAGGAGGAGGCAGGATAGCATTCAGCAGAACAAGCAAGACGATGAGCACAGCACGAATGGCATCCATTGCCAGCATCGTGCCTCGCTTGTCCCAACGATCTGTAAAAACTCCAGCGACTGGCCCTATAATGAACCTAGGGATTGCCGCTGTCAAAAGGATACCACTTACTGCCAGTGGTGCCCATGGCTGACCACGAGCAATAACCGTTGCAACCCACAGAACGAGCGTCGTATCAAAAAGGATGTCTCCAATGACAGAGATGGCCTGCCCGCTCCAGATGAGAGCGAACTGACGGTTGATAAGCAGGCCAGACAGCTTCACCAGTACCCCATTAGTAGGCGTTGAACTCGTATTCATGACACTCCCTAAAGGCATGCTGCTTTACATGAGGCGGCCATTGCCTATCCTACCACTAGGCGCGAAACGAGATCAAGCACAGCGGCAAGGGAGAGCTATCCTTCGTAGGTCCGGATTGTAGTGATGTTAGGTGGAGGCCCAGCACCTTAACATGTAACTCTTCACGTATATACTCATGGAGGAAGGAGCAAGCTCAAAAAGACACCGCTAGTACTTCTTCTGCTCTAAGACACTGCTTGCGTTCGAAAGTATCTTCCATATCATTGATATATAGATGAGATGAAGCATCCGAACGTCTTTTCACATCATCTGTGAGAAAGGTGAGAATATGCCGAACGTCTTTGTCCCCACGCGTTATTACAGCTTATCGTATGCCGAGAATGGTGCCTTGATCCTTTTCAATAGCTTGACAGGCGCGATAGGGGCGGTTCCGCCGGAGAGCGCCGCCCAAGCGCGTACGGCCTTGCAGCGCAATGCACACCATAGCCTGCCCCTCAACGGTATTCTCAAGGATTTGCAGAGCGGAGGTTTTTTAGTGCCCGAGGGCACCAATGAAATGGCTCTCTCGGAGAGAAAGTTTTTAAGCCGCTATCGAGATGATCACCTGCATCTCATTCTCCTGCCGACAGAACAATGTAATTTTCGCTGCACCTATTGCTATGAATCGTTTCTGCGTGAGGCCATGCCCGCAGGGATCAGGAATGGCATCAGGCGCTTTGTGGCTCGCCAGCAGAACCTGCAGCAGCTCACGATCTCTTGGTTCGGTGGGGAGCCATTGCTGGCCTCCGACGTCGTGATTGAATTGTCGCAATTCTTTCACCAATTTTGTGCTGATCATGGCATTCAGCTCAGGGTTGGTGCGACGACCAACGCTTTTTTCCTCACGCCTGAAATCGCCGATCAGATCATTCCTCTTGGCGTACGTGAGTTTCAAGTGACGATAGACGGCGTGCAAGAGGAACACGATAAGCGCCGTGTCTTGCAGCATGGAGGCGGAACGTTTGCACGAATCATAGAAAATCTCCGCTATCTGAAGCGTTCTGAGCATGTTTTCCTCGTCATCATACGCCACAACTTCGACCCTGCCAGCAAGGAGCGACTGGAAGAATTTATCGCCATGCTGAAAGAAGAGTTCGGCGATGATCCGCGCTTCGCGGTCTTCTTCTTCCCGATTGGCAAACTGGGCGGTGCCAATGATGAGGAAATGGCGGTGTGTGAGGGGAAGAGCATCTCTGATTCATTTACGAGAGGGCGGTTGTTGGCTCTGGAAGCAGGGCTGCACAATGCCTGGCAGATTGAGCGCTTCCGTCCCAATGGCAATACCTGCTATGCTGCCGACCCTAGATCATTTGTCATTGGCTCCGATGGGAATCTCTATAAATGTACGGTTGAGCTGGACTATCATGACCGTAACATCGTCGGACGTTTGCTGGAAGATGGCAGCATGCAACTGGATTGGCGCAAGATGGCGTTGTGGACAGAAACCAATGGCATGGATGAGGGGAAAAAATGTTATACCTGCTTCTATAGTCCTGCCTGTCATGGGGCTTGCTGTCCAAAAGAATGGCTAGATGAGCCAGAGTGCCATTGCCCAACTGAAAAAGTGGCTGTGCGCAAACTCCTGCCGGTCATTTACAAAGAGAGCCTTCGCCCCAAACGCTCTGTAGTGGAAAGCACGCCACAATGCGTCAGATAAACTGTTTCGCTGACAGCACAGCGGGCTTCTCTCATGCGACGATGACTAACGGCCATCCTTGGCCGCCAAAAACGCCATAATCAGTACAGAGTGTAACGTGGGTCGTGCGCCCTTCAGCCTACACTTTTGCTGATAAATATCTTACGAGAAAGGAGGGAATGTCCATGCAGTGGATTCAGGAAGCTGAAATTCCCAGCTTTGGTCCGCCTAAGCAGATCAATCCAGGCTGTAACTTTGCTACTGGCTGCTAAAACAGCGGCCACATCCGACTAGTTCACATATTGTCCATAACTACAACGATTGGTGCAGTACCCTGGAGTACAGGGTACTGCTGAAATTGTAGCGTGCTGCCTCCGAATCGGCATGGTACTGAAAGAAAAGGAGCAACTCTATGACCGAGGAAATGCTTTGTAAGAATTTGTTGCTAGGCATCTCAGGCTCGATTCATGCCGTGGATGCCCATCAGTACTTGCTTTTCTTTCGCCAACATCTGGCGCAAAACATCAAAGTCGTGATGACCAGGCAGGCTGCTCAGATGGTGTCTCCACAGACCCTGGCACTTTACGCTGATGATCGTGTCTTCGTCGAGGTATGGGATCAATCCCCGGAGGTGAATAAAGCCGCTCACCTCCAACTAACGCGCTGGGCCGATCTTTTTGTAATCATTCCAGCCACCGCAGATATCATTGGCAAGGCCGCCAACGGTATCGCGGATGATCTGCTCTCGACCTGCATCCTGAGCTATCCGCGTACCATTGTCTTCGCCCCGGTGATGAATGTGGTGATGTTTCAAAGCAAAGCCTTGCAGCGCAATCTCAAGACTCTGGAAGCAGATGGGCATTATATCGTGATGCCAGAGGCTCTGGGCATGGCAGTGGGCACCGGGGATTGGGCACACACAGCCTGTCCCACTCCTGAAACGGCTTTGCTGCACCTACGCCACATCCGTATGAAACAACTAAAAGATGACTATTGGGAAGAGGCGACCCGTGAGAAACCTATGACCCCCTCGGAGCGGAAAAAGCAGTATGTCCAAGAAATCAAACAAAAGATCCAGGCACGGCGAGAGGCAGAGCAAGCGGTGCCGTCAAAGCAGAACGCTCTTGAATAAAAAGAGGGATGAAGGAATATGCTTGTTCAGCGGTTCAGGCACTCTCTCGCGCCATTGCGCCAGCGCAACTTCTCGCTCTTGTGGGTGGGTCAGACCATCTCCCTGTTTGGTGACCAGTGTTATGAGATCGCCTTTATCTGGCTCCTCACCACACTGACGCACTCTACATTGGTCATAAGCACTCTCATAACGGTTGGTTATCTTCCCCAACTGGTCTTCCTTCTTATAGGAGGTGCTTGGACAGATTTTGTCAACCCGCATCGCATTGCGTTCTGGTCTGATCTGTTTCGCCTCTCAGTGGCCCTGATGATTACGCTGCTTGCGACACTGGGATACTTGCCTCTGCCGCTGCTTTTTGTGGTCGTGATCACCTATAGCTTGGTGGGTGCGTTTTTTGCCCCTGCCCTTTCCGCCCTTTTCCTGACCTCTGTTGCAGCAGAAGAGGTCAGCGCTGCCCATGCGCTGTTCCAGATTGGCCGAGAAAGCGCTACTCTGCTCGGACCGGCTCTGGCGGGCTATCTGATTGCTCAATGGAATGTGAGCGTGGCTTTTGGCTTCGATGCGATCTCTTACGCCTTTTCGGTCTGCTTTCTCGCGCTGATGCGACAAAACAGAGCAACCATCGCGCCGTCAGGCCAAGAAAAAACAGTGCCGGGGAAAATCGCGGAACTGACAGCCGGGCTACGCTTTCTGTGGAAACAACCAGGCATGCTTGCAGTAGTGCTCCTGTTTGCTCTGACCAACGCTTTCAATAACGTTGAGGCGGTGTTAGTGCCTTTGCTGGCTCGCTTTCTCCTGCACATGCCAGCAGAACAATATGGACTGATGGCTTCTAGTTTTGGGGGAGGCTCGCTCTCAGGGGCAATCATTATGAGCTTGTGGGGCAACCGTATGCGCCAACATGCATTGGTTATCTGCGGCAGCATGGGAGTATTTGGCACCATGATCATCGCTATGGGTCTGGCTCAAACTCCCTGGCAGCTCCACATGGCGTATTTTCTCTTTGGCTTCTCCTATATCGTAGCTGATGTAGCGAGCGCAACGCTCTGGCTCCATCTTATTCCTGCTGAGCTACGTGGGAGAGTCCTGAGCGTCCTGAGCGTGCTGGCAATGGGACTTAATCCTGCCGGTCTCTTGCTGGCTGGCATTCTTGGAAATGCTCTTGGGATTCGGGAAGGCATTTGGATAGGCGGCGCAGCAGTGACGCTCTTAAGCGGTTTAGCTTTCCTGCTACCATCAGTCTGGAGCCTCGATCGGCATGTACAAGTGGCTCTGGAGAGCAAGACAAATTTTTGAAGCGGGAGGGTGATCTATAAAGTTAGCACGAACTGCCACAATCCATATGCGAAAAGTTCGTATGCCTTCCGTCTTTAATAATGATTAACCGCATATGATAGCAGTCCGGTTGCCTATGAATAAGCTTTTGAAAAACTAATGAGAGAAACAACTTTAGCTACTCACAATTACAGGTCAATATCAAACAGAATGTAGAGGCACATATGAACGATGTTAAAGAAACTGGACGCATCGAAGCTTTTAGTGATGGGGTCTTTGCCGTGGCCATTACCTTGCTCGTGCTGGCTTTCTTGCCTCCCCCTCCCTACCTCACTGATAATGCTTTGCTTCAGATTCTCCTCAGTCGATGGCCAGAGCTACTCGCTTTTGTGACGAGTTTTGCCACCATCGGCATCATGTGGATCAACCATCACCGCCTGTTCACCGTGATTACGCGGTTGGACAATGCTCTGCTGGGGCTTAACCTCTTGCTGTTGCTGCTGATCGTTTTTGTCCCCTTTCCCACCGCGTTAGTGGCGCAGTATGTGGTCTATCCCACCCAGCACGTGGCAGCCATCCTGTTCAGTGGGGTGTACCTGTTGCTGGCCACCGTCTTTAATCTGCTCTGGCACTACGCGGCCTATGAGAATCGCCTGCTGAGTAGGAAGGTGAATATAGAGACAGTACGAAGTATCACCAGGCAATACCGCTTCGGCCCGCTACTCTACCTTATTACGTTCACCCTCGCTTGGATCTATACACCTGCGAGCTTGGTCTTAAATCTGCTGCTGGCGATTTTCTTCGCCCTGCCGTGCTACCCGCGTCGACAGGCTGTGTGAAATCCTCGTCGCAATAGCAAAGCCCGAGGGCGGCAGCGCCGCGACTCAACCCATGATCTGAGCCACGCACGTTGTGCGTGGCTCAGATCATGGTCTACGTTGGGTAACAGAACCTACAGCATGACACGTACGATAAACAGGTCCCAACCCCAGAAATTTGCTTCCCAATACTGCCATTTGCTCTTACTTTTGCATGCTGATGCGTACTCGGAGCGAAAGGGAATTTTGCCCAATTCACACGAAAAGCTTGACCGCTCACCCTCCCTAGGTTATAGTATGTTGCAACTATAGTAATGGATCGAAGAGAGGAAGATTACCTAGTGACAGTCGTTAGCGAGGCTTATTCCATGAGCGCATCTGCTCCAAAAGATTTTCCTGCACATCTCACTGCCCTCATCAAACAGGCAACGACGATCTATCTTGCACAGCAACATCTATTGCTCGATATTGAGCAACTTCCTATAGATTTACGCTTCTCGGCACAGGCAAGCTTTGGCGACTATTCGATGCCCGTTATGCGCTGGGCAAAGAAAAATATGCTTGATCGCCCGCCACTACAGATTGCGGAGGCGCTAGCAACCCTTCTGCGTGAAATGCGTATTCCCTCTATTGAGGAAATCTCCGTCACTCCGCCCGGCTATCTCAACTTTCGGCTGAACCGTCCTGAGATTGGTGCAAACATCATAGCAAGCGTACTAGAGGCGGGTGCTGATTTTGGCCAGCAACATTGCGGCGTGGGTACAAAGGTGGTTGTCGAGCACACATCGATCAATAGCAATAAGGCAGCGCACGTAGGACATTTGCGTAACTCCTGTATCGGTGACACCCTTGCGCGCATGTTACGCTCCCAAGGATCTCACATCGAGGTACAGAACTATATCGATGACTCAGGCGTGCAAGTCGCAGATGTTGTTGTAGGTTTGACACTGCTGCGCAATGGGCAACTTGAGCTATCCGCAGGCAATCAACAACTGCCAGGAGAATCTTTTGATTACTACTGCTCACGTATCTACGTTGCTGTGGGCAAACTGTATGAAGAAAAGCCAGAGATGAAAGAACTGCGTGCCGCTGTCCTCCATGCTATCGAACATGGGGAGGAGCCAGAGTCTGGGCCGGATTACCCTCTCATGGCAGCAGAGCTCTCACACAGCATCGTACAGGCTCACCTCAAAACGATGTCACGCCTCAACATCTCGTACGACCTA
>JAFAXQ010000150.1 GCA_019240835.1 Ktedonobacteraceae bacterium
AGCATGCCTGGGCGTAGCAGGTCTGCTGGATAGTGAGTTGTTCCGCTCACTTTGCCTTGTGCATCGGGTCGAGGCAGCGATATGCCGATGAAGCCTGTCATGCTTGATTTCCTATCTTCATAACAGCGTCGAGGATCTTACGGTAGCCAGTGCAGCGGCAGATGTTGCCGCTGAGTGCTGTACGTACTTGCTCAAGGTCGGGATGTGCATATTCTGTAAGCAGTTTGGCACCAGCCATGATCATCCCTGGAATGCAATAGCCGCACTGTACAGCAGCGCAATCGATGAACGCCTGTTGTAGAGGGTGAAGAGCTGTGCCCTTTGCCAACCCTTCAATTGTAGTGATAGTAGCGTTGTGCGCTTGAGGGGCTGGCACCAAGCAAGACATGACAGCCTGCCCATTGAGCCAGACTGTGCAGGCACCGCACTCGCCCTCGGCGCAACCCTCTTTTGTACCCGTCAGGTGTGCGTCTTCGCGCAGCATAGTGAGCAGTGTTTTGTGTTGAGCATGGGCGAATCGATAGGGCTTGCCATTGATGGTGGTCATGATGGTGCCATCAAGCTTGCTGTGCTCTACTGGGCTATTTCCGGTTTCTAGCAGGACTGGCCGCTCTGCCCATGCCATCTTCTCAGGGCCGACGGCGAGACGCTGTAGACCGTGCATAACGAGGTTGGCTAATGTGGCGCGGCGGTAGGTGCCTGAGCCACGTATGTCGTCGATGGGCCTGACGTCTTCCTTGGCGCGTTGCCCAGCTTGACGACAGATACTATCGCTGAGTTGTTTGCCACGCAGATATGCTTCGACGGTAGCGGCATGAACGATAGTCGGTGCTAGGCAACCCAAGGTGATTTGTGCATCACTAACATACCCATCCACAACCGTCAGTACAAAGGCGACGTTGATGACAGAGATCGCTTGTGCGCGTCGTAGTCCCAGTTTGAGAAAGAGTCCGCGCTGCTGAGTCGTCATAGCGGGAAAGCGAAGCTCGCGCAGCAATTCGTTCGGCTGCAGCACAGTGCGGCGCACGCCAAGGTAGAAGTCGCGTAGAGGTACCACACGCTCGCCCTGGCTACTCGTCAGGACCGCCTCAGCGCCTAGTGCTAGCAGCGGCGTGATAGTGTCATTAGCAGGCGAAGCTGTGACGAGGTTGCCAGCCACAGTGGCACGCGTGCGAATCTGCGGAGCCCCAACCTCCCAACAAGCCTGTACGAATGGTGGAGCATATTGTACACACGCTGGCGATGCCACGACATCGTTATGCGTAGCAAGCCCTCCAAGGTGAAGCCAGCCATTCTCATAGCGTACATACTTCAGGTCATGCAGAGCGCTAATATCAATGAGCGTAGCAGTTGGGTGTATACCACGCTGCAGTTCAACTAGCACATCGGTACCACCCGCGATGAGTCGCGCCTGCCCGCCCTGCTCCTGCAACAATGACAACGTCTCCTCAAGACTGCTTGGTTGTAGATAGTTTTGCCACATAGCTCAACTTCCCCGGTAGGTGCTGTAAGCCCAAGGTGAGATCAGTAACGGGATATGGTAGTGGGCAGTGGGGTCGGTGATGCCGAAGCGGACCGGAACACTATCCAGAAACGGCGGTAGTGTAGTCGTCACTGGCTGCGCATTGAAGTAAGCTCCTACAGCAAACACCAACTCATAGACGCCTGCAGTCAACTCCTCATCTGCAAGCAGCGGCTCATCTACCTGCCCATCGGCATTGGTACGCATCGTCTTGAGGTGGACACGCTGCACATCTTGCGTCTGTGTAGGTTCCAGCCGCCATAGGTCGATCAACATACCAGCGGCAGGGCATCCATGCACTGTGTCAAGCACATGTGTGGTAAGACGACCTTCCATCTCTCTTCCTTCCTCTCGCTCATATGTCCCTGGTGAGCGTCAATTTTATTGTCCCGTACGCCGGAAATGGTTCGCTATACACCTTCACCTTGGCATCAGTGTCGGAGGTAGCCACCGGCTCCTTTGTGCGATTCTGCGCTTCAAACGAAACTTCGCTGAGCTGTGGAAAGCGCCGTAGGAGACGCTGTCCCATCTCATGCACGAGATGCTGTATCGACTCGCTCACAAACTCGTGAAAGACGACTTGCACGAAATCACGCACCTGCTCAGCAGCGACATAGTGTTTGAAACTAGGGTCCACCAGGTCAAAACTATCTGTATACTTCCAGTATACATCCAGGTAGACAAACAGTGGGCGATCAGAGCGCTCTGGCAGCGTCGTATAGCTATCACGCACGAAGCGCGTGAAGGCGCTACCCGTCACCTTCAGCAACTGTAGCCCAACCCGCCCGCAGCGATGCGCACTGATGACAGCCTCTGCGCCCACACGACTAAAATCGACCATTGCCATCGCATAGTCGGCATGCGAGCGGCTAAATAGTACATTGCTCAGCTTGAAAGCAATGCCGTCAGGAACAGTGGCTGCTGCGAAAGGAAGTTCACGACCCGTAAGGCGCAGTTGTTCCATCTGTGGATACGTCTCCAGGAAATACCGTCCTAGCATAGCGAGAAAGTCCTCAAGCGTCGCACCATCGAATATGAGCGCCTGCTTGAGTACAAAGTTCTTCATGCTATCGGTTGCCACCACATTCGTGTTGTCGCCTTGAGTGTAGGCTGGAAGAAAATTATCACCGAAAACCTCGACATCCACCTCTAGGGCGAACACAACATTGTCTCTGCCTGTAAAAGAGGATTCGTGAATTGGCGTAATGCCCTTCAGTGGGGTGGCATAGACGCGGTAAACTGGCACACAAAGCTTGCCATAGCTGATCTGCCATCTTGTGGACATGATATCACGTCTCCTCTTCATAAGATAGATAGGCAATATGATAATCAGTCAGATTATATCAGCACTGTGACCGTATGGGAACTCTAGCGTACAGAAGCGGTTCCCCCAGCAATCGGGTGCTGGGAGTTGAAAAAGCAAAGAGAGGTTGCTCCTGTCCCAGCAGCATGAGGGGCTGCTCCCCTTGCTCTGGCAAGGCGAGCGGGAACCAGCCCTGGCCTACACGGCCTGGCTGGCCTGCCAGCGGGGATGGGCCTGCGGCGTGGCAAGAGGCGGTCCGCTATGTGCAGAGGCAACGCGACTGGATGGGCACCTACCAGCAGTGGCAACCCGATGGGCTGGGGGAACGTGCGGTCGCCGTGGGAAGCAATCTGCGCCTGCAAAAACGCGGCATGCCCTGGAAGCGTGCCACTGCTGTGGTAGCTCTGCGGGTTGGGCGCATTCATGCTGACCGGCAACCCGCTGCTGCTTAGCACCCCCTACTTGGTCGAACCTTGAGCACCCTCCGCCTTTGCAGTCGACAGATGCCATGTGATAGGCTATAGTGTCCTCACTGAAAGCACGTATGCATACACAGTGAGGAGCACAAGCATGAAGCGAGACAGACTGGTAGTAGCGCGGGTCAGGAAGCAGTTGACCTTAGAGCATGCTGCCGAACTGCTTGGCGTCAACGCCAATACCCTGTACAAGTGGGAAGCGGGCAAAGCCACCCCACGCTTCTACAATATCCAGAAGCTCTGTGAAGTCTATGGGGCCTCCGCCTGGGAACTGGGCTTAGATATCGTACCGGAGGTCGTCACCTCGCAAGCGCTGGCCACCAACCAAGCCTTGAGCACGTTCATGCAGACCGATCTAACCCTGCGCCTGCTCGTCCTCGTCTTTGAGCCACATCGGGTGACCTACCAGCACCTGCAACAGCTGCAAGAGAGGATTCGACAGATTCTTGAGGAGGAGCCTGCTATCGACAATGACCTGATCTCACGACGGGAGGCCTTGCATCGGCTCGCGTTGTTGCCCTTTGCCACTTTGCAACTCAGTGCGTTGGGTGCCTCCTTGAGCCGTCCCATCGAAGATATTCTCACACAGTGTGCAGCAGGGATTGCTGCTTGTTGGCACCTAAGCAAGAGTGCGGAGGGGTCAGACCTTGCCCTGGCCTTCAGGTGTGTATCGGGCTATCTGCCTACCCTCAAAGCGATTGTCAAAGACAGTTCACAGTACCGCAAGGCGGCAGCTACTCTAGCGGGGCAGTGTGCGTTGCTGCAAACGATGCTCGGCTGGCATCTGCAAGGACTCAAGGAGGCTGAGCAGTATGCCCAAGAGGCGGTGATCTATAGTAGAGAAGCTCAGGATATCCCGCTTTTGGTGAGTGCCTTGGATTATGCTGCCTGGATGCATTCCTACGCCAAGCGCGACCAGCAAGCCTTGCATACCATCGAACAAGCGCTCCCCTTGCTCAAACCCAAGTCGCATATTGCTCCCCTCCCTTCTCATCTTCGTGGGGGAGTCTATAGTACACTCGCCGTTATGCAAGCCAAGAATGGACAAGACGCAGGTGATTCACTGGGTCTGGCAAGGGAAACCTTCTTCTCGTCAGCGAGTGATGAGCCTTGTTTTGTGTATATAGTAGACCACAGAGCATCTGGAATTGTTGTGAATGATGCTGCCGTCCAGTATTACCAGGGGAAAGCGGAGAGAGCGTTGGATGCGTTGAGTCAAGTCATCGATCCAGAAACGTTGGTTGCAAAAATACCGTTGCCAGAGAGAGCACGTATCGAGACATTCAACGATATGGCACGAGCAGTGCTCAGAAGTGAAAATAAGGAGATGGAACGCGTGATTTACTTTTGGCGAGCAGCCCTTGAGGGAGCGCTGAAACTGCACAGTGAGCAGCGCTTCAGCGAGGTGCTGGTTACCTATGAGATCATGGGGAGTCTGTGGCCCAGAGAGAAACGCATCACAGAATTGCGCGATCTCGTTGTTCACTGGTAGTACACCTCTCGTCCTCGAACGTCACCACCTGAGAGCCCTCTTCTTGCGACAATTGCAAGAAGAGGGCTTCGTAGGGTTCATGCGTTGCCTCGCGGGGAATATGGCGACCGCAAGAGTCACCGTGGGGCGGACTGCTGACGTGCTGCGTGTCTTTGCTTTGACATAGTTCATCTCACTTCTCTTGCTCTTGTCCCAGAAGAGCAAGTGGGTCAGCTGGAGCTGCAACTAGGGCCAGCACCTCACGAATGCGAAACGGCTTCAAGAGTGGCACAGCCAGCACCCCACCTCCGATACGCTGCACCACAAGCTTTTTGCTGTCCTCCTGCGTAAGCATCATGACGAGCATTGCCTGTGGACACATGACCCTGAGCCGCATGAGCGCCTGCGCACTCTCGGGCCGATCAGCATGCAGGGCCACAAAGGCGATATCAGGCGGTTGCTCGTGAAAACGTGGGTACGCTGCCAACGCTGCTTCATAGTCCTTGAAGATCAGCACATGGTGACCGCCTTGTGGCAGGTTCAGCGCGAAGATGGCTCGTATCGTGCGTGATGGCTCAATCACCAGGATGCGCTTACCCATTAGGTTCCTCCTGCACATCACACCAGGCACCACTCTCTACAAGCGCCTGTGCTTCTTGGTGCCTGCCTGCTTCAATGAGCCGGAGCATGCGCTCTGCCCCTTGCTCCATACGTGCGATAATAAAGTCATGGCGTGCGCCGCCAGCAGCCAGCCCGTACAGCCCGAGCCGTGCCGCCTCTTCTTCTAACGCCTGTTGTTGTCTGAATCGCGCTATCTCACTGTTGTTATTGATAGACATGGCTTTATGCTCCTCATTTGCTCTCTATGCTTTCACCTACGTAAGGCAACGCGCTCATCATGTTATCTCCTCGACTCTTGGTTGTTCACTGAATAGTGAGAACCTTTTTGAGTGTAACAGGTACACTCCCAAATTTGCAGAGTTTTCTCGATGTCTTTCTCGTCTCTTCCAGGCTTGCTTACCTCGTTCTGTCGGCCTCTTCTCCTCTCCCTTTCTCAGCTCCTCTTCTGCTCTTTGAGCACCTTCTGCCTTTGCACTGGACAGGGAGCATGTGATAGGCTATAGTGTCCTCACTAAAAGCACAGAAACCTAACAAGTGAGGAGCACAGTCATGAAGCGAGAAAGATTGGTAGCAGCGCGGGTCAGGAGGCATTGGACCTTAGAGGAAGCAGCCGAACGCCTTGGGGTGAACGCCAATACCCTGTACAAGTGGGAAGCAGGCAAAGCGGCACCGCGCTTCTATAATATCCAGAAGCTCTGCGAGGTCTATGAGGCATCAGCCTGGGAACTGGGCTTAGATATGGTGCAGGAGGTCGTGACCTCGCAAGCGCTGGCTACCAACGAAGCCTTGAGCGGGTTGATGCAGTCCGATCTGACCCTGCGCTTGCTCGTCCTCGTCTTTGAGCCACATCGGGTGTCCTGCCAGCACCTACAACACCTGCAAGAGAGGATTCGTCGTATCCTTGAGGAGGAGCTTACTACGGAGCAAGATCTGATCTCACGGCGTGAGGCTCTTCATCGTCTCGCGTTACTGCCGTTTGCCACTTTGCATCTCAATGCCCTGGGAGCCTCCTTGAGCCGCCCCATTGAAGAGATTCTCACGCAGTGTGCAGCAGGGGTTGCTGCCTGTTGGCACCTGAGCAAGAGTGCGGAGGGGTCGGACCTTGCTCTGGCCTTCAGATGTGTGTCGGGCTATCTGCCCACCCTCAAAGCGATTGTCAAAGACTCCTCACAGTACCGCAGAGCAGCGGCTACTCTGGCAGGGCAGTGTGCGTTGTTGCAAACAATACTCGGCCTGCATCTGCAGGGACTCAAAGAGGCTGAGCAGTATGCCCAAGAGGCGGTGACCTACAGTAGAGAAGCTCAGGATATCCCCCTTTTGGTGAGTGCCTTGCATTCTGCCACCTGGCTGTATTCCTACGCCAAGCGCTATCAGCAAGCCTTGCATACTATCGAACAAGCCATCCCCTTGCTCAAACCCAAATCGCGTATTGCCCCACTCTCACCTCTTCTTTGTGGGAGAGTCTATAGCGTGCGGGCCATCATGCAAGCCAAGAACGGGCAAGATGGAACTCCTTCGCTGAATCTGGCGAAGGAAGCTCTCTTGGCTCCATCAGATGATGAGCCGTGTTTTGCGGGTGTCGAGTTCACAGCATCTAATATTGTTTTGGATGAAGCCCACGTCCAGTGTTACCAGGGGAAGTTGGACGAGGTATTGAACTCACTGAGTCAAGTCATTGATCCAGAAACGCTGGTGGCAAAACTGCCGCTGCCAGAGAGGGTACGTATCGGAACACTCAATGACGTAGCGCGAGCTGTGCTGAAAGGCGAGCACAAGGAGATGGAACATGCGATTCACTTCTGGCGCGCAGCACTTGAGGGAGCAGTGAAACTACACAGCGAGCAACGCTTCAGCGAGGTACTGGTCACCTATGAGAGCATGCAGAGCCTGTGGCCGCGAGAGAAACGCATTTCAGAACTGCGCGATCTCATCATTCGCTGGTAACATATCTACAAGTCTCTCTTAACGTTATAAGGTGGTTTTCAATGTCAGTTGCAATACAACAGCCACAAGCAATCACAGCACAACAGTCACAAGCAGCCTACAGATTTGTGAAAGTAGAAGACTATTTCAACAATTATCAAAGCTGGAATAAACTGGACCGAGTCATATCCTATCACTTCGATTCTATAATAACCCTTTCGCTCACCTTTCAAAGGAACGACGGCAAGAACTGTGTTACGCTGATCCAGTTCCCGCGCAAGGATACTATGAGGGTACGCTTCAACCCTGCCAACAGCGTGCCAGACGACTTCACCTCCAATAATACGCGTGCGGTTGTGATGGACACCCTAGACGACCTTGTCGCTACTATGGAACAGGTTACGGTAGAGTTCAGAGAAGAAGGGGAGAGCGAGGAGAAGCGAACATTACACCTTACTACTAAGGGCGAGGATAAGCAGCGTGTTATGCAAGTGGTTGTCAGTTGCAATCCATTCCGCCTCACTGTGCTGAAAAGTAATGGTGATCGTGACTTTCAAGTGTGGACGACTTCTCTGCCTGGCATCTATTACACCCCAAACGGGGATGAGGATTATGCCATCATCCAGTCCGTAGATAAGCCTGCAACCGCCAAGTATATCGGGTTTGGTGAGCACGGTGGCAAAGAGTTAAGCAAAAATACAGCTCAGTTGGTTTATTTCAATTTCGACAACATGCGCTATAGACAGGTCTATAATCTCGGTCCGTCCGAGGATCGAGAGCCTCTTTACCACTCGGACCCGTTCTTCATGGAATTTAACGGTGTGCCTGATCAGGATAGCGTGTATGGTCTCTTTGTTGATAATGCCTCGCAGGTGTGTGTCGATGTGGGCTACCTCAACTCCCGCCACTATATGTTCGGTACGCGCTTCGGTGATCTCGACTATTACCTCTTCCTTGGTCAAGAATGCGCCGACGTTCTAGCTGCCTTTACTGCGTTTGTCGGCAAGCCGAGGTTAAAACCCCGCTATGCGTTAGCGCATCACCAGGGATGCTATGGCTATGACACTCGGCAGTCCCTAGAAAAGGTTGTGAGCGAGTATCGCAAGTATGAGGTTCCTCTCGATGGTCTGCATGTGGATGTTGACATCCAGTATAACTACCAGACCTTCACCATCGACGAGGGCAAGTTCCCTAACCCACAGGAGATGTTTGCTCGTCTCAAAGAGCAAGGCGTGAAGTGTAGCACCAACATCACTCCGATTATCAGCAACCGCGACCCGAACTACAGCACCTACAGCGAGGGGTTGAAAAACGGCTATTTTGTACTGGATAGGCGCAGTGACCCAAACAATCCAGAGGGAAGGCACTACCAGGATTATGGTGGTGGTTATGAATATTATTATGATTTTACCGACCCCGAGCAGAATTTCAATAGCGGCAAACCATATATCGGGGAGGTGTATTATGGAGGAGATCGAGGCACCACTGGCCATTACGCCGATTTGGCGCGGGAAGAAGTGCGTACATGGTGGGGCATGCAGTATCAATACCTCTTTGACATGGGGCTTGAGATGGTCTGGCAGGATATGACGACGCCTGCTATCCGTAACACCCGTGGGGATATGCGCAGCTTTCCTTTCAGGTTATTGGTGACTGATGATGTCCTCTCTGCTGCTCCTACCAAGCAGACCCCGACTATGAAGATATGGAATCTCTACTCATACAATCTGCACAAAGCCACCTACCACGGCCTCAACGCTCTGAAAGATCGCGAAAACAAGCGTAACTTCATCATCGGACGCGGATGTTTCACTGGGATACACAGATACGCAGGCTTGTGGACGGGAGACAACTCCTCGTCCTGGGAGTTTCTCAGGATTAACGTCTCCCAGGTTCTGGCACTTGGCCTATGTGGAGTAGCCATCAGCGGGGAGGATATCGGCGGCTTTGAACGCGAGGAGGACTGGCAACATTGGGCAGACCCTGAGCTGCTGATTCGCTGGACGTGTGCTGGTGCTTTCCTGCCCTGGTTCAGAAACCACTATATCGCCAAAGGAGCGAAATATTTCCAGGAGCCATACGCCTACCAATTTGTTGACCTCGACTACTGGAACGTCCCCCAGGAGAAGCGTTACCTCTACGGCAGCGTGCTTCCTCTGTGCAAACATTACATTGAGCTGCGTTATCGGCTGCTGCAACTCTTCTATGATGCCATGTTCGAGAACGTCCTCAATGGTATGCCGATATGCCGAGCTATGTTCCTCAACGACCCTGACGATAAGGCACTCTACAATGACAAGCTCTCCTTCCTCGACAACCAATTCTTCGTGCGCAATGATCTGCTCATTGCACCCATTTTGGAGCAACAGTCGTCCTCCAATGGCTACGGCAAGCGCGATGTGTATTTGCCCGCTGGCAGCGATTGGTATGCCTTTATGGACAACAAGCTACCTCTGTCCTTTGCGGTCGAGGGTGGTAGCACCGTGCGCGATTATGATGCGTCTATTGATGCTAGTAGCGGTCACATTGGCTTTATCGTCCCGATATACGTGCGGGCGGGTGCGATCATTCCCACCATTGAGCTTGAGCAATACGTAGGAGAGGGCAACGCTCACAATCAGCCCAATCCGATTACACTGAACATCTATCCTGGGGAAAGTGGGCAGTACAGCATGTACTTAGATGATGGGGTGAGTCGTTCTTCGGCTCCCCAGGACGCGCCTCAATATCGCTACAGCCAAGATACACAGGCTAAGAGTGAATATCGCGAGACACGCATTACGCATGTCTACATCGACGGCAACGCAAAAACACGTCACATAAAGGTGGAGCGCGTCCACGACAACTATGCCCCGAAGTTCGAGAACTATTTCTTCGTCGCCATATTGCACGACCCGGCTGAACCCACAGGGAGTTCAGGCCCCTTGAAGAGCCTCAAGAGAGATGGGCAAGAGATTCATCTCATTACGGGCAGCGCTGCGGAACAACGGGCGGCTACTCTCAACGCTTCCACCCACGACGCGTGGTACCACAACGAAAATGTTAACATCAGCTTCGTTAAGGTGTTCGATAACAATCCGTTGATTACTTTAGTAGCTGACTATGTGTGATGTTAGAGCTTACTTGGTAAACAAAACAGTTCGGTCTGCCTATCTCCGTCGTCTTGCCAAACTGTAACATAAATGTTACAACTTCCCTATGAAATGGACAATTGAGTATTTCGAGCTGGAAGACCACACTCAACCAGCGGAGCTATTTGAGGACGAGTTGGATAGGGCATATCCTAAACTTTAAGGAATCCCACTAATCTCTTTTCAACCAATCTGGAGCTGCCTAGCTCGTTCATAGCACTCCATAGCCTCCCTGCGCCGTCCCAGCGCATCTAGTACAGTACCTCTGTTGGACCATGCCAGTGCATCACTAGGATCGAGCGAAAGCGCCTGCTCGTAGCACCTGAGCGCCTGCTGATAGCCTTCACTGGCAAAATAAGCATCGCCAAGAGCCAACCAAAGTGTTGCGACACCTGCGTCTAGCTCCAACGCCTTGCGGTAAGCTTTGATCGCCGCATCGTAGTCGTGCGCTGTGAAGTGTTTGTCACCCAGTTTGATCCAATCGTTCAGACGCGTAGGCACAGATGAGGCAACCAGATTGTAATTAACTGTGCGTTCAAGATGCTGAGCATGGAGTGGTGGCAAGGTTTGTGCCTGCTTGCTCCTCTGCTTTGCTATGAAGTGTGGGCTTATCGGCGGGGCTGGAGTGCTTGCTCTATTCTGCTCAAGAGGCGTCGGCGTTACCCTTGATTGGCTATAGCCGCTAGGACGAGCAGTGATAGAGGCGTGAGAACCCGACGCACCTCTAGGCTGGCTAGCAAGCTCTTGTACAAAGTGCTCAACAGTGGCGAAGCGCTGCTCTGGTTGTTGCTGAGAAGCACGCTGAAGCACTGGCAGGAGATGCTCGTAGTTAGCAGTTGGCAATGTGTGACTCAGCAGTTGTTGACAGAGCACTGCCAGCATGTACTGGTCACTGCCTGGGTTGCTGGCTTCCCAGAAGGCGCAGATATTGCCGGTATAGGTACTGCTACTGACTGCACTGTATAGCTCTGGTGCCAGATAGGGCAAAGGCGGTGGATGGAGCTTTGCCAGTCCAAAATCCGCTATCCACAGGTTTGCTTGAGCATCCAATAGAATATTGCCAGGAACAAGCGCACCATGCACTATGCCACGAGCATGAGCTATGCTCAATACAGCGCCAATGCGCTGAATGAGATTGATGATGTGCGCAAGGATCTCGGTAGGGGCCAAATTCATTGTGCCCGCGTTAACTGCTCTCTGCACGTGTGAGAGATATTGGACAACAGTGTAGGGCGCGTACTGACATAGGGTGAGCAAATACTGTTCTTGTCCCGTATAAGTAAGCATCAGTTCTTGCAGGGGCCTGCTATCGCTGTGGTGGGTGGTGGGAGACCATAATGCACAACTGAAAACTGGCAAAATCTCCTTGTGACGCAGTGCATTGATAGCACGTACCTCGTGCCATGCAGTCTCCCACAGAGCCACGCTGGCCGGCTCTGGGGCGAACAACTTCACGACCACAGACCGCTGCGAGCGCAGATGAGCCGCTAGATAGGCATGCCCGCTCCTACCAATACCCAGTAGCTTCTGGACTTGGTAGGGGCCAAGGTGGGCATCTTTGACCAACGTACCGCAAATGCCACAGAGCATGTCCCCGGCTGGAACAGCGTGCGATGGATGCCCAAGGCAAAATCCGGTCACTTCCTCTTGCATGCGGTAGGGTAGACTTCTGCTCATCTGCTTTGCCCTTTATCTTGGTGCATTCATAACGACTGATCTGCCTGCAGAACCCACGCATTGTAGGGACGACGACTCTGTCTCTGCCCCGTTGGGCTTTTCCCCCTAGCGGGACTACCACCCCTTGCTTGGAATCTCACTACCCTTGTCAACCCGTTTAAAGGGTGTCCGCCCGCTGGGGCTGACGTGCAATTGTTTGCTTTGTTGCGCGGGTTGTTCTGTAGCGTCAACCACCGCTGTAGGCTCTTCAGTCGGGGTGCTCATGAGAGCGGCATGGCTAAGCGTACTGCACTGTTGTTGATCGAGCAGATCGACCTCGCGTAAGGCCCTCTCCAGTGCCATCCGTTCAAAGTTCGCTTGTCCCGCGTCCGCGAACAGGTGTGACCGTTTCAGCTCATTCAGTGTCTCACGCAGTCGCCTTGTGAGCGAGTTCATGGCTGCAAGCGCGAAGTTTTGGCGATGCCACTGCATCTCATGAAAGTGTTGCAGTTGCGTCAATCCTAAAAACACCAGACGTAGCTCGGTGGCGCTTTGCGGGGCAGGCTGATTGGCCGACCAAAGAGGCAGACCACGTCCCAGCCGTTCCACGGCAACCTGCAATATGCGGCTCTCCTGTGTGAACTGGTCATATTTGGCACCGCGTTCCGATAAGGCGCTCAGGCGGTCCAGCATCAGGTTGAGACTGACCGCGATGGGCAGCAACGGACCAGGGATAGTGGGGGCACGGGCGCTGAGGTCACCGCGTGCTACTCGTGCATGTACCGCGTGAAGTGTGGCTATTCCTTCTTCGAGCACACGCTTCTCGTTGCCAGCTTTTGTGGCTTCGTCAGCTTCACGACGCGTTACCTGCAATTCGCGGCGCGAGATCACCAATTCGCCGCGCATCTGCATGGTCAAGCGGTTGTTCTCCATCAAGGTGAGTGCTTGGCGCACGACCACGATGAGAACGAGGATCAGCGCAATCACATCCGCCTGAATAAGTACATTTCTGCCACGTGGCGCAACTACGGTAAGCAGAATAGCGCAGGTGATGAGCGCAAGAATAAAGGGCGAGATTGTTTGCAGTGTCGTACTTAACTGCGAGAAGTGGTCCGATCTAGGAAAAAGCGAACTTGAGCGTCTCCCACTATTCATGTTCGCTGCCTGAAGCTGCTCACGCGCTATGCTGCGGGGGTACTCAATTGCGGCTAGGCCAATCAATGACAGGCTCAATGGCCACAGCACATCCTGGAGCGTGCCGGTATTGAAGCTGAATGAGAGGGAGTAGTAGCCAAGTAAGCTGTCGGTAATAGCCAGACAGAAAAGGCCCAGGCACAGGCGTAAGAATACTGGTTGCTGCTCGCGGTTAGAGAGCGGGCTAAACATCAGCAGGGCACCAACTGCCACCAAAAACAGGTCACCAGCGGGAAAGTAGATCGACAGGAAGGCTGCACCGAGGCTCGGGGCCTGTGACAGTCCTGCAAGCGCTGGGCCGAGCAAGAAGAACCAGGATAGGGCCAGAGATGCACCTATGACTGCCAACGCGTCAAGGAGTAGACGCGTGCGTCCAACTGTTGCTTTATTGCGTCGTGTCAGCAGTAGCGTACCGAGCAGGAAGAAGGGGTACGAGCCAACGAAGCCGATATCATAGAGACCCGGAAATGGTACATTTGCCGTGCTCATGCGTATATCATAACTCGTCCATAGCGCCTGACCACCCGCGTAGAGGGCTATACCTAGCGCCAACAGCGCCCAAGCCAAGTAGGCACGCTGCGCCACCTGCGCTTCCATGCGCGCCGTCACCAAGTCATTGCGTGAGCAACGCTCAAACTGCAACTGCTCCACGTTTTGCCGCAGTCGTACCGAGACGACGCGTAGTCTGATCGCCAGACGCAGACAGAAGATAAAACCGATACCCTCACCTACGAATTGGAGGATATCAGACATACTCTTAAGCAGAAAACTCTTGCCTGGCTGCTGCCCTGCCAATAGCATCCCTAATAAAAAGCACGCGAAAGTGATGGTAAAGCCAAGCACAACCCAATTCCCATAGCGTTCCCCCCACCCGTCGCGTGCCAGGGCTTCGCCATGAAAAAAAGGTGCCTCCTCGCTGCTATCAGACCGCCCAACTGTCCCCACCTGAGAAGAGTCATAGCCGAATTGCGGCTCGACGGGTCTCAGGGGACCAGAAAATCGTGATGCTCCGTTTTGCAACATACATGCTCCGCTTTTCTCAAAAACTAGGAGAGAACATACCTATGAGCAGTATATGTGGCAATGCTCCACCTTATCTTCTCTATCGCTTCTTCTTATACTGTATGGCATGGTGAGTGTGGGCGTGTGCCTACACTCACCATGCCATACAGTATAACCCACATCTTGTACCAGTCTTATCTGAGACACTCCCCACATTTGCTTTCCTTCGCTGCCTCTTCATTCGGGAACTTGCTTTCGGAATCTACATGCTAAAAGTTCCATTCTTCTCGTTTTATCAAGTAGACTAGTTGGCTACGAGCTTCCTGTTCGATGCCATAGTCCAAACACCAAGAACAACTAAAGATTTGAAAGGATGAAAACCAGTGGCTAACGTTAACGTTAATCTAGTCGTGAATCCCCAACTGCTTCGTGCAGCCGCGCCACAAGACACCGTACTTAAACATCTAGGAGCTCTAAGCGAACTGCCAGGAACTTGGGTCGGCAGCGGGTTCAACCTGATCTCTTTGCCAGACAAGCACGAGAACAAAATATTTCGCCTGAAACTGAATGCCACACAGGAGACGTTGAATTTTACGGAAATAGGAGCGCCGATCCCAAATCGTGGTTCTGCTCAAGACGATATTGCCTTCTTGGGCGTACATTATTTTCAGCTAGTAAGCGATGCTGTAACACACGCAGCGCTGCATCTTGAACCCGGTATGTGGCTTAATTTGCCGAGTACAACCGCACCGGCAGAACCACCGACCGTAGTTCGTCTTGCCACTATTCCCCATGGCGACGCGCTGTTGGCGCAAAGCGATTTGGTGCTAGAAGGAAAGACGGCAGTGATGGGCCCGCCTAAAATCGACCCTGTTGATTCGACCCCGTTCACACTGAACCAAACGACGGGTGCTAGGCAGAACGAGACCTCTCCAGTCTACCTCCAGCCATTCACCCAGACTCCTTTGCCTCCAGGCATCCCTGTTGGTTCAATTGCCAACCCAAACCTTGTAATTAGCAATGCGATCCGAGGACAAAACATCACCAACACGGTGGTAATACGTGTCAACGCTACGCCAATAGGTGGTATCAACGGCACCCCGATTGCCCCTCCGAATAGGCCCAACAATGTTGGCGGCATTGTCAATATCCCATTCGTTAATGTCAACGCCAATGCCAACAGTTTCTCGGCGATATTTTGGATCGAAACCGTCAACAATCCGGATAACACGCAGTTTCTGCAGTTACAATACACGCAGACGACTATTCTTGACTTCGATGGTATAAAATGGCCGCACATTTCGGTGGCCACGCTTGTGAAGCAATAAACCGTGTCGTGAATCGGTATGAGGTAGACCATTCCAGTCTGGGGCAAATCTGTTTCTGAAATGGAATGGTCTCCTACTTACTCCTCTTTTTTCTGCGTGCGCTCAGCGATGTACATCAAGATATAGCCCGTCTCAAGGATAGAGGAAATCTCGATATTAAAGCTGCGCATCTTGATGCGTGTGCGTGAGAGTACATTGCGCACCGGTCTCATCTCCTGATCCCAGACACCCCCCTCTTGTGCCTCCTGCAAGCGTTGACGACAGCGCTCTATGGCTGTCTCTGTCGCGTGGCCATGAGTAAAACTGGCCAGCAAGACCTCATATGGACAATAATACGGGTAGGATTCTAGCAGCGGCACCAGAACACAAATTTCACTGGTAGTGAACTGCTGCTCGATAAGCATCTGCGGTCTATCTTGATTGTAGGTAAGATAAGCGAGGGTACCCAGAGTGGTGTTTAATGCGAGTGTATGCTCTACAGGCAACAAGCCTTGCAAAGAGAAGTGGAGAATTTCGTCGTTATGCGCCGGCATGTGATTAACTGACGATTTTCCCTTGCGTAAGGAGAGTTGATGCATAGTGGTGCTCCTGGTCTTATTTGATGCGCAAGCGCAATGCTTTTTATTCAGGCTAAGGACACATCTTCTGCGTTTTTTTAGTACGTTCCACCTCTTGAGGTGTACAATATATTATTACATGAAAGAAGAATAAAAAACAAGGGATACCAAGAGATGCCCTTAGCCACGCAGCACATTACTCATGACAAACATGAGGTTAGCGGGCCGCTCGGCCATGCGACGTATGAGATAGGGATACCACTGCGAACCGTAGGGCACATATACACGCACGTTGTAACCCCAGTGTATCAACTTCTCTTGCAGGTCACGGCGCACACCATACAACATCTGAAACTCAAAAGTTGACTTACCAATACCGTAGTCGCTTACACGTCTACATGCTGCGTCGATGATAGCTTCGTCATGAGTAGCAATAGCGGGGAAATTCCCATGGGCCAGAAGCGGCATCATCAGCTTCACATAGCTGCCATCGACCTCGCTCTTGTGCTGGAAGGCGACCGCTTTAGATTCTTTATAAGCACCCTTGACCAGACGCACACGTACACCTCGCGCTATCAACTGCTTGATATCCTCCATGCTTCGGTAGAGATATGCTTGAATAACCGTGCCCACATGCTTAAATTGTTCGTGCATACGCAGTGTGATATCTACAGTTTGCTCGGTGTAGCTTGAATCCTCCATATCGATACAGACGAAGATTGAGCTGCTTTGTGCGTGCTCCAGGATAGCATGGATATTTTCTTCACACAGTGAGTGTGAGATGTCTAACCCCAGCGCAGTAAGTTTTAGTGAGATATTGGCGTCTATTTCGGCCTGTTTAATAGCATCGAGCAGTGTCATATACTCTTGAGTAGCTGCCCTTGCCTGTTTCTCATCCGACACATTCTCACCGAGCAGATTGAGCGTGGCCTGAATGCTCTTGCTATTGAGCACACGTGTAGCCTGCACAGCCTCGTTCAAAACCTCTCCGGCAACAAAACGGTGTGAAATGTTGCGTGCAGTCTGGTTATGTACAACGAAATCACGTAATTGCTGGTTTTGCGCAACATACAATAGGGCCTCTTTGAACATGCAACTCTCCTTTGCTTACAAGCACTATTTTTCAGGTCCGATGCGGCTCCATAGGTCCAGACGCATCAGTTCGTTGCGGGCATCAAAGCCAAATAATGAGGGGTCCATGTTGCGACCATGGCGAAGGACTAGGCTGCGTAGCATCTCAATCTGCTCGGATTTGCTCGCTGCATCGCGTTCAAAGGGAATATGTTGGGCAAGTTGTTCGATGGCTTGCCTATTGTACCATTGCTCCTGTGTTTCAGACATGCTATGTTTATTGATGATTGCTTGGACAAAACTTCTGTACCAATCGTAGCACCTTTATGAAAACTATTCAAGGAGGGAGTATGCCAATTCTACCTTTTAAGGGTATATGGCCCACTATTGCGCAAGATGTCTTTATTGCAGCAGGAGCTGTTGTCATTGGGGATGTCACTATTCACGAGGGGGCAAGTATTTGGTACAACGCCGTTGTGCGAGGCGATGTGGCCCCTATCATTATAGGTCGCAACAGCAATATCCAAGATAACTGCACGCTGCATGTCGATGCCGACGCACCGCTGATCATTGGTAAAGAATGCACCATCGGGCATAACGCAGTCTTACATGGTGCGACTATAGGAGATAGGGTGCTGATAGGAATGAATGCCGTGGTGCTCTCCCATGCCCACGTTGGCATACAGACAATTATCGGAGCCTGCGCTCTACTAGGGGTGCGCAAAAGCATTCCGGCTGGGGTGCTAGCGCTCGGTGTGCCCGCCCGAGTAGTGCGAGAGTTGACGGAAGCCGAGCGCACGCACCTCGTGGAAAGTGCAGACGGTTATGTTGAACAGGCGCGATTGCATAAAGCATCCACGCCATGAAATACACCTTCGGCCTGGCAGAGGGTGTATCTCATGTTATCGTCACTTGAAAGACCTCCCTCACGGGAGCTTGTCGCGGACGCTGTACTACTAGCCCGACGTCCCAGAGACCTGCCATCGAAAACACCCTGCCCTTAGGGAATGAAGCTGCGTAGACAGGATTGCCTCTCTGTACTGTTATACGCGTTGTCCCCATGTCCATCACCACCATATTGATAGTGAAGTATACCTGTGCATCAGTTACTGGCTTGCCGTTGAGGTCGTTGATGATGACGACGAGGGTGTTGGTGGCATTTACGCGCCCCGGTATCAGTTGGAACGTGAGCGAGAGGTTATCGACTTGCTTCGTCTGCGTAGTTTCGGCATTCGTGGACGATAGAGTGTCGGTGTAGGTAGTGTTGGGAAAGACGATAGGTGGAGCGTAGAAGTCCATGAAGGCGGCGCAGAGTAGGATAGCCACGCAGACTGTCACCTGGATACTCAAGAGCTGTTTCATGCGATGACCTGTCTGTTCCAAGGCGAAGAGGCGCGTACGTCGTGTGGGCAGCTCGGCGTTAACGACAGGAAGTAGTACGGTCTGCCGTGTGAACCTGGGGCCAAGGATGAGCAGGGTGTAAGCACTGAGCAGCACAATGATTGCAATGAGAATGATCTTGACGAGTAGCGTACGCCCATAGGGATCGCTGAGCAATTGCTGTGCACTGCTCAGCGCTGACTCGCCCAGGAAGAGGCAACTGATCAGCAGCACACCAGCGCAGCAGAGGACGAGCGGTGTGAAGTAGCGCAGAAAGAGCGAGAGCATTCCCTCCGCAGAATCAGAGCGCAGAGTGAGCGGCAACAACAAAAGGCCGAGGTAGCCCAGCCCACCAAACCAGATACATTGCGCAGCTAGGTAGAGCCAGTCAAAGACGATGGTGCTTACATGCAGTTGCGCAACCTGTGCTTCATCGCTCGTGAGTGCCTGTGTAAGGATAATTAGGCCCGCCAGCACTATCCAAACGAAGGTGTAGCTTTGCTGTACTTGTGTAGTCGAGTGACTTTTTCCCTCTTCTTTCGTAATGCCGTCAGACGTCCTCCGCTCACGCGTAATCTCCACAGCTAGTGGTCCCGAACGCATCACGGGCAGCGCTACCTCTTGTGCCGGTGCGTGCCCTCGACTCGTCCACCAGAGCAGCCCGAGGGCGAGCAGCAGCAGTGCTGCACGCAGTAGCCAGAGGTGGCCGTAGGTGGTCTGCGTGAGCAGTGGACCTAGCATGCCAAAGTCGATATATCCATCATTGAGAACCTGCATTGCGCGTATAGCGTGCAGCAGAAGCATAACAGCCTCGCCGACTAGCAGCCCTGTCAGGCAGAGCCACTGCACTGGTAGAGCCTGCCTCTGTGCTAGTGCGATGAGGGCCGAATCTCTGTGTGGTGTGCTTAAAATGAAGCGCTCCATAACTAGAAGGCCCACCCAGAAGGTAAGGGCAATCAGCACAAGCCACTCCCAGCCAATAGTCAACACTGCAAATAGACTGAGTGTTTGCACCCCCTGCACATCATTGCTACTGCTAGGACCAAGTGTTGACACACCGCTTAACCCTGTGCTCGAATGACCTACATTGAAACCGATGAGGCCAAAGGTAGTATGTCCATCGCCATCGGCTAGAGCAGTCCACCTGACTTCATAGCCACCTTGAGGAAGTTGATCGGGCATCCTGACTGGCGTGTCCAGTTCGTACGCATCGCTGCTAGCGACGCTGCTATGTGCCGCGCTTACATTGAGCAACTGCCCGTCAGGAGAGATAACATAAACATGGGCCACACTGATAGGGCTAATAGGAGCATTGAAGAAGACACGCACTACCTTCGGTACCCTGTCAATGGTCGAGCCATCGACAGGGTCGGAGCCAATGACAAAAGCATGTGCGAATGCCGTTGGTTGCTGAAGCATACTGAGGCAGATAGTGGCGAAAATGCTCAGTAGAAGTGCTGGCAAAAGGCTATGCGTAAAAAATCGTAGCTGCATGTATCCTTCTTTGTGAAAGTTTTCGCAAAAAAATTGTACATCAGTCTAGATAGTGGACGCAATAGCATACTTAAGAATACATTTGAAACGCACAGAAGGGTAAACTCGTATAAGCAAAAAGGGGTCTGGCCTTGGTTTAATATATAAGGAGGAAATATGCTAACACTCACGTCTGACATCGGTATTAGAATCGGTAACACTGCCTTCTCATTTAGTCTCAGCCTCATCATCTACTTGATCATTGCAGCCCTTATCGGGCTGATCGCGGAAGGTCTGGTAGGCCGACGCCTTCCCTTCGGCTTCATTGGAGCTATTATTGCTGCGCTTATCGGCATTTGGCTCATGACCCAGATAATCATCATCACTGGCGTTGGCGATATCATTCTCTATGGTGTGCCGCTCGTGCGAGCGCTCATCGGCGCACTCATCTTCGTAGCAATCTGGAATGTGATTGTCTCAGCCTTCTACAGAAGGCGCGATTACGTGTAGCAATACGGAAAAAAGTGCATCCTATGAAGAATTTTCCCACGGCAGCGTGGGAAAATTCTTCATAGTTTGCTTGCTTTAAACGACCTGTTTGGCCAGAGCAAAGGACATCAGTTCCCGCTCGAGCTGTTGGTAGACCTGAGTTTCGGCTTCATGGATGTACAGCGCTTGTCCCTGCCTACGTAACTGCATGCCCAGGTGCGTTACTCGCTCACGGAAATTGGCCAAGAGTGGGCGTTGCTCTTCGTAGGATGGCATCACCGCTAAGCGAATGTGCTCAGGTGCGTAGAAATCCTGCTCTGCAAAGGCTACGCTAAGAGCATCGGCGGCCTGCTCTAGTAACTGTTGACGCTCTGGGGTGAGGGTATGAGGCAGTATGCCTGCTGCAGCTAGACAGCCCGCCGTCTTGCCGCCTCGTCGAATAGGACACACTGCTACAGTTCGCAAGGGATCAACGGGGGCCAAGGGCAAGAGCGGTTCCACATGCTCATAGTCGGGAACCACGCTACTATGTCCCCGACTGACTGCATAGCCCGAGAGCGACTCGGCACCAAAGAAGGCAATATCTTGCAGCATTTCACATGGCAAATTGTCGGTGGCCGCTCTACAGGTGGTAACCAGACTGCGCACAAAGGGAGGTTGCTGGGGCGCAAGACATTGCAACACGACGACGAGTAAGCCGTCCTCTTCGCCATTCATCAGCTTGATAAGCTCTGCCAGGACGAAGTCGGTAATGGCAATGTAGGAGATGGGAACAGAGTAGCCAGACAGCAGTTTGAACAATTGCCTGTAGAAGGCAGCAGGAAGCTCACCCGCTGGTTTCCTAGCCGGCAGAGAGAGCGAAGGCACAAGAGTCGGGAATTCCCGGGCGATTGACGTACGCAGAGGACCGGCATAAGGGGCAGGAACTGCATTAAGCAAGCGAGTCAAGCTTTCTAGGCGCGGGCGACTATCTTTCTGAATCCAACGGGCCAAGGTCACGGGATTCACGCCAATCTGCTGCGCAAGATGCTCACGTGCTCGTCGCTCTTTGATGAGCGTTGCTAGCACATCACGCCAACAAGACGTGTCATTCATATGGGCGCTTCTTTCTCCATAAACTGGGTTTGCTAACGGTGTGAAAGTTTCTCACTTCAAGTATATAAGTAGAAGGGGTTAATGTCAATAGACGTATTGACAAAGGATAGAGACGTGATTCTTACAAATGAGTACTTGCAAACATCAGCTTAATAATTCTTTCACCATCACTGCACCGATAATCGAGCCATCGGTACTGCTATAGCCATAGAGCACCACCAATCCCTCCTGCAATCCACTCTTGAAGCTGGAAGCGAAACTGACATTGGCTGCAAAGGTCGTATTACCATTGTTACTCGCACCTGTGGCATCAGCATGTCCGATATCCTTATAGAGGTGATCGAGCACGACAATACTGCCAATTTTGCCTGTGGAGCTAGTGCCATTCCCCTTGATCGTTATGGGACTGCTCAGGTAGTCGCGACTATGTGGCGACGTGAGTGCCATGCCGTCGGAGGTCACAGCAGTGACGCTCCAGATACCATTGTTGGTGTTGTTTTCAAGCCGACTCAGCGAGACTTTGATAGAGCCGCCACCAGGGGAGGTGCTCTTGACGGTAACTACTGCGTTGGCATCGTGTGGACCTCCGCCGCTCACGATGGTGGTGGATGCATTCAGGCTCCAGTGTAGCAGGTTCGCAGCTAGTCCGGCAGCGGTTGCATCAGCATGTAGCTTCCAGCTTTGCTGTCCCTGATTCACCTGCTGTTGGTCGGCCTCGGCTTGATAGCGCGTCAGGTCAGGGAAGATACCAGGAAAGGAGACGGGAATGAGCGTACCCACTTGCTCCGACCAGGCGAATTCGCGAAAGAGGTCCATCTGCAACGCCGTCGTATTCTTGTTTATACTGGAATTCTGGTCCACCTCGCCCGTGAGCAGAGTGTTGTACGCGCTGATGCGTGCATCACCCTTGTAAAGGCCTAGCAGCTTAAAAAGCTGCTTCGGACTAGGATCAGTAATGTTGTCGTAGATGTAGACATCAAGTACTGCTCCCGTCCCTTCGGCTCTCACTGTTATTAGTGCTTGTAGAGAAGCATCATTTTTTACGTGTGCGCACGTTACTTTTTCAACGTTGTTTACATCCGCTTGGGTCGGTATGATAGGATTCCAATAGGTAGCAAGGCTCACTGCTACTGGGCAAGGCTGCTCTCCCATATGGACTGTTGCTGTGGTATTGAGAGCGTTTGTCACGCTATTGCCAGCAGATGTAGCGTCACCACTCCCATTAGCACTACAAGCGACTAGAGCGCTTAGCAGCATGAGAAACATTACCACTATCATAGGCTTGCCATAGACTTTTTTTTGCATAGAAACCTCCACACGCTTTTTTATATTTTATATCAGGGCCATCCTCAAGCCTTTGTATAAGGGCAACAGCCCTATAAGACCCCAATTAGCATAACACGAACATAAAGAGAAGATGTATGCATATGGCCTATTCGGTCTATCATGAAAAACTGAGGTGCGAAAAACCTGCAGGCCAAACGTTCCTAATATATAGAAGAGTCAAATTTCAAGAGCCAGACATTGGTGGCTACCACACCTAGCTTTTGAAACGACTATTCTGCATCTTTTTTCTTACTATAGACGTATACTAAACAATCACCTGTCACAATTGTAGAAGGGTGACGGGTGTGGAAGATGGAAGGGAATTCACTACTTTTTATTAATGGGGGTATAACTGTGGCAACAAGCGGAGAACTACGAGCAATCATCGAAGAGCTAGCTCTGATTGACGTCGGAGACGCAGCTAGCTATCTCGGGGAAGAGGGCCAACTAGAGGGGGAAGAGCTAGATATGCCTGTCTCTGCAGACATCGACGAAGCTGAACTGATGGTGTTGTGCAACAGTACGACTTATCTTGCCCAGCAGGGCTAGCAAGCGTACTTGTCTTATAACTAACGTGCGAACTGGTGCCGACTAAGTTGGTACCAGTTCGCACACATGGATTCAATATTTTGCTTCGGTGAGCACTTTGATACGCTTCTCGACGCTTGGTATGCCGCTGGTCTTGAGTTGCTTCACTACCTCATTAACGTCGTACTCAACACGGCGATGCTCTGCCTGCCAAGTGTGATCACGCCAAGTGAGAATAGCGTAAGCGGCGCGCAGATCCTGGTCGCGTGGCATCCCACAACTGCCAGCATCAACTAGTAGCAGATGACGCCAACGCCGCTGATAGGCGATGTGTAGATGACCAAAGGCCAGCGCACCGCTAGATGACTCCAGCCCTCCAAGCAAGTGCTCCAGCAGGCTATCCGGCGCATCTGGGGCAATGTGATCTTCTAGGTTGAGCGGATTAGCATGCACTACGAGTACATCCGTTCTATCTGGATGCGTAGCAAGATGAGAGAACGGCAGCGAAGCTAGGTAATCGATGCCCTTTGACCCAATCTGCTCACGCGTCCAGGCAACGACACTCTGCTTCTTAGCGCTCTTCTCTGGCGCTTCTGAAACAATTTCTACATCTGTATTGCCACAGACAACGGGGCAGTCCAATGCCTGCACTAGCTCTAAAACTTCCTTGGGACGCGGACCATTCAGGCAGAGATCGCCAGCCACAACAGTCAGATCAATATACGGTTGTTGTGCTAAATCCTGTAACACCGCCTCCAATGCAAGCAGATTACCATGAATATCTGCTAAAACTGCAATGCGCATAAAATCTATTGTCCTAATAAAGAATGAGGAAAATTCTACTAAACCTACAATTTTACAAGTGTGCGGTCAATGCTTGACAGGGTAGGGCGTCCTGCAAGCTGCATTGCTCGTTCCAGCTCTGCCCGCAGCAGCTCCAGCACATGACGTACCCCTTCTTGTCCGTTGGCTGCTAGGCCCCACAGAATAGGCCGACCAACGAGAACCGCTCGTGCTCCCAGCGCTAGAGCCTTCAACACGTCTGTTCCGCGCCGAATGCCACCATCAAGAAAAACCTCGCAGCGTCCTGCTACAGCCTCGACAACGGCGGGCAAGGCTTCAATACTAGCTTGTACCCCATCCAATTGCCGCCCCCCGTGATTAGAGACGACAATACCCGCTACGCCGTGTTCTAGGGCCAACAGCGCATCCTCTGCCGTGAGAATGCCTTTGAGCAAGACGGGCAGGGATGTCAATGAGCGCAACCAATCCACCGTCTGCCACGTGGGAATAAACACTTCAAGAATGCGCGCTTTAGGTACATCACTGAAATTGGCAGAGTGTGCGTGCGACGGCATGTAGAAATCGTTGCGCACATCGCGCTCGCGCTTACCTAGCACGGGAGTATCGACGGTGAGCACGATAGCAAGATAACCTGCTGCCTGGGCACGGCGTACTAATACTTCAGAGGCTTTCAGGTTGTGACGCACGTAGAGTTGAAACCACAACGGTCCGCTTGCCACATGCGCGATGTCTTCCAGACGGCGCGTGCTGACGGTACTGACCGTCATCAGTGTGCCCATCTGACCAACTCCCTGCACCGTCAAACATTCTCCTTGGGGATGTGCTAGGCCATGAAACGCTGTTGGCGCTACTAAAATGGGCATGCTCACAGCAGTGCCCAGCACGGTCGTACTCATGTCGATAGTATTCACATCGACAAGCATACGTGGGCGCAAGCGAATGCGCTCAAAGGCGCTGCGATTAGCCCTGAGCGTTACTTCATCCTCACTACCGCCTTGGTAGTAATCCCATGCCCCGGGGTCCATGTGCGCCCGGGCAAGTGCTTCATAGTCCATCACATTGATGGGTAGCATAGCGAGATACTCTTTCTGCAGCAACGTCCAGGGCGACCGCAAGGGTCGCCCCTACTATACATGGGTGACGCTGGTATAACGGGTATAGTAGTGGCGATCCCTTGCGGTCGCCACGTTGCCCATCCACGGCGCATCATGACGGCGACCGCTATGGCTCCCCGTCTACGGTGCCATCTGCCTGCTCACGGTCGCTATACTCCCTATCTCGCTCTAAGAAACTCCTGCCCACCCATGTATGGTCGCAGTGCCTCGGGAATGCGCACACTGCCGTCTGCCTGCTGATGGATCTCCAATAGCGGAATAAGAATACGTGGCGAGGCAATGGCCGTATTATTGAGCGTATGCACAAACTTCACCTTGCCATCCTCGTCGCGATAACGAATGTTGGCTCGGCGTGCCTGCCATTCATGGAAGTACGAACACGAATGCGTCTCGCGGTAGCGCCCTTCGCTGGGTACCCAGCACTCTATATCATACATACCCACCTTGCCGTCACCCATATCGCCCGTGCAAACATTCACAACACGGTAGGGCAACTCCAGGGCCTGCAGCAACTCCTCCGAATTCTTGAGCAACTGCTCATGCCAGCGCACCGACTCTTGGTGATCAGCCTGACAGATGACATACTGCTCCACCTTATTGAACTGGTGAATGCGGAATACACCACGCGTATCCTTGCCATACGTACCCGCCTCCTGGCGAAAGCAGGGGCAGAAGCCGACGAAGGTCAAAGGAAGCTCTTCTGTTTTGAGAATTTCATCCTTGTACATGCCCGTAATCGAGACCTCTGCAGTTCCAACGAGGAACAGATCAGTGTCCTCAATGGCGTACACCTGGTCGCGTCCCTTGGGGAACTGGCCGTTGCCGATAAAGGCGAAGGAGCGAGCCATTGCTGGCACAATCAGCGGGGTGAAGCCTTTGCGTGCGATGCCGTCAAAAGCGAAGTTCATCAGCGCTAACTCCATACGGGCTGCATCACCCTTGAGGGCGTAACTGCGCGCCCCTGCCACCTTAACGGCGCGTTCGATATCGACCAGATCGAGCCTCTGCATGAGCGCGTAATGATCGAGGGGTTCAAAGTCAAAGTGTGGCTTCTCACCCCAGTATGCGATAGGCACATTGTCGTTCTCATCCTTGCCAACTGGAGCGCTCGGGTCAGGGATGTTCGGCACGAGGTAGAGCATTTGCTGCCGCTCCTCAGTCAGGGCTGCTAGGCTCGGCTCCATCGCCTTGATCTGCTCGGCCATCTCTTTGCCTTCGGCGATCAACGCCATTTTGAGGGCGTTGTCCTTGTTCTTAGCCGCCTCCTGCATACGCTTTGAAATCTGGTTCTGCAACGCACGCGCATCCTCCACCTGCCTTTGCAGGGTCAGCACCTGTTGATCGAGAGCCAATAAAGCATCAATATCGATTGGATTATTCTTGAGCCGCGCTGCGTCTTTGACTCTATCAGGATGGTTCCTAATAAATGCGAGATCAAGCATATGTCACTTGCTACCTTTTTTTATATGAAATTGTTGTGTTTTCTGTGGACGTCGAAGGCACGAGGAAAGACGAGAACGCATAAGCCTTGGGTGCCCTCTTGAGGAGGATAGCAGAACAGAGAACACCTGTCAACAGGCACGCAGGGAAAACATGCTAATTGTGCGCCAGCTTGTATCCAAATTGATATAATATGGTATACTCTGACTTGTTTTAAGACGTTATATCCCATAGCAGATATCGGTAAAGAAGTGATAGGAAGAAGGCAGAGTTTTCATGCCAACTCCAATGTATGTGTTACCTGTACATCATAGCACGTTTCTGTTACGCCGTGAAAATCGTCAACGCCTGCTATGCCTGTTGGGTGTTGCTCTTTTACTCATTCCAGTCGGTATTGAACTAGGCGCATTAACCCCGCTTCCCGTAAGCGCTGACAGCCACACAAACCCAACAGTCAATGCGGACTGCAGTAAAATATATTTTTCCCCAGATGGCAATCCATTTCCTATCTGCCCCGGCCCCTATCCAATTGGTGGCAACTGTGTCTGGTGGGCATGGGAGCAGTGGCACTTGCTTGGCTACGACCTACCACTCAATTGGGGCAACGCAGCAGATTGGATTGTGGACGCGGAACGTAGCGGACTGTCGCTAGGAACGACGCCGCGTCTGGGGTCGATAGCTGTATTTCCTCGTGGCGATGGCTCGTGGGCCTATAGTGCGGCTGGCCATGTGGCCTTTGTCACGTGGGTAAGTCCAGACGCTAGCAGTTTCAATGTGACGTATCAGAACTACGGTGACTCCACACCTATATACATCGGCAAGGGCTACGATGTCTCTGTAATTAATGGTCCCCGCTTCCAGAATGGCAGTATGCGTTTTATTTACTTCCCGCGTATGCTTGATCCTGTGCGCTTTGCCCACTTGGCAGGCGTGAGTGGTCTGGATACCGCGCAGGTAACACATGCCAACAGCATGCTGACCAACCCTAGTAGCCTAGCGAGTGATCGTATTGCTCTTGGCTTGCCCCCTGTCTCTTCTGATCAAGAGTTCAATGCCGACTTTACGGGAACTGGTTTCAGCGACCTGCTGCTCTATAATCGGCAGCAGGGAAGCCTAAAAGTACTCCACTTGGGAAAGCCTTCTACCCGTGCTTCTGTTCCTTTTAAAAATGTGTCGGGCAAAATATATGGTGATGTCTCCGCAAGTCTAGCTCATACCTCTTCGCAACTGGTGAATCTCTCTGATTCGATTACACCTGCCAACAAATGGGGGTCGTCGCTTGATATTCATATTGGCGACTTTGCAGGTACAGGAGAGTCTGACATTCTGCTCTATGATCGTGTGGCAGGTACCATACAGCTCATTAGCTTGACTCCACAGTTAACAATCAAAAAGCACGCGATTATACCTGGCTGGGGAAGCGATTGGGAACTGTACGTTGGTCGTTACGACGGACAACGTAGCGGCGTGTTTATGTACAAGCGCTTCGCTCAACCCGACTCAAGTACAACAACTACTCCTCCGCAAAATCCCACGCCTATAGTGAAGCCAAGTCCAACCCCTAAGCCGGACCCAACAGCAACGCCAAAACCAAGCCCAACCCCTAAACCAAGTCCAACCCCCAAACCGACAGCAACACCGGAGCCAACGCCGAAGCCTAAGCCGACAGCAACGCCGGACCCCACGCCGAAGCCTAAGCCGACAAAGACGCCTCAGGACCAAACTGCTACTTTTACGCCTGCCACGCGTACCAATCTCGCGAGCTTCTCGTCTGCTACCACTGCGAGTACACGTGATCTGAGTGGCAGTGTGCCGCAGGATTGGGAGAAAGTCGGGCGCACGGCTAATATTGTTGCACTCGACTTTAACCAGGACTTTAGTATTCGGCAGCAGCAAGATTTTACCCTCTGGCACGCCAACTGGGAGGTCTACGTGGGTCGCTTTGCCGGGAGCACCCGTGATGGCATTTTCCTCTATGATCGCACCGTCGGTGAAGCGCGCATCATGGACTTCGATGCCCAGATGCAGATTGACGATTATCAACAGGCCCACAATCTCGATGGTAACTGGGTTGTCTACAGCGGTGATTTTAGCGGCTCTGGCCGTGCTCAAATGTTGCTCTACGATCCTAGCAACGGAAAAGCACAGATTTTGAGTTTTGCCCAAGACCTCTCCCTGCAAAGCACGAAAACCTACTCCAATTGGGGCACTAATAGAGTACTCTACGTTGGTCATTTCGGCACGCCTACACTAAGTGTAATGCTTTACGACTCGCAGGCGCAGCACAGTACTTTCATGGCCTTTGATGGCTCACTGCAGATGAAGCAGCAGTATACCGTCCAGAGTTGGGGACCACGCTGGCAGATTCTCGTAGGAGCATTTCTTGACCGTGCGCAGTGCTTGAACAAAGGCAACTGCTCTACTGGTGATGATATCCTGGTGCTGGACCGCCAGACCGGACGCATAGAGCAATACGTCTTCTCCTTTGGCCGCAAGTTCCAAGTGTTCGATAATCGCACACAGTCTTTCGAGCGCGCTGGTGTGGCAACGGAGCAGCATCTTAACTCGGTAGACACGTCTAGCTTTAGTTTGCTCGATACGTTGAGTACAAGTGTTAGGAATGAGGAGCTTTATTAAGGGCTACAAGCGCGTCATTTTTTTGTCAATAGATCCTAAGAGCTTAATTGAGGCAATAGGCATCATTCTTATGAAAGAATGATGCCTATTGTCTTCCACCCTCTTTATGGCAAAGCTATCCCGCTTTGCCTCAAATGCTATCGTTCACACGAATACCATCTGGGACAACATATCCAGGGTTACTGGTCACACGAGTACCATAAGGAGTTTCGTCATTATGATACCCTCCATTTGGGACAATATACCCAGGGATACTGGTCACACGGGTACCATTTGGGACAGTATAGCTAGGGTTACTGGTCACACGAGTGCCATCAGGTAGGGTAGATGTAGCAGGTGTGATCAGCACCATCGCTAAAAAGATGAGCAGAGCACACACAACAGCGAGAATTACTACTTTGAAGAATCGAGGAGAAGAGAGAGTTTTCACGGTTCTGTTTCCTTTCTTTATATCTCTTCGTTTACGCTTCTGCAATACAGCACCTATCTTTCATCAATTAGCTCCTCTGGAGGATTCGACAAGCCAGAGAGGGTTAAATGAGATTGGTGCTTCCCTAAATGGACGAGCAGAAACGAAGTTTTGTGGGATAAATTCCTGTACCCCTATTGAGCTTGATGCCAAATTACCCTCGTCCCATATCTATGCACATAGCAAGGGCAAGCCTACTCATGATAGAATAGCGGCATATGCAAAGCATTTTCCTCATAGGGCTTTCAGGCAGCGGAAAAAGCACAGTGGGCCGGCTACTGGCACAGAGCCTCGGCATGCCTTTATATGACATTGATACGCTCGTCGAAGAGGAGTGTGGCCAACACATCCCAACAATTTTCGCACGCTATGGCGAGCAGTACTTTCGTGCATGCGAGAGCCGCGCACTGGTCAGGGCTGTGCAAACGACAAGAGGAGCTGTCATAGCCACGGGCGGAGGCATCGTTACGTGCTCCGAGAATCGTGCCCTTATGGCCGAGCGAGGGATACGTATCTTTCTTGACGTTGAGCCTGCCACCGCTTTAGAGCGTCTGCATGCTCAACATGAAATCGCCTCTGCTCAGGGTGTGCTTCCCGAAACACGCCCTCTTCTTGCTGGTGCTGATCCCCTTGCCGCGCTGGATGCCCTCTTGAACACACGTATTCATTGGTACAAAGAGGCAGAGTTTGCTTGTTCAACTCAACAGAAGTCTGCCGAGCAGGTTGTACAGGAGATTATAGCTATGCTCATAGCAGCAGATGAACTGGACGGAGTTGCGCCGATTGTGCGGCATGTACGTGTAGGGGAGGGATATGATGTGGTCGTTGACTGGGGTGGCATAGGACGGCTCGCCCACTATCTTAGGCAACTGCATGTACCTGCGCGGGTCTTTATCATCACCGACAGCAACATTCAACGCCTGTATGCACAACCTGTTCTGCAGAGCCTGACACGCTTAGGCTTTACGCCTCACCTCTACGCCATTCCTGCTGGCGAGACCAGTAAATCACAGCAGCAGCTCAGTGCCATCTATGATTGGCTGCTCGAACAGCGCGCTGAGCGTAAAGAAACTATCATCGCCCTAGGTGGTGGCGTCGTAGGTGATCTCGTTGGCTTTGCTGCCGCTACCTACCTGCGCGGTGTCCCCTTGATACAGGTTCCCACGTCGCTGCTTGCTCAGATAGACGCAGCCATTGGCGGCAAAACCGGTATCAACCACCCAAAGGGGAAGAATCTCATTGGTGCCTTTTATCATCCTCGCCTCGTGCTTGTTGACCCATCTGCGCTACTCACCCTGCCTGCACGGGAGCGTACAGAGGGATGGGCAGAAGTGGTAAAGTATGGTATCATACTTGACGCCGAGTTGTTCACCCAGCTTGAAGCCAATGCAGATGCCTTGCGCACGTTTTCTTCTCCTCCTGTTGAGTTGCTCTGTCGTATCGTCGCACGCTGCATAGACCTGAAAGCCCTGATTATAGAAGAGGATGAACGCGAACAAGGCCGTCGTGCTATTTTGAACTATGGCCACACCATAGCACACGCACTGGAGAATGTGGCTGGTTACGGGAAATGGTTGCACGGTGAGGCCGTCTCTCTCGGTATGGTCGTTGAGGCGGCAATGGCGCACAAAGTCACAATGTTGACTAGCGATGACATGCTCCGCCAGAACCGACTGCTGACTGCGTTAGGCTTACCCGTAACATACCGTGGCGCTGTACAGGCGCAAGACATACTAGGGGCGATACAACTAGACAAAAAAGTGACCAATAAACGAGTACGCTGGATTATGCCACAGCGCATCGGCGAGGTGATAATTACGCATCTGCCCGATGATGTCGTGTTACCCATAGTGACAGAGTACTTCGCGGAGAAACGTTAGCACATGCTTACCGTTCTTGTTTTACACGGACCAAATTTGAATATGCTAGGTACACGTGAGCCTGCTGTATATGGCACTATGACACTCGCTCAGATCAACGAGCGACTGCAGACACGAGCGAAAGAACTGAATGTGTGCGTAGACTGTTTTCAATCCAACTATGAAGGAGCACTTATCGACTATCTGCAGCAACACGCTGAGCATATTTCGGGTGTTATCATTAATGCAGGAGCGCTGACGCACTATTCTATTGCACTACGCGATGCCCTTGCTACGAGCAAGGTTCCAGCCATTGAAGTGCATATCAGCAACATCTACGCACGTGAAGAGTTTAGGCACCACTCAGTTCTTGCCGCCATCTGTCGAGGACATATTGTTGGCTTTGGCTGGCGTGGCTACATCATGGCTCTGGAAGCATTGGTCGAATTATTACAAGAGGGAAATATATGAGTCAGGAAAATGTCAATAAGTTGCGCACATGGCTTAGCGAACAAAACCTAGATGCTCTGTTGGTGACGCAGCCACAGAACCGTTCCTACCTGAGCGGCTGGCTTTGCGACGATACAGAAGGGGCCGCTCTGCTGCTGGTAAGTCTGCAGGAGCAGATAGTGTTGACCAATCCATTGTATGAGGAAGCTGCGCAGCGCGAAGCTGTAGGCTGGGAGTTCGTTGTTTCCGAAGGACGTGAGTATGCACCACTCATTGTAGCACAGGCGCAGAAATATGGCTGGAAGCGTATTGGCTTTGAGTCTTCAGCAATCACCTATGCCGGCTATGAGAAGTTACGCACCGCTGGCGAGAATGTGTATACCCTTCACCCTTACGAGCAAAGCTATGTGAGCACCTTGCGCCTCGTGAAACAACCTGATGAGTTAGAACTGCTCAAGCGTGCCGTAGCCATTACCGATGAAGCCTTCGCCTACATCTGTCGCTGGATTGAGCCGGGAGTGACGGAGAAAGAGCTTGAGTGGGAGATTGTGCGTCAGATGGTCGAGCGCGGTGCCGATGGTCCAGCCTTCGATACTATCGTCGCTTCTGGTCCTAATGGTTCAATGCCGCATGCCCGCTCCGGAGGGCGGCGCATTCAGCGCGGAGAGCTTATTACTATTGACATGGGGGCGCGTTATAAAGGCTACTGCGCCGATATGACACGTACTATTTGTCTTGGCGAACCTACCGAACCTCGTATGCGTGAGGTATATGACGCTGTACTGAACGCCATGAAGACGTGCGAGGCAGGGCTGCACGCTGGCATGTCTGGACCTGCAGCAGATGCTCTAGCTCGCAATGCATTGGACACGGCCAACCTGTCACAGTACTTCGTGCATAGCACCGGACACGGCGTTGGCTTGCAGATACACGAAGAACCGTCGCTCTCGCCACGCGCCCCAGAAGATGTGGCACTGCCAGCGGGTTGTGTCGTTACCGTTGAGCCGGGAGTGTACATCTCCGAAAGCATTGGTGTCCGTGTTGAGGACTGTGTCCTGGTGAAAGAAGACGGGATTGAAGTACTCACACAATCCCCAACCGAACTGGTAATTCAGCGGTGATATGCTATGGATGGAAATAAACATAATCACAATGTTGGGCCACAGATGCGTGAGGAGCAAGTTGAGAGTATCAGCCTGGAACAGTTGCGCCACCTTGTACGCCTTCTTGACCGCAGTGATGTATCCGAGATAGAGCTAAAGCGCGTCAAAGAAGGCACACACCTGGTGCTACGCAAGGCGAAAGCAGCAGAGGGCAGTGCCCAACGAAGCGAACAGGGAACCATCATTGCCAACTCCAGCCCTACGCAGCCAGCCGAAACAAAACACAGGGTTATTGCTCAGCTTGTTGGTATCTTCCATTGCTGGGCCAAGCCACAGGGCAACCCATTGGTTGCCCTCGGAGACCGCGTGAAGGCTGGTCAATTGCTAGCAACAATCCAGTCCTTGAATGTGCTCAGCGAAATAGAGGCACCACTAGCAGGGCGTATCGTCGAAATTCTGGTACAGGATGGACAGCCTATAGAGTATGGGCAACCGCTGATGATTATCGATAGTGCAGAAGGGGCCTAGCCAGCATGTACCTGCCCGACTATGCCGACGCACCAGCAGTTGTCAGCGTCTCAGAGCTTTCTCTCTACCTTAAGGATCTGCTAGAAGTCAACGATATGTTGCAGAACATATGGGTACAGGGAGAGGTGTCCAACTGTAAAACGTACTCCTCCTCTGGCCATTGCTACTTTACACTGAAAGAGAGTGAAGCTCAACTGCACTGTGTCTTCTTTAAGTACGCACGCTTGCGCTCATCCGCGCCAGAACTGCGCGATGGCATGGCAGTAGCCGTCAACGGGCGCGTTTCCTATTATGAGCGTGACGGCAAGCTACAACTCTACGTCGAGGAGGTCAGAACGTTAGGAGCGGGTATGCTCTTTCAACGTTTTGAGCAACTCAAGGCACGCCTGGCGGCTGAGGGATTGTTCGATGCAGAACGAAAGCGTTCACTGCCCTCATCGCCAACGACCATCGGTATTGTTACCTCGCTGCAAGCAGCAGCCTTGCGCGACATGCTACGCGTTCTCAGTACGCGCTATCCCCTTGCTCGTGTCATCGTTTCTCCTGCACTTGTACAAGGAGCTGAAGCCCCCGCCTCTATCGTCGCCGCGCTTGACCTGCTCAATGAGCACGGTGAGGCCGATGTGATCATCGTTGGCCGTGGAGGAGGTTCAATAGAAGAATTGTGGGCCTTCAACGAAGAAGTGGTAGCACGCGCCATTGCCCGCTCGCGCACACCGGTTATCAGCGGCGTCGGTCACGAAACAGATACCACCATCGCCGACCTAGTGGCCGATCATCGTGCCGCCACGCCAACCGCTGCCGCCACCGCTGCTGTACCCGATATCGCCCTCTGGCGCGAGCAGGTCTTGGAACTGCAACAAACACTGACCACTCTGATGGAAGAGCACCTCTACGACCTAAGAGAACAGCTAGAGTATGGCCTACGTGACCTGCAACGCGTTAGCCCCATACATATGATTGATAGACGACGCCAGATGCTCGACGATACTACAGAACGCCTCCAGACGCGCCTACAACATATGCTTGCACTACGCCATGAGAGACTACGCAGCGCCGCACTACAACTGCACTCGCTCAGCCCGTTACTCACCATCGCCCGTGGCTACGCTATTGTGCGCCGCGAGCACGATCAAGCCATCGTAACCAGCGTCCAACACGTCCACCCTGGCGACGAGTTGACCATTCAAGTACAAGATGGTCACATTACAGCCGAAGTTCGTCTTTGATAGAAACACATTATTATTTAGAAATGGTTGGCGAAGTATGAAAGAACTCTCCTTTGAAGAAGCTTTTGCCCAACTCGAAGCCGCTATTGCAGCACTACAAGACGGCCAGTTGCCGCTCGAGCGAGCCTTGCATTATTATCAAGAAGGCATGAAGCTGACACAGCATTGCAATGATTTGTTGCAAAAAGCGGAGTTGTTGGTACAAGAATTGCGTGTTGATGCAGGTGGTGGGGTATCTACACTACCTCTTGATTTGTCGTAGTCGAGCGTGGCTCATCCTGCTCCCTCAGGGCTTCCTATTCTACCAGGATGAGGAAGCCCTGGAAAGAATTTGAGATGGCTGTTCAACGGCTAGTAAAAGTGATAGAGAAGCAGAGGAAGGGAGATCGGTGTGCTACCAATGAACAACGAGATCGCGCAGTTCTGTGATGCGTTTCTCTCTGGGCCACAGACTCCCCATGATCTCATAGGTGACCAGAACCTCGCTGAAGCGCTGTTCACTCTGCAGTTTCACTGCTCCCTCAAGGGCTGCTCGCCAGAAGTGAATCACGCGTTCCATCTGCTTGTGCTCGCTTTTGAGTGCTGTTCGTGCCATGTCATTGAGGGCTTCGATATGCCATGGCTCTGGCAGTGGCAGTTTTACGACCAGGGTTTCTGGATCGATGACTTGACTCAATACATCCAATGCTCTCTCCGTTTTCCCCTGGTAATACTGGGCGGCGGCTTCATTCAAAATGATTCCAGATGCGAAGAACTGAGTACCCACGAAACAAGGTTCATCATCTGATGGAGCCAAGAGCGCTTCCTTCGCTAGCGCCAGTGAAGGACTTATCTCTTGTCCATTTTTGGCTTGCATAACGGCCCACACACTATAGATATCCCCACAAACAAGAGGTGGGACAATATGCGACTTGGGTTTGAGCAAGGGGATGGCTTGTTCGATAGTATGTAAGGCTTGCTGGTAGCGCTTGGCGTAGGAATGCGTCCAGGCAGCGTAGGCTAAGGCACTCACCAAGAGCGGAATATCCTGAGCTTCTCTACTATAGGTCACCGCCTCTTGCACATACTGCTCGGCCTCTTTGAGTCCCTGTAGATGCCAGCAGAGCGCCGTTTGCAGCAGCGCACACTGCCCCGTCAGAGTGGCTGCTGCCTTGCGGTACTGTGAGCTGTCTTTGACAATCGCTTTGAGAGTGGGCAGATAGCCCGACACACACCTGAAAGCCAGGGCAAGGTCTGACCCCTCTGCACTCTTGCTCAAGTGCCAACAGGCAGCAATGCCTGCTGCACACTGCGTGAGAATGTCTTCGATGGGACGGCTCAAGGAGGCACCCAGCGCACTGAGCTGCAAGGTGGCAAAGGGCAATAACGCGAGGCGATGCAGGGCCTCACGCCGTGAGATCAGATCATTGTCGATAGCAGGCTCCTCCTCCATGATGTGGCGAATCCTCTCTTGCAGCCGTTGCAGGTGCTGGCAGGACACTCGGTGTGGTTCAAAAACGAGGGCCAGCAGGCGCAGGGTCAGATCGGTCTGCATGAACGTGCTCAAGGCTTGGTTGGTGGCCAGCGCTTGCGAGGTGACGACCTCCTGTACGATATCTAAGCCCAGTTGCCAGGCGGAGGCTTCATAGACCTCACAGAGCTTCTGGATATTGTAGAAACGCGGGGTGGCCTTGCCCGCTTCCCACTTATAGAGGGTATTGGGGTTCACCCCAAGGCGTTCGACTGCTTGCTCTAAGGTCCAATGTCTCCTTACCCGTGCTGCTATCAAGCGCTCTCGCTTCATGGCTGTGCTCCTCACTTGTTTATGCGTCTGTGCTTTCAGTGAGGATACTATAGCCTATCACACGGCACCTGTCCAGTGCAAAGGCAGAAGGTGCTCAAAGAGCAGAAGAAAAGCTGAGAAAAGGAGAGGAAAGCAGAGCGGTGTGCTACCAATGAACAACGAGATCGCGCAGTTCTGTGATGCGTTTCTCTCTGGGCCACAGACTCTCCATGATCTCATAGGTGACCAGAACCTCGCTGAAGCGCTGTTCACTCTGCAGTTTCACTGCTCCCTCAAGGGCTGCTCGCCAGAAGTGGATGACTCGTTCCATCTCCTTAGTTTCGTTATTCAAGAGCGCACGTGCCATATCATTCAGTGCTCCGATACGTACTCTTTCTGGCATCGGCAATTTTGCAGCAAGCGTATTTGGATCAACAAGCTGACTAAAGGCGTTCACTGCTTTGTCCGGTTCCCCTTGCTGGTAATGGAAGAGCCCTTCTTCCAAAAAGACATCAGATGTTGTGTACTCTATGCCCACAAAACAAGGCTCGTCAAGCGGTGGTGCGAAGAGAGCTTCCTTCGCCAGAGCCAGTGAAGTAGTTCCATCTCGTCCGTTCTTGGCCTGCATGACTGCCAGCGTACTATACACATCCGCGCACAGAAGAGGGGGTAGCGCAGTCCCATAGGGTTTCTGTTTGAGCAACGGGATGGCTTGTTCGATTAAGCGTAAGGCTTGCTGGCTGTGCTTTGCAAAGTAATGCATCCAGGCAGCATAATCCAAGGCACTTACCAAAAGCGGAATATCCTGAGCTTCTTTGCTATAGGTCACCGCCTCTTGGGCATACTGCTCGGCCTCTTTGAGTCCTTGCAGATGCAGGCCGAGTATCGTTTGCAGCAGCGCACACTGCCCCGCTAGAGTAGCTGCCGCCTTGCGGTACTGTGAGGAGTCTTTGACAATCGCTTTGAGGGTGGGCAGATAGCCCGACACACACCTGAAAGCCAGGGCAAGGTCTGACCCCTCTGCACTCTTGCTCAAGTGCCAACAGGCAGCAATGCCTGCTGCACACTGCGTGAGAATGTCTTCGATGGGACGGC